>JAFMRC010000316.1 GCA_017354375.1 Nocardiopsaceae bacterium | reverse complement strand
GCCCCGGCGGGCCTCCCGGCCGGCGCGGCGTGCTGGCGGGCGTCGGCCTGGCGGGCCTGGCTAGCGTAGTTAGCGCGTGCGGTTCGGGTTCGGGCGGTTACGGTGGTTCCGCCGGTTCCGGGTCCGGCGGCCAGGCGGGCGGCGGGTCCGGCGGCTCCGGCTCCGGCGGGTCCGGCGGCGGCGCGAGCGGAGCGCTCGCCACCACCAGCGAGATCCCGGCCGGCGGCGGCAAGGTCTTCTCCAGCCAGAAGGTCGTCGTCACCCAGCCCGAGTCCGGCACCTTCAAGGGGTTCAGCGCCGTCTGCACCCACCAGGGGTGCACCGTCGACCAGGTCGCCAGCGGCACCATCGACTGCCCCTGCCACGGCAGCAAGTTCAGCGTCAAGGACGGCTCCGTCGTCGCGGGTCCCGCGCCCAAGCCGCTGCCGCCGGTCGGCATCAAGGTCAACGGGAGCGAGATCACCCTCGGCTGAGGGCGGGGACAGGTACATTTTTGATGCATGACCTGTAACCCCAGGCATCGGACGGTGGCGCTGCCCTGGCGCGAGGTGCCGGCCGGTGAGTCGCTGCGGCGAGTGCGCGCGTTTCGGGACACGATGGCACGACGGCGCACCATCCGTGATTTCAGCGTCACGCCGGTGAGCATGGAGGTCGTCACGACCGCGATCCGGGCAGCCGCCACCGCGCCGAGCGGGGCGAACCTCCAGCCGTGGCACTTCGTCGTGGTGACCGACCCCGCCGTCAAGCGCCGGATTCGCGAGGCCGCCGAGGAAGAGGAACGTGCCTTCTACGCCCGCCGGGCGAGCCGGGAGTGGCTTGAGGCGCTGGAGCCGCTCGGTACCGACTGGCGAAAGCCGTTCCTGGAGACGGCGCCCGTGCTGATCGCCGTGTTCGAGGTGCACAAGAGCGAGCAGACCCCGCGCCCGTACTACGCGAAGGAGTCGGTCGGCATCGCGGTCGGCATCCTGCTCGCCGCGCTGCACCAGGCTGGCCTCGCCACCCTTACCCACACCCCGAGCCCGATGCGCTTCCTCGGCGAGGTGCTCGGCCGGCCCGCGCACGAGCGCGCCTTCGTCCTGATCCCCGTCGGGTACCCGGCCGCGGGAGCACGGGTGCCCGACATCACGCGCAAGCCCGACAGCGAGGTTCTCACCGTCATGTGACCCCCGGTCGCGATCGCGTAGCGTGACACTTATCCGCGGCGGGAGGAGGCGAGCCGAGTGGCCACAGAACTGATCCTGTTCGCTGACTATCACCAGATCCACGTATTCGACGAGGAATCCGAAACCGATCTCGGCAATTACTGGAATGACGAGGCGTATGAGGCGGGCATCGTCGTCGCCGATGACGCGGTGGGCATCGTGACGTCCACCGATCTTGACGTGGGCGTCTCGGTCGAGGTGCTCCAGGAAGAGCCGCCTGCCGGGGACGCCACGGGCCGTATCGTCGAAGGGGAGTTGCACGTTCCCTCCGGTCGCGTCGTGGTTATGGGGTGCACGGACTTCCTGCCGGATGCCGCCCGGTTCGAGGTCGGCCGCGGGCGGCACCGCGTGCGGGTGGCCCGCCTGCCGCTCGACCCGGCGGCGGACGATCCGGACATCGAGGAACGGCTCCGGCTCAGCATCTGGCCGGTATGAACCGTGCTCCGGTCCCGGTTCGGGGTGCGGGGGTCAGTCGTGGTCGTTCTTGTTCCACAGCTGGTGAGTCAGGCCGCTAGGCGAGGTGACCGACTCGATGGTGAAGCGGTCTTCGAGGCCGCTTGATCCCTCCCAGAGCGATACGCCGTGCCCGAGGGTTATCGGCACGATCACCAGGTGCATGAAGTCGACCAGGCCGGCCTGGAGGAACTGGCGCACGGTCGAGGGTCCTCCGCCGATGCGGACATCGAGGCCGCCCGCGGCCTCCTGGGCCAGGCGAAGCACCTTGTCCGGCGGGCCGTCCACGAACCGGAAGCTCGTCCCGTTGGGGAAGTCGATCGTGGGGTGCGGGTGGTGGCTCATGACGAACACCGGTGTCTGGAATGGCGGCTCGTCGCCCCACCAGCCCCGCCACCCGTCGTCGGGCCAGTCGCCGGCTTGGGGACCGAACTTGCGGCGCCCCATGATCTCGGCGCCGATGCCCTGGCTCCACATGCTGGTCAGGGCGCGGTCCAGGGTGACGGGGGCATCCGCCTTATCGATGCCGTGGATCACGCGGCCGTCGAACCACGTGAACAGCTGCTCGGCGCCGCCGATGGGGGCGTCGAACGTCACATGCTCGCCGGCGGCGTAGCCATCGAGGGAGATGTTCATGTTGTGGACCCGGGTGCGGGGCATCGCGACTCCTTCCGGTCGGACGCGGTGTCTCCTTATAGACGGAGGGGATGGCCGGGCTTAATCGCCGGCGATCGGCGTCCTGTGCCACCGCGGTCATCTCCGGCGGCGGGCGACGAGCACCGCGGAGTCCACGTGCGGCGGGGGCTGGAACGCGCTCCGCGGCAGCGTGAGGCCCATGGTCAGGTTGAACCTTCGCGTGGCACCAGAAGCGTGCTTGCGCACCACGGCGCGCTGCAACACGAGGTCAGCGGCGACCAGCTTGCTGCCGGGCGCCAGCAGCGTCCGCAGCAAGCTGGACGAAATCCCGTACGGCGGGCTCGCCACCACCCGGAACGGACGGCCGGGCAACCGGATCGAGGTGGCGTCCGCGTGCACCACGGTGATGCCGGGGAACCGCTCGCGGAGGACGCTGGCCCGTCGCGGGTTCAGCTCGACCGCGATCACCCGCGCCCCCGCCCGCACCAGGTGCGCGGTCAATGCTCCTTCACCGGCCCCGATGTCGAGCACGAGCTCGCCGGGCCGTACCCCGGCGGCGGCGACCACCCGCGCCGCCCATTCGTCAGCGAGCCGGTGCCAGCCCCATGCCCGGCGCGACCGCCCGGCGGCGGGCACGACGGACCATCACCATGTAGTTACCCATGCCCCGGAACGTAGCCTGCCGCGGACCCGGCCATCAACTCGTTTTCCCGGGGCCGCGGGTTCCATGAGGTTACCGTTCTGGCTATTGGCCGGGTCATCGTCACTGCTTATAGTGATCCCGGGACCGCTGATTTACGGGAAATATCCCGTAAAAGCGGTTTGGGAGGGAATGGTGGCCATGGGTCTCATACGACGGGTGGGGTTGCCGACGTTCGTCACGGCGGCCATTACCTCTGGCATCGCCATCGCCATTACATATGCGACGGCGCGGCGGAATGATATCTGGGCCTGGGTAGCGGTTGGCGTGCTCACGCTGGCCAGCGCGGTGGCCTCGGTGTGGCTTTACCTCCAGCAGCAAGGCCCGGATGCGGCTGGCGTGTCCGGCGTGGCCGAGGTGGCCATTCGCCGTAAGAGCAGGATCAGGGCGATGCGGGCGGACGCCAGCAGGCACGCCAGGGTCGATGTCGGCCCGGGATCGGACCTTGACACGCTCGAGGTAACGGCGGGCATGCAAGCGCCACGAGCGGTTCCGGATGACGGGCGGGACGCGGTGTAAACGGTGGCGGACCTGTTCGTCGGCCGTCGGCGCGAGTTGCGGGAGTCGCTTGACGCCCTGGCCATCCCGGGCGAGGGCGCCGTACGGGACATCGTCGGCGTGCGCGGGGTGGGGAAGTCCTCGTTCCTCCAGCGGCTGGCTGATCGGGCCAGGCACCTGGAACTCCCCGGCCGGGAGATTAGCGTCTATACCCTCGATATGCGGCGGCACGGCCTCGGAGTGGGATTCCCGCCCGGCGACCTTGGCGCCAATGCCAGCCTGGACATCGTCCGCGAGGTATTCGCCACGTCGCGGCAGCTCATGGGTTCCCTTGCCGGGGATGCACGGGTATTCAAGGGTTTCCGCTCGCTGTCGCAGCGCCTGTGGCGCGAGGCCACCATGCCCGCATCGCCGGCGGCAAGCGTCACCATCGGGAAGCGCGCGTCCATCGGCGAGGCGGAAATCCGCGTCACGCAGGATGACGCCGCGTTCCGGCAGCACATTCGGGTACTGCAAAGCCAGCTGGACGATGGCTTTGCCGAGGCGTGGGGGGAATTCGCGGCACGTCGCCAGGTTCTTATCACGGTCGATACGTTCCAGCTCGCGGCGGATAACGAGCTGGGCCAGTGGTTCATCCGGATGGCCGGGCGGCTGCGCAACACGCTGACGGTCCTCGCCCGCACGCCGTCGGATGTCCCGCTGTGGCGGGAAGGGACCGGCGTGGAGCCCATGGAGCTGCCGTTCTTCAGCGTCGATGAGGTCGCCGATTACCTGCGACGCCGACTTGGCACCTCGGCCCCGCCCGGGGAACTCGCCGCGATAACTCACGACTTCACCGGCGGGCACCCCGAAGGGATGAACCTTGTCGGCAACCTGATCATGAACTCCGGCGGCGCGGAACTGAGGGCGGCCGAGCTCCGCCGGATGCTGGACAGCCTGCCCGGCGAGGGGGACCAATTCTGGGCCGGGCTCGTCGTCGAGATCCTGCACGCGACGCGCGGGGATGACCTGCCGGGCGCCGTCGAAGCGGCTTCCGCGGCGGGCATATTCGACGCCAGGCTGCTCGCCGAGCTGATCGACCCCGAGAACCCGCGGGAGGCCGAGGCCGGCAAGATCATCGCGAGACTGTCCGGGTTGCGGATGCTGCATCCGGTTCCCGCCATTTCCGGCGGGCCGCCCGACAGGTTCCGGCTCCATGAGTTCATCCGGCAATCGGTCGCCTTCCGGTTGCGTGCCAGCGCTCCCGGGGAATGGCGACGGCTCCAGTCGGTGGTGGCCCAGCATTACTTCCGGCGGCTCGAGAAGTGGGAGAGGGAGCCATACGGCAGCTACGGCGCGTGGTACCGCTTCGAGGATCCGGACTGGCAAGAGTGCAAGCGGGAGTGGCTGCGGCACTCCGGACTCGCGTCCGATAGGTCCTTTGTCACGCGGGCACGGTTTACCCTGGTCTTTCTCGAGGCGTTCTGGTGGTGGGGCTACTACGTTTCGTTTCCGTTCATGCGCGGCCTCCTCGACGACTGGGCCCGCGTGTCCGCCGGGTGGGCGCGAGCCCAGGGCGCCGGCCCCGTCCCGCTGGGACGGGGCGAGGATCCCGATCGGCTACTGCCGACGGTGCTTGCCGAGCTGATCGGCGATTACCCGGAAACCCACATCAAGCCCCGTACCTCGCCGTGGGACGCGATACGCGACAATCTCATCAAGGTCCGGGTCCTGTGCGGGCTGAGCCCGGTCGGCGGGCTGAGCCCGGCGGCGAGGCGGCTGGCCACGGCGGAAGAGCAGGCCACGATGATCCGGGCGGACGCGTTCATCACGCTGTTCCTCGCTCACTCGCGCCGCTTCCGCGATCCGGAAGATCCCAGCGCCGAGCGATTCTACGAGGCCGCCCTCACGGCCTTCCGCGATCTCGGGGACGAGTGGACCACCGCGTGGCTCGTCTTCGAACGCTCGGACATGGCCCTGGAACGCCGCGACCTGCGCGTTTCCGGCGAACGGCTCGCGGAAGGCGCCGCCCTGGTGAAACAGCTCGCATCGCGTACCGGCGAATGGGACCGGGAACTCCTCGCCAACCTCCACCGGACGTGGGCCGACGTCTGCTGGCTCAGCGACAGGCCGGACATGGCCGCGCGCCAGTACGGCCGGGCGGTAGCCCACGCCTACTGGTTCCATGGGGAACCCAGCGCCGTGGACGGGGAACCGCACGGTCCCGATCAGTACACGCGGCAGTTCTACCGGGAGATGACGCTCCGGGCGGCGGAGCGAATGGCCGAGCTGGCGGGCCGCCCGGCGCGGATGGAACGGTTCGTTGGCGAAATGCTGCGTGAGATCCCCCGGGACGCGACAGGGATCCCGGCCGCGGACCTGGCGGACGCCACGACCAGCGAATTGCGGGAACTCCTCTTCCCGCCCGAACCCACCGACGATGAACTGCTGCGGGTCGACACGCCGTTCATGGAGCGGTGGAGCACCCTTTACCTCGGCCGCCAGGATCCCCTGGCCGGGCTGGAGGAGCTCATCCGAATCCCGCTAACCGAGTGAGGTCGGCAGGTCGCGGAACCGCGAGAGCGGGTCATTTAGAGATTCCTTAACCTTAACCATTCACCTTACGGGGCATGTTTCGAAAATGATCTTGGTGCTACATCTTGAAATACCTTATGTGTCGGCTTAGAATTGCAGTAACGGGTCGAAGGGGGGTGGTTGAGGGTGTGCACCGGCGGCGACGGGGTTCCGGGCGGGCACGCGGAGGCCCTCGCCATGCTGGACGCCAGCCTGGACTACCTGACGTCGGCGGCCGCCGAGGGCGAGCTGGCCGAGCCGGTCCTGGGCGAGGTGCT
>JAFMRC010000538.1 GCA_017354375.1 Nocardiopsaceae bacterium | reverse complement strand
TGACGTCCGGCCCGGCCGCGGCGGCTCCGTCGTCCCAGGCGGCTCCCTCGTCCCGGACGGCGAGCCCGTCCCCTGATGCCGCGGCGGGGCACACGCTGCCCGGCAGCTTCACCTGGCAGTCCAGCGGCGTGCTGATCAGCCCGCACTCCGATTCCCACGACATCATCTCGGTGAAAGACCCGTCGGTGGTGCGGTACCGCGGCAGGTGGTACGTGGCCGCCTCGGTGGCGAACTCCGCGGGCAACTACAGCATGGAATTCCTGAGCTTCGCCAACTGGTCCCAGGCGAATGCCGCGCAGCCGGTCTACGCCGACCAGACCGCGATCGGAGGCGGCTACAAGACCGCTCCGCAGCTTTTCTACTTCGCGCCGCAGCACCTGTGGTACGTGATCTACCAGACCGGCGACAACATCGGCTACTCCACCAACCCCGACATCGCCAACCCTCACGGGTGGAGCGCCAGCCGCTACTTCTACTCCGGCATGCCACCCATCATCACTGAAAATATCGGCCCCGGATACTGGGTCGACTCGTGGAACACGTGCGACGCCACCAACTGCTACCTGTTCTCGATGGACGACAACGGGCACCTGTACCGCTCGCAGACCTCCGTGAAGGACTTCCCCAACGGCATGAGCCAGCCGGTCATCGCCGCGTCGAACCCCGCCCGGTTCAGCTTCTTCGAGGCCGACGCCGTGTACAAGGTGGCGGAGACGAACCAGTACCTGCTGCTCGTCGAGGCGATCGCCTCCACCGGCCGCCGCATCTACACGTCCTACACGTCCAACGCGATCAACGGCGCATGGACCCCGCTGGCCAACACGGAGAGCAACCCGTTCATCGGCGCCGCCAACGTGACGTTCGACGGCACCGCCTGGACCCAGGACTTCAGCAGCGGCGAGCTGATCCGCGACAACTACGACCAGACCCCCACGATCAACCCCTGCCACCTGCAAATGGTCTACCAGGGCGAGAACCCGTCGGCCTCTGGCAATTACAACCTGCTGCCCTGGCGGATTGGCATGGCCACCGAAACTAGCGGCCGCTGATTAGCCCGCGGACGGGATCCCGGCGTCGTCTCCGAGGTAGGCGGCGATCACGCGCGGATCCTTGCGGACCTCGGCGGGCAGGCCGGACGCGATCACCTGGCCGAACTCCAGGACCACGACCCGGTCGCAGATGCCGAGGACCAGGCTCATGTCGTGCTCGATCAGCAGCATCGACTGGCCCTCGTCGGCCAGCGCCCGCAGGCGGGCGCCGAGCTCGGTGCTCTCGCGGGTGTCCAGGCCGGCGGCCGGCTCGTCCAGGCACAGCAGCCTCGGGCGCGCGGCCAGCGCGCGGGCCACGCCGACGAGCTTGCGCTGGCCGGACGACAGCTGGGAGGGCATCGCCCGCGCCGCCCACTCCATGCCGACCAGCCGCAGCGCCCCGGCGGCCGAGTCCCGGGACGCCACGGCCAGGTTCTCGGACACGTCCAGGTCGTCGAACAGCTCGGTTCCCTGCCAGGTCCGTGCCAGGCCGCGGCGGGCACGGGCATGCGGGGGGAGGCCGCGCAGGTCGGTTCCGGCCAGCTCGACGATTCCGGCGCCGCCCACGAACCCGGTGACGGCGTCGACGAGCGTGGTCTTGCCCGCGCCGTTGGGGCCGATGAGGCCGACCAGCTCGCCCTGGCCGACTTCCAGCGTGACCTCGTCCACGGCCCGCACGCCGCCGAACCGCACCGACAGGCCGCGCACCCGCAGCACCGGCGGGCCACCCGAGGTGCCAGGGGTGCTGGAGGTGCCAGGGGTTCCGGAGGTGCCAGGGGTGCCAGAGGCCGCGCCGATCGCGTCAGGTGCGCCGGCCTCGCCCGTCACCTCGGGCGGGCGGATGGCCGGCCGCTTGTGCAGCCGGCGGTAGAGATCCCCGGCGACGCCGTCCGGGTTCTGCAGCAGGGTGAAGATCAGCACCACCCCGCCGAACAGCAGGAACCACGTCCCGTTCAGCCCGAACCACTTGTCCAGCGCGTACGGGACCAGGGCCTGTGCTGAGATCAGGCCCGCGAACACCGCGCCGGAGATGAGGGTGATGCCGCCCACGTAGGCGAAGGCGATCAGGCTCAGCGCGGTCACCGGGTCGAACCGGTCGGCGCTGACCGAGCCGAAGTTGTACGCATACAGCACCCCGGCCACCCCGGCGATGAACGCGGCGACCCCGAACGCCTGCAGCTTCACCGTGCGCGGGTTGACCGCCGCCGCGGCGGCGGCGCGCTCGTTGGAGC
>JAFMRC010000100.1:10846-14849 GCA_017354375.1 Nocardiopsaceae bacterium | reverse complement strand
CCCCGGCCAGCCGCTCCGCGGCCACCGCGGACGTGGTGGTCGCGAGCACGGGCAGGCCCGCCGTCGCGCCGCTGGCGGCGAGGGCGGCCACCGTGTCGGCGGGCAGCTTCTCACACCCGCACAGCACCACGACCGCGTCGCCATCGACCTCAAGGCGGCGCAGGTCATCGCCGAGCGCCAGGAGGTCGGCGCAGGCCAAGCGCGCCACCGGCGGCGAATCGAGGCGGAACAGCGCGGCGGAACGGTCCCGGATCACGCGCGCGAGATCGATGTCGGGGTGCCCGGAGCCGCCGGAGCGCAGCCAGCCACCGACCGGGGAGCCGCGCACCTCCGCAAGCCTGCGCGCGACCCCGGCCACCGCTTCCGGGTCGGTACTGGCCAGGCCCGCCATGGCCTGTACCCGCTCAGCCAGTTGGCCCGCGAGCGGGCTGTCCGCCGGAACCAGCCGGAGCCTGGCGCGGGCGGCCACCGGGTTGAGCAGGTGCGCGACGTCGTCGAGCACCGGGGTCGTGGCGTCGGCCGGCACCGCCGTCATCAGCTCGAACGCGGTGCGCAGGCACAGCTCCGCACCGCTGGGGTTCCCCCCGGGCCACCCTCCCGGTGCGAGCGCGCCGAGCAACGCCAGCGTGAGCTCGGTGCGCCGGGCCGGATCCGCGCCGCGGAACGGCTCGTAGCTCCCATCCGGAGTCCCGAACTCCTGTAGCGGCGCCCCGGCGGCGGAGCACGCCGCGGCCAGTGCGCTGCCCATCGCGGGGTCGCCGGTGAGGTCGATGACGATCACCGGCTTGCGCAGCCGGAGCGCGGCGTGCACGGGCTGGAAGCAGGTGGAGGTTATGTCGCGTCCCGCCACGCCAGTGAACAGGACGCCGCCCGCCACTTCGGTCCAGCTGAGGGCGGCACGGGCGCCGGTCGCGGGCACCACGCCGAGGGTAGCGCCGTCCCTGGTGACCACGGAGCCGGCGCGGATCCTCCGTACGGTCGCCGAGCGCCGGACCGCGGCGGCCACTCCGGGCCGGGTCGGCGGGAGGACCCATTCGTCGGTGTGCAGCCACTCCAGCCATCCGGCCACCGCGGCCTCGGCCGCGGCGGCGACCAGCGCGAGCGGGAACTGCAGCGGCAGCCAGCTGCCCGCGTTCGCGAACGCGCCGTGGACGTGCAGCAGCCCGTGCGCGCCGAGGTAGCTGAGGACATGGCCGGAGCCGACGGCGAAACCGGTCACGGCGGCCGGGCCGAGCGCAAGCGCCCAGGCCACGCCGACGGCGGCGGGGACGGCGAGCCAGGACAGCCGCCACCTGCTGGTCCTGCTGATCCCGATGAACACGACCGCCAGCACGAACGTCAGCTGCGCGAGCACCAAGTGGATGAGGAGCAGCGCCACGACGCAGGCAGCGACGATCTCCCCGCGGCGCGGCAGCTGCCTCGGAATCAGGTACCGAGCACGCCGCGGAGCGGGCTCCGTCCCTGGTCCCAGCTGAGCCGGCATTGGCTTTAGGGTGCCAGTAACGCACGGTACGTGTCCAGGGATCACTGGTTATCCGGCGCCCAGCGTTCGTTATTCGGGTGTTACCAGGGTGTTATCTCCACTGGCGTCATCTCCGGTCTCCCCGTAATCCGCGTCCTCCCCGTAATCCGCGTCCTCCGCGTCCTCCGTCGACGGCGCTGTGGCGCCCACGTGGATGACGACCCGGAAGTACTCGGGCTTGAGGTTGACGACCGTGAGCCCGGCGGGCGTGCCAGTGGCCGGGTCGTCGAACCTGACCGTCACTGATAGCGCCACCTGTCCGGGCACCAGTCCGAGGCCGCGTGCCACCGATGGCTGCGGCGGCGCCATCTCAAGATCGACCGCCGTGGCACGGGCCGGCTCCCCGGATGGCTCCGCGCCCGGCACCGATAGCAGGACGTCCCCGAGCGAGGTGACGTCGGCATCGCCGAGTGAGCCCGCGTACGGTTCCGGCACGTAGCAGGTCGCGATCGCCACCGGCTCGCCGCCCGCGATCCAGACGCTCCGGACGACCCGCACCTGCGCCTCGCCCTCGACGCCGAGTGTCCACGTCACGTCCTGCGGGGCGTCCCGCTGCGAGACATGCCTGGCCTGGCACGTCAGGTCGCCGCCCATCGGGTCGAGCCGGGTGGCGAGGCCACCGATCCCCTCCACCGGAATCAGGTACTCCGCCGGGCTGGCCCGGTATAGCTGCCCGTCGGGCAGCCGGCGGATCAGCGACCGCCGGACGAGCTCGGCGATGGCGACATCGACCTCGGCCATGCTGACGTTGTAGCGACGAGCCAGCGAGCTGCGCCGTGGCAGCCGCCAGCCCGGCTCTCGGTGTACCAGGGCCGCCGCGATCCTGTCCGCTAGCACCCCGGCAGCGGTCCTGGGTTGCGGCACCGACGGTCGCGGCATAGGTAACTTGATATTCACGCCAGGTAAACGTGAGTTGAATGTCAGGGATATCTGAGGCATCTTCTTAATTTCATGTGGAGAAACGAGGGAACGCCTCACCCTCCCCTGAGGCCACCCCCGTCCCTCCTAAGGCCAGCGCCCTGGCATGCTTGCCTTGAGCCGCCCTTTCGCCCCCGGATTAGACACCAGAAGTTTACCTTATAGACAATCTGCGGACGCCTTTGGTTGACCGGCGCGTCAAGGAACTAACGCCAGACTATACGCAGGTCGTCCTGGTTCGCGTTGGTAATCCGCCACCAGACGGCTCGGGGCTGCACGTAATGCAGGCTGCAGACGCTGCAGGCGCTGCGGATAGAGCGAATCTAGGCAAACCGGCCGAGAAAACGCGCGTATATCGACCAAGGAGTAAATCCGATATGCAACTTCCATCCAGTAGACGGCTCACCGCGGCGGGGGTTGTCCTCGCCGCGGTCGCGGGCGTGGCCGCGTGCTCGTCGAACTCGACCCCGCCCGGTGGCGGCGGCTCGGGTAGTTCCGCGAGCGGCACGATCAACGCGTCCGGCTCAACCTTCCAGGAGAACTTCCAGCAGGCGGCCATCCAGCAGTTCAAGTCGACCGACCCGAACGTCACCGTGAACTACGCGCCCATCGGCTCCGGCAGCGGTCGCGCCGCCTTTTACAAGAATTCGGTGCTGTTCGCCGGCTCGGACTCCCCGATCCCCTCCAGCGAGGCGTCCCAGGTTCCCAGCGGCAAGAAGGTGCTGTACTTCCCGGTCCAGGTTGGCCCGATCGCGCTCGCCTACAACCTGCCCGGCGTGAAGGGCCTGAAGCTGGACGCGCCGACCCTCGCGAAGATCTTCCAGGGCCAGATCAAGACCTGGAACGACCCGGCGATCAAGGCACTCAACCCCGGCCTCAAGCTGCCCAGCACCTCGATCACGCTCGCCGTCCGGTCTGACTCCTCGGGCACGACGGACAACTTCTCCAGCTACCTCTCCAAGGCTGGGGGCAGCGACTGGAAGCTTGGCACGAACTCCATCATCAACTGGCCGTCCACCGCCCGCGCGGGCAACGGCGGCAGCGGCGTGGCGCAGATCATCAAGTCCACCCAGGGCGCCATCGGCTACGTGGACTACTCGACCGCCACGGCGTCGGGCCTGTCCGCCGCATCGGTCAAGAACGCGGCCGGCAAGTACGTCGCGCCGTCCTCTACCACGGCGGCCGCGGCCGCATCGCACGTCACCCCCTCGTCCAACCTGACCTTCTCAACGGTCGACGAGCCGGGCGCGACGTCCTACCCGGTCACCTACCAGTCGTGGGACCTGGTCTACGCCAAGCAGCCGAACGCGAAGGACGTCACGCTGCTCAAGGCCTACCTCGGCTACCTGCTCGGCCAGGGCCAGAGCCTGCTGAAATCCCTCAACCTCGCGCCGCTGCCCTCCAGCATCGACGCCAAGGCCAAGGCCCAGCTGAACAAGATCACCTCGTAAGGCTCGCGAGGAAATCCGCTAGGAAAACGATCGCTAGGAAAGTTGTCATGACACGCCAAGCTCAGGTTCTCCCGTGAGCGCGGTGAGCCAGGCGGGTACCGCCCCGGGGGCC
>JAFMRC010000100.1:0-10836 GCA_017354375.1 Nocardiopsaceae bacterium | reverse complement strand
CGGCCCCCCCCCACCCGCTCGCCCAGCGGCGGCCCCTCGGCGACCGGGGCTTCCAGTACCTCGCGCTCGCCGCCGGCCTGCTAGTCCTGGTCATCCTCGTGCTGATCGCCGTGTCCACCGCCGAGCAGTCCACGCACTGGTTCACGACCACCGGCACGAACATCTTCTCCGCCACCTGGAACCCGTCGAAGAACACGTTCGGGGCGATGGCCTTCCTGTACGGCACGGTCATCAGCTCGGTCATCGCGCTCATCATCGCCTTCCCGGTCAGCGTCGGCATAGCGCTGCTGCTGAACGAGGTTCTGCCCCGGAGATGGGCCCGGCCCGTCATCTACGTCATCGACCTGCTGGCCGTGGTGCCGTCCGTGGTCTGGGGCCTGTGGGGCATCCAGGTGTTCGCCCCGTGGCTGCAGCACATCTACACGAGCATCTCCGGTGGCGTCAGCGGCGTCCCGGTGCTGGGCACGCTGTTCGGCGGGCAGAACGTTCAGGGTTCCTCGTTCTTCACCGCCGGCATCATCCTCGCCGTCATGATCACGCCGATCATCACCTCCCTGGCCCGCGAGGTCATCGCGACCGTGCCGGTCATCGACAAGGAGGGTGCGTACGCGCTCGGCGCGACCCGCTGGGAGATGATCCGCGGTGCCATCTGGCCACACAGCCAGGGCGGCGTGGTCGGAGCGACGCTGGTCGGGCTGGGCCGGGCGATGGGCGAGACGATCGCCGTGGCGCTGGTGATCGGAGCCTCGGCCACGGTCACGCCCCACCTCTTCTACCCCGGTTACTCCATCGCGGCGGTCATCGCGAACCAGTTCGGCGAGGCGGCGGGCGCGACGTTCCGCTCCGCGCTGATCGGGCTCGGCCTGATGCTGTTCGTCATCACGATCATCATTAACCTGAGCGCCCGCGGCATCGTCGAGCGCTCCGCACGGCGCGCGAGGGGGGCCTGATGTCAACCATCTCCGAATCGGCGACCCCCCAGCCAGCGGGACCGCGGGCGCCGGACCTGCGCGAGCCGCCCGGCTGGCGGCGCGCCAAGAACCAGATCATGACCACGCTGATGTGGGTCGCGTTCGTCGTCGTCCTGGCCCCGCTGGGCTTCGTGCTCTACACGGTCATCTCCAGGGGCGCGAAGGCGATCAGCTGGCAGTTCCTCACCAGCCCCACCATCCCGCCGGCCGTCCTTCCCCTCGGCGTCGGGGGCATGGGCCCGGCGGTGATCGGGACCCTGATAATCACCGGCTTCGCGGCGCTGATCGCGATACCGCTCGGCCTGCTCGGCGCGATCTACATCAACGAGTACGGCGGCAGGGGCATCCTCGGCAAGGTCATCGCGTTCATGAGCGACGTCATGACCGGCGTGCCGTCGATCGTGATGGGCCTGTTCATCTACACGATATGGGTGCTGCAGTTCGGGTACTCGGGCATGGCCGGGTCATTCGCCCTGGCCTGCCTGATGCTCCCGATCGTGATCAGGTCCAGCTACGAGATGCTTCGCCTGGTCCCGGACAGCCTCCGCGAGGGCAGCTACGCCCTGGGAGCCAGCAAGGCGCGGGTGACCCTGACCGTGGTGCTGCCCGCCGCGGTCGGCGGGATCGTGAGCGGCGCGCTGCTCGCGATCGCCCGGGCCGCGGGCGAGACCGCGCCCCTCATCTTCACCATCCTCACGGTGGAGGCCACGAACACGAACCTGTTCAGCGGCGCCAACACGGCGCTGTCCGAGCAGATCTTCACGAACGCGTCGTCGCCCTATGTCGGAGCCGAGGCCAGGGCCTGGGGCGCGGCACTGACGCTGATCGCGATCGCGTTTATCCTGATGATCGTCGCCCGCATCGTGACCTCACGATTCGCCCGATACCCCCAGTAAGAGGCCAGCCATGGACCCGCAGGAACAGCAAGTCATCCCCAAGCTCCACGTGCCCGCCGCGGAAACGACGGGGAGGGACGAGGCGATAGCGTCGGGGACGCCCGTCTTCGACGTGCGCGACGTCTCTGTCTACTACGGCGACTTCCGAGCGGTCACCGACGTCTCGCTGACCGTCCGCGAGAACGAGATCACCGCGTTCATCGGCCCGTCCGGCTGCGGCAAGACGACCGTGCTCCGGACGCTGAACCGGATGAACGACCTGGTCCCGGGGGCCAGGGTGGAGGGCAGCATCGGCTACCGGGGCGCTCCCCTGTACAGCAAGGGCGTCTCCGCGCCGGCGGTCCGCCGGCGCATCGGGATGGTCTTCCAGAAGCCCAACCCGTTCCCGAAGTCGATCTACGACAACGTCGCCTACGGCCCGCGGATCAACGGCATCCGCGGCAAGGCGAAGCTGGACGAGATCGTCGAGCGGTCGCTGCGGCAGGCCGCGCTGTGGGACGAGGTCTCCGGCCGGCTGAACAAGTCGGCGCTCGGCATGTCCGGTGGCCAGCAGCAGCGGCTGTGCATCGCACGCACGCTCGCCGTGGAGCCCGACGTGATCCTGATGGACGAGCCGTGCTCGGCCCTGGACCCGATCGCCACCGGCAAGATCGAGGATCTCATGCACGAGATCAAGTCGCGGTACACGATCGTGATCGTCACGCACAACATGCAGCAGGCCACGCGCGTGAGCGACCGCACCGCCTTCTACTCGGTGCTGCGCGACGAGAGGAACGACACCCGCACCGGCGTGCTCGTCGAGTACGGCCCGACCGTGCAGGTCTTCGAGAGCCCGAAGGATCCCCGCACCCAGGCCTACGTCACCGGCCGCATGGGCTGATCCTGCTGACTAATTACAATTAGTTGTCAGGTAGATGCTCGGAATGGCTCCGCGTGGAGGATATGTGAGCAGGGAGCGCACTTATCCTCCACGCGGGCGCGATCGCAGGGTCTGGGCTAACCCCGAAACCTTTTATGCCGAACGGATAGTCGCGCCTCTGCCGCCCCCGCTGCTGACTCACCAGTAGCGGGGGCGGCTTTTACATGAACCCTCCCTTCACTGTGATTACCGAGTTCCACTGTGATACCGCGTTCACATCCGTTTGCACGTGCATCCGCACGCGCTAATGCTTGCGCAAATGAACGTTATATTGATTACACTGGGGCTATTCCACTGAACCGGAGGGTGATCGACTAACCGGGAGCGTGATGGGATGCGGGTCGGAAGGACGGTAACCGCACTCTGCGTGGTGTCCGCGGTCGCCGCCGCCATCTATTTCGCTTTTACATACGAGAGCCCCATCTACCTGGCTCCGACCTTCACCGTGATCCCCCTGGCGTGGTCGATCCTGGTGCTAGTCCGGAGGTACTGGTTGCCCCCTGACCCCCCGGACAAGACTCCCGCACCCGGGCAGGTGAGGGAGGCGGCCGACTGGCTGGCGGGAGCTGTCCATGACAGCTGGCGAAAA
This sequence comes from Nocardiopsaceae bacterium, assembly GCA_017354375.1. Classification (GTDB taxonomy): domain Bacteria; phylum Actinomycetota; class Actinomycetes; order Streptosporangiales; family Streptosporangiaceae; genus Trebonia. The sequence continues at coordinate 7,461 of JAFMRC010000100.1, read as the reverse complement.
GAGGCGGTCGCGCGCCAGATCACGACCCGCGCTCCCATCTCGGTGCGATGGAGGTGGGCGGGCGATCTGTCCCCGCGGGAGGCGAGGAGCGTGCCGGTTCCGGGAGCCTGCCCGCCGGCGTTGCCCGACGCCGACCGGACGGGTCCCATCCTGGCCTCGGGCGTGGTCACCAAATTGCACGACGAGCTGTACACGCGCCTTCCCCGCGGACGGCTCGTCATTACCGGCGGGCCCGGTTCCGGCAAGACCAGCGCGATGATCCTGCTGTTGCTGGAGGCCCTGGCCCAGCGGGAGGAACTGGCACCGGAAACACGCCTAAAGGTCCCGGTGCCGGTATTGCTGAACCTCGCGGACTGGGATCCGTCGTCCATGTCGCTGTCGGCGTGGGTGGCGAGCGTACTCAACCGGGACTACCGCGCGCTCCGTTCCCCGCACTACGGCGATGATGCCGCCTCCGCCCTGATCGGCTCCGGCCGGGTGGCGCTGTTCCTCAACGGCCTGGACGAGATGCCGGAAGGCCTCCGGGTCAAGGCTCTTGCCCGGCTCACCACCGAAGCACAGGGACTGCGCATCGTGCTGACTACCAGGCCGGAGGAGTATGCGAAAGCGGCGCGCAAGGCACCGCTGGCGGGTTCCGCCATCATCGAGCTATGTCCCGTCCGGCCCGCCACGGCGGCGAAATACCTGCTGGACGAGCCGCCCGCGCACTATGGCGCGGAATGGCAGAAAGTCGCCGACCACATCAAGGAAAACGGCGACAGCGCGGCGGCAAGGGCACTGAACAATCCGCTGTGGCTAGCCATGGCCCGCGAAGCCTACATCGAGAATGATCCCACCGAGATATTGTCTTTCCCTACCGAGGACTTGGTTACCGTCCACCTCATCGAGCAGTTCCTGGCAAGACGATATCCGCGGCAGCGCGACCGGCGCTGGCTGGGCTGCCTGGCCCGGCACCTGGACGGACTGAACGGCGACGGCTCCCGGGACCTGCGATGGTGGCGACTTGGCAGCATGCTGAGCCCGGCGATCAGGATCCTGGCCGTCACGCTGGCGACGTCCGTGGCCTGCACCCTTCTTGACTTGATTATTTCAATACCGATACTCCTCGCCACGAGGCTGCCGGCATACCTGGCTTCCCTCACCGTGCCGGACCGCCTCGTGATCGCCTTGGTGGACAGCCTGGCAGTCGGCCCCGTGGCCGGCCTCGCCTTCGGGCTCGCGTACGCGATCGCGGTCCTCTACGGCAAGGAGTTCGAGCCTAGTCCGACATCGCTGCGCCTGCGGGATCCGCTGACGTTGGCCAGGACCCTGCGCCTCCAGAGGCATGCCGTCCGGACCGCTTCGGGATTCCTGGGTGGCCTCGCGGGGGGAACCGCCTACGGGATCGTCCAGATCCTGGTGGCGGAACTGCAATACAATATCCGCATCCCGGATACGGAAATGCTCGCCATCGTCACGGTCACCGCAATCAGATTTGGATTGGCTACCGGAATCCCTTTCTTCCTCGTTGGCGCGCTTGAAGAGCCATCCGAAACCGGCGCCGCCGCCACTCCGCTCAGCCTGCTGGCCGATAGCCGCAAACGGATACTCCTCCAGGCTGCTGTCATCACGCCGCTGCCGACCACCATTCTCATCACGGGAAGCCGGATATTCTACGGCCTGGTGCGGGGGCTCCCGGGCGCGTTCTGGTCTCTCCCACTCGTGATTATCGATAGCGTCTGTATCGGGGTCATCGGCACGATCTGCTACATCTTCGCGTTCACCGCGTGGGGTCAGTGGCTGGTCATGGCCCGGGTTGTGCTCCCGCTCACCGGCCGCCTGCCCTGGAGGCTGACCGGCTTCCTGCAGGACGCCTACAACCGCGGAGTACTGCGCCAGGCCGGCGCCGTCTACCAGTTCCGCCACCTCGCCCTGCAAGCTTACCTCAGCAAAGGCTCCCGGAGCTTATCGTTCCGGCCAGCGCCAGGTACGGCTCGGACCTGTAGGCGACCGGGACCGGCCGGGGCGCCTAGTCCTGGGCGGGGCCGGTCAGGTACGTGACGCGGCGGCAGATGTTCACCGCGTGCGCGCCGAGCCGCTCGTAGGCGTGCCCGGCCAGCGTCATCTCCATCACCACCGGGATCCGGGTCTGCCCGGAGGCGAGTTCCGCGACGAGGCTGGCGTGCAGCTCGTCCATGTCCTCGTCGCTCTTGCGCAACTCGTCGGTGGCGCCGCGGTCACGCTGGTACCAGGCGTCCGTGGCCCGCCGCCACATGCCGGTCGCGAGATCGCCCATGAGCCTAACCAGGCCGCTGGCTCGCGGCGACAGGTCCGGGCTGATGATGTGGCCGGCCCGGGAGGCGATTTGCATGATCAGGTCGTGGGAGCGCTCGATCTCGGGCGCGACCCGCAGCACGGTCAGCAGGTAGCGCAGGTCGGAGGCGACCGGGGCCTGGAGCAGGATCTCCCTGCTGGCCAGTTCCTCCAGCTCGGGGTAGAGCGCGTCAATGGCACGCTCCCGGACGGCGAGCTGCTCAAGGATATCCGGGGTGCCGGACAGCAGCGCCTCGGTGGCCTTGGGCAGGTCCTCCGCCATCATCGCGAACAGCTCGATGACCTTGCCCTCGATGACCTCCAGCTGCTTCTCGAATTCACGCCGCGGTTCTGCCATAGACCGAAGCCTATGGCAGAACCGCGGAGCTGCCCTAGACGACGATCTCGATCTTGGTGACCTGGCCGGTGTTCGCGGACACCGTCCGCTCCTCGCGGACGCCGCCGGGGGCGAGCACCACCAGCGTCCAGTCACCGGGCGCGGCGAAGAAGCGGAAGCCGCCGTCGTCACCGAGCGGCACCTCGGCGACGAACTCGTCGCCGGTCCCGCGCAGCCGGGCGTAGCCCGTCGTCACGGGCGCGCCGCCCGAGAGCACGCGCCCCTCGACGATGGCTTCCTTGCTAGCCGCGTCGGCGGTAATGGTGACGCCCCCCGCGGGCGCGCCGCAGCCGTCTTGAGTCATTACTTACCTTCCCCCACTTCGATCGGGACGCCGACCAGCGATCCGTACTCGGTCCAGGAACCGTCGTAGTTCTTCACGTTCTGCAGGCCGAGGATCTCGTGCAGCGCGAACCAGGTGTGCGCTGAACGCTCCCCGATCCTGCAGTACGCGATCGTGTCCTTGCTGCCGTCGACCCCGGCCTCCTCCTTGTAGAGGGCGGTCAGCTCGGCGTCGGACTTGAACGTGCCGTCCTCGTTCGCGGCCTTCGACCACGGAACGTTCTTCGCGGTCGGGATGTGCCCGCCACGCTGCGCCTGCTCCTGCGGCAGGTGCGCCGGGGCGAGCAGCCTTCCGGCGAACTCGTCGGGCGAGCGAACGTCGACCAGGTTCCGCTTGCCGATCGCATCGACCACCTCGTCGCGCTTGGCGCGCAGCGACGCGTCCTGCTCCTTGGCGGTGTAGCTGGTCTTCGGCCGCGACGGCACCTCGGTGGTCAGCTGGCGGGAGTCGAGCTCCCACTTCTTCCTCCCGCCGTCCAGCAGAACGACCTTCTGGTGCCCGTACAGCTTGAAGTACCAGTACGCGTAGGCCGCGAACCAGTTGTTGTTGCCGCCGTACAGGATCACGGTGTCGTCATTGCTGATCCCCCGGTCAGACAGCAGCTGCTCGAAGCCGGTCTTGTCCACGAAGTCGCGGCGTACCGGATCTTGCAGGTCCTTCTTCCAGTCGATCTTCACCGCCGACGGGATGTGGCCCTTGTCGTAGGCGGTGGTGTCCTCGTCGACCTCGACAAGGACGTAGCCCGGCTGTCCGATCTTGGACTCGGCCCAGTCGGCGCTTACCAGCGCATCGGTGCGGCTCATGTTCGTTTAACCTCCTCGCGGCCGTCAGGCGACCGCATAAGAACCTCTTGAGAATCAGGTACATCTGGCAGCCGAGGCAGAAGTCGAACGCGGCGTTCAGTAGGGCGGCGACAAGCGCGATCGCGGCGAAGACGAGCCCCGCCACGGACGCCCCGGCCGCAAAGCACAACGCGCCGATCCCGGCGATCACCATGCCGACGCCCTGCGCGAAACGGGGAGGCGCCTCAGCTTCTGTTCTTGACGGTGGTCCGAGCCTGGGCCGGACCAGGTGACGGTACAGGTATCCGTAGGGCGCGTAACGCAAGCCGGCCAGCGCTCCGACGGCGAACACCAGCGTCTGGGCGAAGAGCAGCCAGCCGCTGCCGGTGACGAGCACGACGGCGAGCACGACGGTGGTGATGGCCGCGCCGAAGCGCGGGCCGCGCGAGTCGATGCTCATGAGATGCTCCCAGACGCAGGTGACGGGTACGTGCGCGCTATCAGTCCCCTGGGCCGGATGCCCTGGGTAACGCCGCGGCGCTCCGCGGGGCGCAACATATGGCCGTGGCGACCAGGCAGAAATCCACAGCGCGCCGCTTCGTCAGCAACTGCGGGTTTCGGGGAGTCATGTTCACGATGTTATTCATCCGCATCGCTTCTGTCACCACCCGAACCGTCATCCATAACGGACCCAACCGACTCCGCTAGCTTCCCCTTCTCCGGCTTTCCCGCCGAGCGCGCGGCGATGGTCCCGTCCGGGCCAAGCACGAACACCGTTGGAGTGGTGAACACCCGAAGCCGCCTGGCCAGGTCCATCCTCTCGGCCGCATCGACCTCCACCACCGAGACGCCGGGCCGTTCCGCGGCGATCTCCCCGAGCAGTTCCCTGGTCGGGCCGCAGTACGCGCAGTACTCCGTCACGAACTGCACCAGGGTCGCCCGGTCCCCGAGTGAGGCGCCAAGATCGCTGGCCGTGAGCGCCCGGGCGGAAGGGGACGCAGGGGGAAATGACCGGACCCTCCCCCCGCGGAGGCGCACGGCGGCACCCACGACCGCGACGACTGCCAGCGCCGCGATCAGGATGATCACCCCAGTCACGGTAGTCACAGTTGGGACAATGCCCCGGGCACACGGGGATATTCCGGGCGGGAAAATCCGCAGGTGTTACCCGCCCGCGAAGGGGGGCAGCACCTCGATCACGGCGCCATCGGCCAGGGTGGTCCCGGCCGCGTCCGAGCGGGGTGCGCGCGTCCCGTCCACGAGGAACGACGAACGCTCCAGCACCGCCCGCAGCCGGGTCCCGGGCGACCGGCTGGCGGTGACGGCGTCGAGCGCCTCGGCCAGCGTGGTGGCCTCCACGGACTCTTCCGGCAGGCCTGCGGCCTCCTTGGCGGCCGCCCAGTACCTGATCGTCACCTTGCCCATATGAGTTATTCTCGCATCAACGGAACCTCGGGCGGTGTTGCCACCGGGTTCCGTCTGTGTTTATACAGGTAGTGACCGGTGTCCGGGAAGCCGGTGGACTGGAGGTGACACCAGGTGAGCGAGTTGCTGCTGGTGACCCGCGCGCTGGAACCCTCGTCGGAAGTGCTGCCCGCCCTCGGCCTCCTGCTGCACTCCGTGCGGGCCCTGCCTGCCGACGAGTCCGCACTGGTGGATGCCCCACCGGCCGACGTGGTGCTGGTCGACGCGCGACGGGACCTAGCGCACGCCAAGGGCATATGCCGCCTGCTGCACGCGACAGGCCTTGACTGCCCGATGATGGCCATCGTCACCGAGGGCGGGCTCGCGGCGGTAAGCGCCGAGTGGAACGTCGATGACGTGGTCCTGAACACAGCCGGCCCCGGGGAGGTCGAGGCCAGGCTCCGCCTCGCCACCGGCCGCCGGGCGCAGCTCGCGATCGCGGACGCCCCGGATGAGATCCGGTCCGGCGATCTCGCGATCGACGAGGCCACGTACTCCGCCCGGCTGCGCGGCCGGGCGCTCGACCTGACGTTCAAGGAATTCGAGCTGCTCAAGTTCCTCGCCCAGCATCCTGGTCGCGTCTTCACGCGAGCGCACCTGCTGCAGGAGGTCTGGGGCTATGACTACTTCGGCGGCACCCGGACGGTGGACGTGCACGTGCGGCGGCTGCGCGCCAAGCTAGGCCCGGAGCACGAGGCGCTGATCGGAACCGTGCGCAACGTCGGCTACCGGTTCGTGCCGGCCAAGGGCGCGGGAGACGGCGAACCACCCGGCGGGCTCACCCCACCCGCCGGCACGGCGGGCACCGGCGCGGCGGATGACGGCGCGGCGGATGACGGCGCCGTCCACGACCAGACCACCACGATCCCGGCGAAGCGGTGACCGCCGCCCTCACCGAAGGCCCGCTAACCCCCGCTCAGGCCGACCTGGTCCTGGAACTGGCCGCTGCCGCGGAAGCGTCCGATGGCGTCGCCCCGCTCTCCGAGCAGACGATCCTGCACGTCAGGCACGGCGCGGGGCTTCGTTCCGGTGGGCGGGACTGGCTGGTGACCGCCCCCGACGGCGGCATCACCGGCTACGCGCACCTGGATCCCCCGGATGCACCCGAAGACGAACCCGGCCACGGCCACGGCCCCGAAGACGACAGTGACGTAACCGGCGAGTTGGTCGTGCACCCGGCCCACCGCCGCCGCGGCAGCGGTAGCGCCCTGGTGTCCGCGCTGATCGCGGGTGCCGACGGACGAGGCATCCGGGTCTGGGCGCACGGTGACCTGCCCGCCGCCGCCGGGTTCGCCAAGGCCAACGGCTTCACGCGGGTCCGCGAGCTGTGGCAGATGCTCCTGCCGCCCGACGTTCCGGTAACCGAGCCGGCACTTCCGGACGGGATAACGCTGCGAACGTTCCAGCCGGGCGCCGACGAAGAGGCGTGGCTGGCCGTGAACCGGCGGGCGTTCGCGCACCACCCGGAGCAGGGCGGCTGGACGCGGGCGGACCTGGAACTCCGGAAGGCCGAACCCTGGTTCGACCCCAACGGATTCTTCCTGGCAGTACGTTCCCCCTCGGCCCGCCCCGACAGTACTTCCCCTGCTCCCGGGGAACGGCTGGCGGGCTTCCACTGGACGAAGGTGCATCCATCCGGGGGGACCTCCGGGGGTCCGGGGGTGTCCCCCGGGGAGCACTGCCCTCCGGCCCCGGACGAAGTTCGGGGTCCGGGGGTGTCCCCCGGGGAGCACTGCCCTCCGGCCCCGGACGAAGTTCGGGGTCCGGGGGTGTCCCCCGGGGAGCACTGCCCTCCGGCCCCGGACGTAGTTCCGGGGCCGATCGGTGAGGTCTACGTGGTCGGGGTGGATCCGTCGGAACAGGGCGGCGGCCTGGGGAAGGCGCTGACGCTCGCGGGCCTGGCCCACCTTCGGGCGCGCGGGCTCGGCGAGATCATGCTCTACGTGGACGGGGACAACGCTCCCGCCGTCCGGCTGTACGAGAACCTGGGCTTCGGCCGCTGGCACACCGACGTCATGTACCACCGCTGAGAGCTAGGCCATGCTGTGGAGTTTTCTTGCACTATACGTCAATACCACTTACCCTATTGGCCCCACCAGCCACAGAAGCATCTCCGGGGATGCCCGCGGCGTGCGTTCCCCTTCTCCCCGGCCCGCTCGATTGCGCAATCGATGTGGCTATAG
>JAFMRC010000315.1 GCA_017354375.1 Nocardiopsaceae bacterium | reverse complement strand
GTGCCCGCCCGCGCGGGGGCTGCGGTGCCCGCCCGCGCGGTGTTTCCGCTGGCGGCTCCGCCCACGACCGCTAGCCCCCCTGCCACCAGCACGACCGCTACGACCGCACCGGACGCGCCGAGCACTCCGCGGCGTCCGAAGCGCCCTCCGCCGTTCCGTCGCATCCGCATCAACGTCCTCCGGGACCGCACCGACGATGGGCCTCCCGTTACCCGACGGTAAGGTAACTTTTCCAGCGCGCGCTGGCAAGAGGCGGGGCGGCGTCGATGGCGGCGGTGCTGTCGCTGGGGTCCCGGCAGAATGGCCGCAGTCGGCGCTACGTGCGCAGGCGCCTCGATCCGTTCGGGATAAAGGGTTTTCGTGCCTGTCGATGGTTGCGAGAGTGCTGCATACTCAAGGTTATGGAAGACCTATTTGACTTCCAGTCACTGTGGGTGATGCAGCCTGGCAGTCTCCCCGCCAGCCGCGCCAGGTATCAGATCTTCGGCGGTCGCGACCGGGAACTGCTCGCGAGCGCCGCGGATGTCGAGCGCCGCGGCTGGCTTCCCGACGTCGTGAAGTCGATTCCGGACTCCAGCATGCTGCAGATCGTCACCGCCGAGGGCGATCCGATGATGGTGATGGTGATGCGGTATACCGAGTGGCTGACGGAATTCCTGGATTCCGCGGGGGCGCTCGTGGGCACGATCGCGATGGGCGACTCGCGGCGGCAGTATAAAATCCTGGACGAATCGGGCCAGGTCGTGGGTAAGGTAATCGGCGACCTCGGGCTCAGGAAATTCTCGGTGTCGGACGCCAGCGGCAGCAATTTCGCCACGGTTCGCAAGACCCGGGCGGGGCTGCTCAAGGAGATGCTGACCTCGAACGACCACTACAAGGTCGAGTTCATCGGTCCGGTGGCGCCGCAGCCATTGCGCACACTTACCGTGATGGTGCCTATCGTGCTGGACTTTATCCTGTACGAACCCGTATGACATGCGGTCCCCGCTGGCTCCGGTGCTCCCGCTGGCTCCGGTGCTCCCGCTGGCTGCGGTTCTCCGCTGGCTCCCCCGCCTCCGGTCGCATCGCTGGGTGCTTATGTGGGATACGGTTCGTTCAGCGTTGTGCGGCTGGAGGAGGGTGTTTGATGACAGTCGGTGACCTGGCGGGCGAGTGGGTGACGGTCGGCATCGACAACGGGGGTACCGCCAACAACGGCACGGTGCTTGACGCCGGCGGCCGGTTCCTGGTGGACACGATGGCGGAGCTGCCGAGCTTCGTGCGGGAGGGCCCGGACAAGGCGATCGGCGCGCTCGTCGATTCCGTCGACAAGGTACTCGGACTGACCGGGGTCCCCCGTGACCGGGTCCGGGCCGTCGGCCTGGATACTCCGGGCCCGGCCAGCGCGACCGGGGTACTGGCGGCGGGCGGCGCGACGAACTTCGGCCACCCGGACTGGGACAAGTTCGACATCCGGGGTGCGCTGGAGGCGCGGCTCGGCATACCCGTCGTCTACAACAACGACGGGAACGCGGCGACCCTCTACGCCCACCACGTGCGGCACGGAGCGGAGGCCGGGGAATGCGGCTCGGTCTCCGCGATCATCGGCACCGGGTTCGGCGCCGGGGTGATCGCCAATGGCCGGATCGTGACCGGCGCGGCCGGGTTCGCCGGCGAGCTCGGCCACATGCCGATCCCGATGGCGGGACTGCTAGAACCGGACCAGCCGGTCCCGTCGTGCAATTGCGGGCTGGACGCCGACGCCGAGTCGGTCGCGTCCCTCACCGGGATCATTCGCAACCTGTTGTCGTACTGGCTGACGCGGTACCCGGACCACGAGCTCGCGGCGGTGCCCGTCGCCGAGGGCGCCAAGCTGGTGCGCGGCTACGCGGAGCGCGGGGACGCGATGGCGCTGGCGATCTTCCGGCAGCAGGCGATGGCGATCGGGCGGGTGTTCTCGATCGCGGGCAAGTTCACCGATCCGGATTCGTACTTCGTCGGAGGCGGGGTGATCGAGGCCGAGCCGCATTTCCGCGACTGGTTCCTCGGCGTCGTCAGGGAAAGCACGGACCTCTATCCCGAGCAGGCCGCCCGCGCGGAGATCACGCTGGTCCCCGACCTGGACATGGCGGGTGCCCGCGGGTCGGCGATCGCCGCCGCCAGCTGGGCCCGGGACAACCTCAATGCGCGTTAGTCGTCCGAGTCCCCGCCCTTGAAGATCAGCCCGCAGACCTCCAGGTACAGCTGCTCCGGATAGGGCAGGTGATCGACGCGCCGCAGCGCCTGGTCCTGCCCGGCGGATTCGACAACGAATTCGCCGTACCCGAGCAGCCGGCCCATGGCCGAGCGCCGAAAGCTCATATCGGTCACTTTGGTCAGCGGCATCATGTTGACCGTGCGGTTGAAGATCCCGGTCGCGAGAAGCACGCGCTGTGAGGTTACTACGAAGTAGTCCTCGAGCCACGCGTAGATCTTGACGAGCAGCCGTCCCACCAGGACCAGCCAGAGGATCCAGATGATCAGTACCGCGATGCCGTAGGGGCTGGCGATTGTCGTTGAGAGCAGCCCCGCGAGCGCGAGCCCGCCGAGCACCTCCGCGACGGGGCGGATAAGCACCGCCGGGTGGAAGCGGACGGTAAGGACCGACGTCTCGTGCGGCAGCAGGTGCTTGTATACGCTCGCTGGTACCGTTTCGTTCGGTATGAGCCGGACGCCCATCTCTGCCTTAGATCGAAGTGATGAATCGGGAAAGGCCGCCTGCCGCGGTAGAAAGCAATGTCCCGATATTGTGGACGAGATGCGAAGCGCTAGTCGGCTGCTGGATCACCCACCAGATAAGGAAGGCGATTCCCGCGTACGTCAGCACCTGCTTGAGTTTCACTGCCGCCTCCCCTGAAGCGCAGACTTAACCACGTTCCTGAGTATCCCTTAATACTAGCGTGCGGGCAGGCTCGGCTGGAGGATGGCCGAGCCCACCGTACCGGTTCCGACGCATGGAGTATGCCCGCAACCCCTTAACCCTACACAGTCAGTCGGCGAAGGCGCCCGGCGAGGGTTCCCCAGCCCGGTTCGTCGGCCTGGTGCCGTGATCAACCCGAGATCAACGTTCTGTGATCAACGGTCGCTTCGCTAGGTAAATGTACCGTTCCCCGGGGTAAAAAACGCATTCAGGCTTCACGGGGTTCCCCGATCTGACAACATTCCCCCGTGCGATGCATGCTTGGGGCATGGCGATGCCAGAGGTTAGTGAGACAGATTTTGCGATCATCGTTATCCGCGAGGACGAGCGGTGGGACGCCGACGTGCTGCCGGCTGCGGTTACAACCGATCTGGCGGGGTTCATCCGTGCGCTCCGGCAGCAGCCGAGCATCGCCGGGACGATCGGGATGGCCGGGATCGACGATTATTTCTTCGTCGCGGTCCGGGTCATCGGCAGCCAGGTGTCCGTGCTGCTGTCCGACATCGGGGCGGCGCTGGACTACCCGCTTGCCGAGCAGGTGCTCGACTACCTCGACATCCCGGTCCCCGATGAGGAGGACCTCGACCAGGTACTTCCCGTCGGTGACCTGTCCATCTTCGCCGACCTCGGCCTGGACGAGATGGAGCTCGCCGCGATCTGCAGCAGGCTCGACCTCGGCGTCGATTCGGAAGAGGACGAAGACCACGTGGATGACGCCCTGGAAAGCATCGCGACGCGGCTGGGCTTCGGCCCCGCCGTGGAGCGCGCCCTCGACATCGCCCTGGGCGCCTGACCGGCGCCGTCGGCACCCAAGCGCGTTGACCACCGGGTACCTAGCCTCGTTCGAGCCAGCGATGCGGGCCGCCCTCGACGAGGCGGCGGCCGCGGCGGCCGCCGGCGACGTGCCGGTCGGCGCGGTAGTCCTCGACGCCGGTGGCGCGATGGTCGCTCGCGGTCGCAACAGGAGAGAGGCGGACGGCGACCCGACGGCGCACGCGGAGATCCTGGCCATCCGGTCGGCCTCCGGAACGGCTGGCGGCTGGCGGCTGGACGGCATGACGCTCGTGGTCACGCTTGAGCCGTGCACGATGTGCGCTGGCGCGGTAATCGCGTCCAGGCTCGGTCGCCTTGTCTACGGGGCGGCCGACCCGCGGGCCGGTGCGGTCGGGTCGCTCTGGGACGTCGTGCGGGACCAGCGCCTCGCGCCGGTCCCCGAGGTGATCGGCGGGGTGCTCGCGGACGAGAGCCTTGAGGCGATCCGGGGGTTTTTCTCCGGCCGCAGATAGCCCCGGACGCATCACTGGCGGCGGATGTCGGGTATGCTCACCGGCGGTGGAGTCGCCTAGTGGCCGAGGGCGCGCGCCTCGAAAGCGCGTGAGGGGGCAACCCCTCCGTGGGTTCAAATCCCACCTCCACCGCCAGCGATACGTGTACGTATATTCACCCAATGCCTCCAGCTAGGTATCAAGGGCTGCGCTAATCTCGCGCTTCGGTACTCAACGTGAGCACTTCGGTACTCAACGCGGGGAAGGGTGGGCTATGCGCCTGAGGCGGGTTCCAGGGCGGGTTTCAGGACGGATCCCGGGACGGATTCTGGCGGCGTCGGCCATGGCGGCGTCGGTGATCGGGCTCGCGGCGTGCGGGGGCGGGAGCCCGGCCGGGCGGGTGAACGCGATCGACTCAGCCGCCGCGTCCGCCAGGGCGGCCGGGCAGCCTGGTGCGATTACCTCCGCCAAGCTCGTCGGCGCACTGCTCACCAAGATCAACGGCGCGCCAGCGACGGGTTCCGCGGCGGACGGCAGCTACGAGTCCCTGCCGCAGGTGAAGACCGCCGAGCGGCAGGCGCGGAGCGTCCACGTGCGGCCAGGGCGCTGCCGGCGGGCCGAGCTCGACGGGCCGCAGCTCGGCGCCCTGGGGCATGTCCCGGCGGCGGCCGTGAACTTCACGGTGGGCCGCAACAGCGTGTCCGAGATGCTGGCCGCGCCTCCGCGGTCGGCGGCCGAGGCCGAGCTGAGCCGGACGCTGCCCGCCTCCTGCGAGCGCTATTGGGCATCGTCCGGCGGCAAGGACGCCTGGTACACGGCGAAGGAGGAGAGCGTCGCGGGGATCGGCCAGCGGGCACGGGTGCTGAACGTGCGACCCGACAGCCAGCCCTCCGGCAACACCTGGTCGGTGGTGTTCCGCGGCGCCGGGTTCGTCGGCTCGGTGACCGTGGTGGGACCGGACGCCTCCGAGCTCGCGGTCCGGGAACTCGGCCTGCAGGCCTACGGCTTCGCCGCCAGGACCCTGTCCTGACGCCGCGTGCCAGACTATGGGGCATGAGCGAACCAACGCCGCGATTCCGCCCCGTGCTCGACGCCTTCCCGCCGTACAAGCCCGGCAAGGCCCCGTCCGGCGGCGGTCACAAGCTGTCGTCGAACGAGTCACCGTACGGCCCGCTCCCGTCGGTAGCGGAGGCGATCGCGACGGCAGGCCTCAGCGTCCACCGGTATCCGGACAACCTGGCGGCCGGGCTCACGACCGCGATCGCGGACAGGTTCAAGGTGCCGGAGGAGCACATCGCCGTCGGCCCCGGTTCGGTCGGCGTGCTCAAGCAGCTGTTCGATGCGGTGTGCGATCCCGGCGCGGAGGTGATCTACGCCTGGCGATCCTTCGAGGCCTACCCGCCGTTCGCCGACCTGGTCGGCGCCACCTCGGTCCGCGTGCCCCTGGCGGGCGAAGCGCACGACCTGGAGGCGATGGCGAGGGCCATCACGCCCGGCACCAGGATGATCCTCGTCTGCAACCCGAACAACCCGACCAGCACCGCGGTCGGCGGCCCCCGGCTCACGCGGTTCCTCGACGCGGTGCCTGGGGACTGCCTGGTCGTGCTGGACGAGGCGTACCGCGAGTACGTCCGCGACTCCGGCGTCACCGACGGCATCGACCTGTATCGCGACCGGCCGAACGTCACTGTCCTTCGCACGTTCTCCAAGGCCTACGGGCTGGCCGGGCTCCGGGTCGGCTTCCTGATCGGGCACCCGCCGGTGGCCGCGGCGGTCCGCAAGACGATGCTCACGTTCAGCGTCAGCACGATCGCGCAGACCGCGGCGATCGCCTCTCTCGGTGCCGAGGCCGAACTGCTTGAGCGGGTCGAGACGGTGGTCAGGGAGCGTGACCGGGTCCGCGCCGCACTGCTGGCCGACGGCTGGGCGGTGCCGCCCAGCGAGGCCAATTTCGTCTGGCTGCGGCTCGGCGAGCATACCGCCGCGTTCGCCGCGGCCTGCGACGCCGCCGGCATCTCGGTCCGCCCGTTCCCCGGCGAGGGCGCCCGCGTCTCGATCGGCACCCCCGAAGCCAACGACGCCCTCCTCGCGGTCGCCCGCTCCTTCCCGCACCGCTCCTAGCGG
>JAFMRC010000314.1 GCA_017354375.1 Nocardiopsaceae bacterium | reverse complement strand
GGCCCGCGGCACGCGGGGACGGCGCGCAGGCGCGCGAGGGCGCTGGTGCGCTGGCGGCCGGGCGGAACGGGCGAGTAACACTTTTCGGCCCCGCGACGCTGATAGGACTGATGCCCTCGCGAAACGGGATGCGGAAGTGCTTCGCGTTACGCAAGCGACGTGCGGAGCGCCCCGGCGGGGTGCTCCGCGTGAGCGTTCCCGTACGCGTCCACCCGGGTATCACGAAGGTGTCGGCCGCCGCTCCTCCCCGCCCAAGCGGCGGCCGACTTCTTCTCTAGGATCCTCCTCTGCCCCGTCTGTCCCAGGGTGACCCTTCGCTGGCTGCGTTAGCCAAATTTTCTGCCCGATTCCGGGCAGAAAATTTGCGGAACCGATGGGGAACCTCCACACTGGGTCCTGCCATGAACTCTGGGGCTGCCGTGAACTCTGGGTCCTGTCATGAACTCTAGGGGGGCCATGAACGAGCCATACCCGGTTGACCTGGCCCGCCACGTCGTCGCCTCGACCGCGCTGCCCGAGGCGATCGCGTCCCGGGTGGTGGCGGACATCGCCGCGTACTTCGGCGAGACCGTCGAGGAGTTCGTGCGCCGCCGGCACCGCGAGCTGCAGCACAAGCACTGGAAGAACAGCGAGATCTGGCCGCGGATCGCGGCCGAGCTGGATGGCCGCAGGTTCCGGGCGCCGGAGATGTCGGAGCGGCAGATGCGGCGACTCGTATACGGATGAGAGGGAACTACGCATGTGCGGGATCGTCGGGTATGTGGGTAAACGCGACGCCATACCGGTGCTGGTGGAGGGGCTGCACCGGCTGGAGTACCGCGGCTACGACTCGGCCGGCCTCGCGGTCCTGCGCCGCGGACGGCTGGCGGTCACCAAGACCGCCGGGCGCGTGGCCGACCTTCGCGAGAAGATCGCCGGGCGCGAGAAGGCCACGGGGAAGGCCACGGGGAAGGCCCCGCCCGGGAAAGGCGCGGTACCCGGGAAAGGCGCCGTGAAGTCGACGGTCGGCATCGGGCACACCCGGTGGGCCACCCACGGCGAGCCGAACGAGACCAACGCCCACCCGCACACCGACAGCGCCGGCCGGATCGCGGTGGTGCACAACGGCATCATCGAGAACGCCGATCAGCTCCGCGAGCAGCTCACCGCTTCCGGTGTCAGGCTCGTCTCCGACACCGACACCGAGGCCCTCGCGCACCTGATCGCCGCCGAGCTCGCGGCGGGCGACACGGCGGGCGACACGGCGGGCGACGCGACAGCCGACGCGGCGGGAGGCGACGTCGCCCTGGAGGACGCCGTCGTGCGCGTGCTGGCCGCCGTGGAGGGCGCCTACGGCCTCGTCGTGCTCGACGTGGCCCACCCAGACCAGCTCGTCGTCGCCCGTAACGGCAGCCCGATCGTGCTCGGCCTGGGCGAGAACGAGATGTTCG
Source organism: Nocardiopsaceae bacterium (assembly GCA_017354375.1). Classification (GTDB taxonomy): domain Bacteria; phylum Actinomycetota; class Actinomycetes; order Streptosporangiales; family Streptosporangiaceae; genus Trebonia. Next base: position 4,910 of record JAFMRC010000314.1, on the reverse strand, counting down.
TCGCCTCCGACGTCGCGGCCCTCGTCCGGTACACCCGCCAGGTGATCTACCTGGAGGACGGCGAGGCCGCGACGATCCGCGCGAGCGACTTTCACACGACGTCGCTGAACGGCGCGGCCGGCGCCAGTGCCGAGAAGACCCCGACCATGGTGGACGCCGACGCCGGGGACTACGAGCTCGGCGAGTTCGCCGACTACATGAGCAAGGAGATCCACGAGCAGCCGGACGCGCTGCGCCGCGCGCTGATGGGCCGGCTGGACGAGCGGTTCGCGACCGCCCGCCTCGGCGGCATCAGCCTGGACGCCCGGCAACTGCGCGGCATCCGGCAGGTCAAGTTCCTCGGCTGCGGGTCCGCGTACTACGCGGGCCTCATCGGCGCGCAGCTCGTGGAGGAGCTAGCGCGGATCCCGGCCGACGCCGAGCCCGCGTCGGAGTTCCGCTACCGCTCCCCGGTGGTGGACCCGGACACGCTGTACGTCGCGGTCAGCCAGTCAGGGGAGACCAGCGACACGCTGATGGCCGTCCAGGAGCTCAAGCGCAAGGGCGGACAGGTCATGGGCGCGGTGAACGTGGTCGGCTCCGCGATCGGCCGGGAGTGCGGGCACGGCATCTTCCTGCACGCCGGGCCGGAGGTCGCGGTCGCGTCCACCAAGGCGCTGACCAACATGGCGGCCAACTTCGCGCTGCTGGCACTGCTGATGGGCCGGGTCCGCGACCTTTCCGCGGCCAGCGGGGAGCGGATCGTGGCGGGGCTGCGGAACCTGCCCGGCCAGGTCAGCCGGATACTCGCCGCGGAATCGGAGATCGCGGCGGTGGCGCACCGGTTCGCGGGCGCGGACCACATGTTCTTCATCGGGCGGGTGCGCGGCTGGCCGGTCGCCAGGGAGGGCGCGCAGAAGCTCAAGGAGATCTCCTACGTGCACGCCGAGGCCTACCAGGCCGGCGAGCTCAAGCACGGGCCGCTCGCGCTGATCTCCCCGGGAATGCCGAGCGTCGTGATCGTCCCGTCCGACGACCTCGTGGCCAAGAACATCTCCACGATCGAGCAGATCAGGGCCCGCGGCGGCCCGGTCATCGCGGTCACGTCGGCGTCGGTCCCCGACGGCCTCGCGGACGCGGTGATCACCGTGCCGCGGGCGGAGCCGGAGCTCGAGCCCATCCTGTTCAACGTCCCGCTGCAGATCCTGGCCTACCACGCGGCGGCCAAGCTGGGCCGGGACATCGACAAGCCCCGCAACCTGGCCAAGAGCGTCACGGTCGAATAACCCCAAATGCCTTTTACCGAACGGATCGAGGCGCATGTCGCGGTTACAGCCGCCTCGATCCGTTCGGGATAACGGGGTTACGTGTCGGCGTCCAGCCCGGCGATGACCGCTTCGGGAATGGTCTGCTCGCACCAGACGACCTTCCCCGAGTGGGTCCGCCGCGCGCCCCAGCGGCTCGCGAGCTGGGCGACGACGTGCAGGCCGCGGCCGTTCTCGGCCTCCATGTCGACCTGCAGCACGCGGGGCAGCGCGGGAGAGGTGTCGTGCACCTCGCACACCACGCTCTCCGGTTCCCGGACCAGGCGCAGCCGGATGTCGCCCTTGGCGTACCGGATGGCGTTGGTGACCAGCTCCGAGACGAGCAGCTCGGTGATCGGTTCCAGGTCCTCCAGCCCCCACCGCTTGAGCGGGTTCCTGATGAGCTGCCGCGCCTGCCGCACCGAGGTGTCCTCGCACTCCAGGGGCCAGTAGCAGCGGTTTTCCTCGGGGATGCGGCGCAACTTGGCGATCAGGACCGCGATGTCGTCGCGCTGGGCGTCCGCGTACACGCCGTCCAGCGACGTCTTGCACAGGTCCTCGAGCTGGGCTTGCGGGGACACGGCGGCGAACGCGTCCCGGAGCCGGTCCATGCCGTCGGTGATGTCCCGGTCCTTGCTCTCCACCAGGCCGTCGGTGTACAGCACGAGCAGGCTGCCGTCATCGACCTGGAACCGCTGGGTGTGGATCTCGCCCTGCCCGTCCACCGTCAGGTCGGAGGCCCCGAGTGGCGGCGACGGGGACACCTCCAGCATCCTGCTGGTGCCGTCCGGGTGCACGAGCAGCGGCGGCAGATGGCCGGCGATGGCCAGCTCGATCTCGCCGGATACCGCGTCGTAGACGGCGTACGCGCAGGTGGCGAAGTGCGGTTCCCGCTCGCCGATCGACTGCATGAGCACGTCGAGGTGGTGCAGCGACTCGGTCGGCGGGAGCTCCAGCATCGCCAGCGTCTGGATGGCGGTGCGCAGCCGGCCCATGGTGACCGCGGCGCGCACGCCGTGCCCGGCGACGTCGCCCACGACGAGGGCGACCCGGGCGCCGGGAAGCTTGATCGACTCGTACCAGTCGCCGCCGACTTCCAGCGCGGAGCCGGGCAGGTACCGGTGGCCGACCTCGACGGAACTCGGCGCGGACAGGCCGGTGGGCAGCATGGACCGCTGCAGCGTCAGCGCGGTGGCGTGCTCCCACTTGAACCGGCGCGCGTTGTCGAAGAAGACCGCGGCGCGGTCGGCGAACTGCCTGCCGATCTGCAGGTCGTAAGCGTCGAACCGGCGGTAGCCGGGATCTCGCACGCAGCAGAAGAACCCGAGCGTGGCGTCCTTCGCGACCAGCGGCAGCACCAGCATCGAGGAGTCGGAGAGCAGCCGGGTGACCGGCTTGCGCCGCCAGGCCCGCGCGAGCTTGCGGGCGGCGTCGGCGCTGAACGCCTGCTCCAGGACCGACTGGCCCGACGTGATGCACTGCACGTACGGGGAGTTGGCCGGGTAGCGCAGGATCTCCCCGACGGGGAAGGCGGCGTTCCAGGCGGTGTCCCGCTCGTCGTGCTTGGCGGCGAGCCGCCGCAGCGGGTTCCTGGCGTCCGGGCCGTCCTCGGGATACTCGTTCTCGCCGACCAGGCTCTCCAGCACGAGGATGTCGGCGCCGTTGCAGAAGTGCGGCACCAGCCTGGAGATGAACTTCTCCGCCAGGTCGCCGAAGTCGAGGGTGTCGTCCTCGTTGAGCCCGCTGAACGTCTCGTGGAGCAGCATGTCGCGGGTGACCGCCGGATCCTGGAAGCGCCGGACGTTCGGTTCCGGGAACTGCAGGAGGACGAACGCGGCGAGCGGCCCGTCGTCGGCCTGCAGCGGTCGCACGGACACGACCGCCTCCGCGGTGTTGCCGTCGGCCAGCCCGACGGCCAGCGCGGCATGGCCGTCCTTCCCGTCCTTGACCGACTCGATCAGGGCCTTGACCGGGTCTTGCCTCCTGGACCTGCTCGCCGAGCCTGGTGCCCCTGCCCCGTTGGGCTCGGACATTACGTCGCTGAGGTGGACCCCGAGCAGGTCACCGGAGGGGGAGGTGAGGATCTTGGAAGCGGACCGGTCGGTCTGGACGATGCGACCTTCCCGGTCGATGCCCAGGATGAGGGTGCGCACCGTTGGGTTGGCGGTCTCGCTCACCGGCGGTGCCTTGCGGCTCCCCCTTTTGCCGGATGCCACGGGCGACTCCTGGAGATTGGTGCGAGGGGCACTCCTGCAATTATGAGTCACTGAGCGCCGTTGGAAAGACCAGTTCCGATTTATCCCTTCGGCCCCTCGTTCGTCCAGTATGTCAGGGAATGACGACTCTTGCGAGCAGGTACCCCAGTGAAACTACTTTCAGCTGCCCGCCTCCGCAACTGGTTCGCCGGCACGCGTCCCGGCGTACTGTCGTCCCGTGACCGATCCGAAGTGCGCGTTCTGCGCGATCATCCGCGGCGAGGCGCGGGCGACGACGGTCCTGGAGACCGGCCGCTTCCTCGCGTTCCTGGACCACCGGCCGCTGTTCCGCGGGCATGTCCTCCTGGTGCCGAGGGACCACATGCGCCTGCTGTCCGACCTGCCCGCACCGCTGGCCGGGGAGTTCCTGGGCATCGCGCAGCGGCTGGAACGGGCCGTCGAGGACGGGCTCGGTGCCGCCGGGTCGATGATCCTGGTCAACAACGTGGTCAGCCAGTCCGTGCCGCACCTGCACCTGCACGTCATCCCGCGCAACTTCAAGGACGGCCTGCGCTTCTGGCTCGGCCCCCGGCACCCCTACGACGCGGACCACCCCGCCGAGGAGTACGCCGCCAAGATCCGCGCCGCCCTGCCGTCCTGAGCCGCGGAGGCCCGCTCAGTAGCCGATGTTTACGCGGTGGCCGATGGCCGCGGGGTCATCGAGGGTCTTCAGGATGGCGTCCGCGAGGTCGGCGCGGCCGACCGGGGGGCTGCCATACCGGTTCGGCACCGCTCGGTCCAGTGCCGTCCGGTACTGGCGGCGCGGCTTGTCGAGCAGCCGTGACGGGCGCATGATCGTCCAGTCCGCGGGGCTTTCCACGATCAGGTTCTCCATCCGGTGCGCGTCCGCCTTGGCCGACCACAGGAGGGCCTGCAGCAGCGGCTTGGCGACGTACCTCGCCAGCGGCGGCTCGCCGGGTTCGGGGAACAGCCTGCTGGTGCTGACCGCGACCAGCCGCCGGACCCCCGTCTTGTCCATGGCGGCCAGGATGGCGTGAACCCCCTGCGTGAGGATCGTCGCGGAGATCGTCGCGGAGCCGATGCGCCGGCGCCCGAGCGCCGACACCGCCGCGTCCGCCCCTTCCAGCGCCGTGATGATCGCCTCCGGGTCGGTCACGTCGGCCGTCACGACGGTGAGATTGCCCGCTGACACGGTCAGCCGCGCTGGGTCCCGCACCACGGCGGTGACCTGGTGCCCCGTGCCCAGTGCCTGCAGGACCACCTCCGTGCCGGTCCCGCCCGTCGCCCCGAAAACCGTGAGTCGCATGATGCTCGCTCTTTCTCTTCCCCTCGTCCATCCCTCCCGTCTCTCCCGTGTCCTTCCCCGGACCAGGCTGTTCATCGCACCCCCCGCACCCCCCCCCCCCCCCCC
>JAFMRC010000313.1 GCA_017354375.1 Nocardiopsaceae bacterium | reverse complement strand
CCGGGCCCGCCGGGCCCGCCGGGACCCCTGCCCCCCGGAGCTGGCCTCCCGCCCGGCGGCGACGCCGGCCCGGTCACGTGACTGCCTTCACTCTGCTCCTCTAACACACGCAGCCCTGGTGGCGGATGGCGCGGTCCCGTCCGGCTGGCCGGCCGGTGGCCTGCGGCGGGCGACCTCGATCGTCAGCCAGCCTGCCGCGGCGAAGATGATCACCGCGATCAGCACGTGCAGTGCGCCGAGCAGAGGGGTTGTCGTCCCGGCGGCGCCCGTCGTCGGCATCACGGCGACCGACAGCACCGTCAGCGTGACCGCAAGCCACAACGTCCGGCGATGCGTCCGCGCCGGTCGGCTGGCCAGCACCGCGACGAGAACCGCCAGGGTCATCGCCGCGACGGCATAGCCGCCTGTCCCGACCGCCGCGAAGGTGTTGTCGGCGGGTGTCTTGTCTATGGTGAACGTGCTGAACCCGGCCAGCGCGAACTGCGCCGCGATCAGCACCACGGTTGCCGACGCGAGGGAGAGCAACACCGTTCCGTCCCGGTCGCCGACGGGTCCTGCCCCGGCCCCTGTCATCAGCAGGACCGCGAGCACGATGGCCGCGACCGCCTGGTAAGCCATCCATACTTCGCCGCCCCCGGTGCCCGCGGACCGCGCAACGCCCAGCGCGGCCAGCGTCGCCAGCATCCAGCCGGCGTCATACAAGGTCAGGAACCGCAGGTACGTCCGCGCTGGGCGGATACCCGCGTACCAGGTCTCCGCCATCCCGCACGTCAGCACCAGCACCCCCGTGGTGATCATCAGCCAGGCGGCGACGCCGATCAGGTGACCGAGAGGCAGGGCGGCTATGACGTAGGCGGCGCCAAGAAGGTTCTTGAAGATGCCATCGCCGGCGATGCCCAGGCGCATTCCTCCTGCCGCTGGTGGTGTACCAGACTTAGCCTGGCGCGTGAGCCGGTCTTCCATGGGGCCTCCCCTGGCAGATGATTTAATAATCATATTACTATAGTAACGAGGTTATGTGAAATGAAGAGGGAGGAAACCAGGGAGCGCAACCGCCGCGCCCTGCTGGACGCGGCGCTCCGGATCGTCGCGCGGGACGGCCACCAGGCCAGGCTTGACGAGATCGCCGGGCAGGCCGGCCTGTCCACCGGCGCTGTCTACTCCCTGTTCGGAAGCAAGGACGGACTGCTGACCGCGCTGGCCGCGGACTACCTGGGTCCGCAGTACGACGAGATCGAACGGGCCGTTCCCGCCGGGCTGGACCTGGTGGCGGCCGTCGAGGCCTTTGCCCGGTACTACCGGCGCAAGTGTGATGACCCTGACGCCCTGCGCGGCCTGTCGCTCCAGGCCAGCATGCTGGACACGGCCGCGCGTGACCCGGATCTGGGTTCCCGGCTCGCGGCTTCCGTCCGGGCACATGAGGAACGCCTTGTCGCGCTGTTCACCGGAAGACCGCACAACGGGAACATGGTCACGCCGCAACAAGCGCAGCGCCTGGCCACAGCGCTCAGGGCCCTCTTCGCCGGACTCAGCCAGGGCGTGCTTGCCGGCCTGGCCCCCGGGGCGGATGAGCAGTACTTCGCCGAAGCGGCCCGCGCCCTGGTGTCTGGCGCATCCCTCCTCGATCAGCACGCAGCACCGTTACCATCAGGCCGGAGACTGACTCGCCGACCGACCCGGCGACCCCCAGCGTGACCACACCGCCGTCACACCATTACGGGCGGGTGTCGCGGCGGATCGGGTGATCCGGCGGGACCTCCACGAGGACGATCGGTACCCCGTCCGGGTCGGTGATCCACATCTCGGTCAGCCCCCACGGCTCGGTCACCGGCTCGCGCAGAACGGAGACCTTCGCTTGGGCCAGGCGCGCGTGTTCCGCCCGCACGTCCCGGACCTGCAGCCAGATCATGGCGGACCGGCCGGACGTCGCGTCGCCGTGCCCGGAGACCTCGAGGAACCCGCCGCCGAGGAAGAACACCACACCAGGACTGTCGGGCGGGCCGAACTCGCGGTAGACGGCCAGCCCCAGGACGTCCCGGTAGAACCGCTGGCTGCGCACCGGGTCGGTCGGCCGCAGCAGAATCCGGCTGCTCAGGATCTCCATGTCACCCATCCTGACACGCGCGGATTCGGGCGCAGCGTCCGCAGGAGGCCCTGGGGCCGGGTCGGCCGACGCTTTACGGCATATGACGATCCTGGTAGCAAATTCACGATCTTCGAAATACCTGCTGGGGTATCCACTGGGCCGTGATCCCGCCCACGTGGAGGATAAGTGCGCTCCCTGCTCACATATCCTCCACGCGAAGCCCTCCCGCCCCGGCGCCGCCCCGCTCGGCACGTCCCCGCGTCCCGGGCATACCCCAGCAGAACGGGGCATATGCACCCCCTGGGTCCCGCATACCCCCGGGCGCCGGTGCTCCCGCCGTCGCCCGTCCCTGCTTCGAAAGCACCCAGCCAGTTACTCGTGAACTAAAAGTATTCAGATGACAACTAATTGTATTAGCCAGATGGTGGATGCCCGGGCGGTGGCGCGAACCGGACGTTATGTGCGGAACGCGCCGTTGACGCGGATTCAACAGGGTGACGCTAGGCCGGCTTGCGGGCGACGCCGCCGCAGAAGTTCACCTCGTGGGGGAGGGGGCGCGGGGCGTCGGGGTCGGGCCGCCATTCCGACACCAGGACCACGCCGGGCGGCACTAGCTCGAGTCCGGCGAACGCCATCCGGGCGAACTCATCGGAGTCGCGCATCGCCCCCGACGTGGCGGGCGGCTTGTAGTTGCCGTAGTTCTCCTCCAGGTCGGAGAACTGCTCCGGGATGAATTCCGCCGTAGCGTGCGTGGCCACCAGGTAGCTGCCCGGCGGCAGGGCGGCGAGCAGCCTGGCGACGATGCCGCCCGGGTTCTCGGAGTCCGGGATGAAGTGCAGGAGCGCGACGAGGATCAGCGCGACCGGCTGATCGAAGTCGAGGGTGCCGGTGACCGCCGGGTCGGACAGGATCGCGTCCGGGTCGCGGAAGTCGGCGTGGATGTAAGCGGTCCGGCCTTCCGGGGTCGATCGCAGCAGCGCCCGCGCGTGCGCGATCACCATCGGATCGTTGTCGGCGTAGACGACGCGCGAGTCGGGGGCAGCCCGCTGGGCGATTTCGTGCACGTTCTCGGTGGCCGGCAGGCCGGTCCCGATGTCGAGGAACTGCCGGATGCCCGCCTCCGCCGCGAGGAACCGGACCGCGCGGCCCATGAACCTTCGGTTTTCCCGGGCCATGGTCCGTATCGTGGGCAGGTGCCTGGCGATATTGTCGGCGGCCTCGCGGTCGGCCGCGAAGTGGTTCTTGCCGCCTAGCCAGTAGTCGTACATCCGCGCCGCATGTGCCCGGGTGGTGTCGATCTCCGATACGGGCTCGTGGCCAGCGGAGGTTTCTGCCATGTGCCATAGCTTATGCAGGAGCGGCATCCCGCCCGGCACCGATACCATCGGTGACAGACCATCCCTACGGCATAAGGAGCCCACCGTGTCCAGCCAGCAGCTTCGGATCATCCTCGCAGGCCGCGAGCGCGTGACCGAGGCCGGGACGACGGCGGGCGCCCTGCTCGGCTCCTCGCCCGGCGACAGTGCCACCGGAAACGACAGTGCCACCGGAAACGACAGTGCCGGAAGCGAGGCTCCCGGCAGCAAGGTGATCGCCGCCCGCGTGAACGGATCGCCCCGCGACCTGGCTCACGTGCTCGAAGACGGCGACGAGGTCGAGCCCATCGGCATCGGCTCCGCCGACGGCCGCGCGATCCTGCGGCACTCCACCGCGCACGTCATGGCCCAGGCCGTGCAGGAGCTGTTCCCCGAGGCCAGGCTGGGGATCGGGCCGCCGGTCGAGAACGGCTTCTACTACGACTTCGACGTGCCCGCCCCGTTCGAGCCCGGTGACCTCAAGAAGATCGAGGCCCGGATGCGGCAGATCGTCAAGCAAGGCCAGCGTTTCGAGCGCCGGGTCGTCACCGAGGACGAGGCGCGCAAGGAGCTGGCGGCCGAGCCCTACAAGCAGGAGCTTATCGGCATAAAAGGAGCACCCGCGGCCGACAGCGAGGAGTCCGTGGAGGTCGGCGGGGCCGAGCTGACCATCTACGACAACCTGGACCCCAAGACCGGCGACGTCGAGTGGAAGGACCTGTGCCGCGGTCCGCACCTGCCGGCCACGAGGGACATCCCGGCGTTCAAGCTGATGCGCTCCGGTGGCGCCTACTGGCGGGGCAGCGAGAAGAACCCGCAGCTGCAGCGGATCTACGGCACCGCCTGGGAATCCCGCGACGAGCAGGACAAGTACCTGAAGATGCTGGAGGAGGCCGAGCGGCGCGATCACCGCAAGCTGGGCGCGGAGCTGGACCTGTTCTCGTTCCCGGCCGAGATCGGGTCCGGGCTGCCGGTCTTCCACCCCAAGGGCGGCATCGTCCGCCGCGAGATGGAGGCCTACTCCCGCAGGCGGCACGAGGAGGCGGGCTATGAGTTCGTCAACACGCCGCACCTCACCAAGGCGGAGCTGTTCGAGACCTCCGGCCACCTCGGCTTCTACAAGGACGGCATGTTCCCGCCGCTGGAGATGGACGGCGCGGAGTACTACGCCAAGCCGATGAACTGCCCGATGCACGTCCTGATCTACCGCTCCCGCGGGCGGTCGTACCGGGAGCTGCCGCTGCGGCTGTTCGAGTTCGGCACCGTCTACCGGTACGAGAAGTCCGGCGTCGTGCACGGGCTCACCCGGGCGCGCGGGTTCACCCAGGACGACTCGCACATCTTCTGCACCCCGGAGCAGCTCCCCGGCGAGCTGGCGTCGCTGCTGGAGTTCGTCGTGGGGCTGCTGCGGGACTTCGGGCTCACCGACTTCGAGGCCGAGCTGTCCACCCGCCCGCCGAAGTACGTCGGTGAGCTGGAGGAGTGGGCCGCCGCCGAGGCCGCCCTGAAGCACGCCCTCGATGCCTCCGGGCTGCCGTACGTGGTCGCCGAGGGGGAGGGGGCGTTCTACGCGCCGAAGATCGACGTGCACGTCAAGGACGCGATCGGCCGGCGCTGGCAGCTGTCCACGCTGCAGGTGGACTTCCAGGAGCCCGGGCGGTTCGGGATCGAGTACCAGGCGGCCGACGGGTCGCGGCAGCGGCCGTACATGATCCACCGGGCGCTGTTCGGGTCGATCGAGCGGTTCTTCGGGATCCTGCTCGAGCACTACGCCGGGGCGTTCCCCCCGTGGCTGGCGCCGGTCCAGGTGACCGGGATCCCGATCGCGGACGCGCACGTGCCGTACCTGCGGAAGGTGGCGTCGCGCCTGGCCGAGCAGCGGATCCGGGTCGAGGTCGATGACTCCGACGACCGGATGCAGAAGAAGATCCGCAACGCGCAGCGGCAGAAGGTGCCGTTCATGCTGATCGCCGGGGACGACGACGTGGCGGCGGGCGCGGTTTCCTTCCGGTACCGGGACGGCTCCCAGAAGAACGGTGTGCCGGCCGCCGACGCGGTCGCCGAGATCGTGACCGCGGTCCGCGATCGCCTGCAGGTGTGACCGTGGTTCCGCCCGATAACCCCGATCATCCGGAACGGATGGGCGTGACTCCCCCGCCGCCGGAGGCCGGTACGGCGGCGCTCCCGGGAGGCGATATGCCCCCCGGGGGGCTGCCGGGGGCGGGCGTGCCGGACGCGTTCGGGCGGCTGTGGACGCCGCACCGGCTCGCCTACATCCAGGGCGAGGGGAAGCCGACGGGGCCCGGCGCGCACGAGGGCTGCCCGTTCTGCATCGCGCCGGGGCTCACCGACGAGGAGGGCCTCATCGTCGCGCGCGGCTCGCTGGTGTACGCGATCATGAACCTGTATCCGTATAATTCTGGACATATCCTAATATGCCCGTATAGGCACCTCGCGGACTATACGGAGCTGTCCGCCGAAGAGTCCGCGGAGTTCTCCGACTACACCGTGCGAGCCGTGCGGGCCATCCGTGCCGCGTCCGCCCCGCACGGCTTCAACATCGGCATGAACCTTGGCACCGTCGCCGGCGCCGGCATCGCCGCCCACCTGCACCAGCACGTGGTGCCCCGGTGGGGCGGCGACACCAACTTCATGCCGGTCGTAGGCCGCACCCGGGTACTGCCCCAGCTGGTCGCCGACACCCGCAAGATCCTCGCCGACGCCTGGCCCGCGGAATAGGAGAACATCGCAACCCGGCAGCGTCCGGCATCGTCTAGGGGGATATGCGCACTGCGTCACGAACGCCACGGACCCACCCGACGATCCCGACGATCATCCTGGGAACGCTGCTGGCCGGGGCCGCGCTGGCCGGCTGCGGGCCATCCAGCGGCGGCGCGGCGGCGCC
>JAFMRC010000537.1 GCA_017354375.1 Nocardiopsaceae bacterium | reverse complement strand
GCCCGCGACGCGGGCCATCGTCATGCCCGCACCCGGCACGCGGGACCGGCCGACAGCAAAATCCCAGGCCACGCCAGCCCCGCCCGCACCACTTGACAACATCCTTTTACGCTGGTGGGGCTAGCCCGAGGCGAATTCCTTGGGCCGGGGGGCGTTCATACCGAGACAACCGCGACGCGCTCGGACCTCTTGCGGTCTGGCTCCTCGGTGAGCCGTGTCATGTCGCCGGGTTCGCTGGTCAGCAGCACGGCGGGCCTTCGCTGGGCGAGGGCGACGACCGCGAGCAGCGCATCGACAGTGTGCTGGCGCCCGGCCATCCGGTCGTCGATGGGCTTGAGCAGCTCGAACCCCTCGAAGCCCGGCTGGTTGTCGACCGCGCCGGCACGGTCGGCGAACCGGCGCGCCAGCTCATCGCCGCTGTCGGCCGGGACGGTAATCGCGTTGATCTTGACGATGCTCATAGTGCCTCATCATGCCAGCAGCCCATGGCTGGTCCGGATGCCAGGAGAGGCAGCTGGCCGACGTTTCCGCGGAAACGCCTGACGCAATTGCGCGGACGGCACCCTACCGGCCGAGCGCGTTCTGCAGCTGCTTCTTGGTCATGGTGGACCGGCCCCTGATGTTGCGCTTCTTCGCGTCGTTGTACAGCTGGGCCTTGGTCGGCCCGCCGCTGGGACCGTACCCCCGCCCGGACCGGCGGCCGCCGCGCCGCTGCGGGGACTCCCCCTCCAGGGACACCCGGCTGGCCTGGTCCGCCTGCCCGCTGCGAGCACGGTTCTTGTTCACCGTCCGCGCCGCGATCTCCTCCGCGCGGTCGTTGCTCGCGCCCCGGTCGAGCTGGGAGGACTTGATCTCCTCGTACTGGCGGTTGGCCTTCGCGCCCCAGTCCTGCTCCCGCGGGTTGCGCCTCTGTCGTGGCTGTCGCTGTCGTGGCATCGGTGCCTCCTCGTGCTCTGGCGAAGCTGCGTGCCCCGTCAGCTACCACGGATAACGCCGGCTAACCATCCGACGGGACCGACAGGGACAGGCCGAACCGGCAGGCGGCGTCGGTCCACCAGGAGCGCATCTCCAGCCCGGCCGCCGCCAGTTCCGCCGCCACCCCGTCGCGGCGGAACTTGGCCGACACCTCGGTCCGAATGTCCTCCCCGGCCTCGAACGACACGGTGAGGCCCGCCCCTGGCACTCGTACCCGCTGAGCGACGGCGGAACGCAGCCGCATCTCCATCCACTCGGCCTCCGCGTCCCACACGGCGACGTGGTCGAACGCGTCGAGGACGAAGTCGGCGCCGAGCGAGGCGTTGAGCACCGACAGCACGTTCTTGTTGAACGCCGCGGTCACCCCGGACGGGTCGTCGTAGGCCGCGATCAGTACCGATGGGTCCTTCACCAGGTCGGTGCCGAGCAGGAACGCGTCGCCGGGCCGCAGCGCCGACCGCACCCGGGACAGGAACACGGCGCGCTCGGCCGGCATCATGTTGCCGATCGTGGATCCGAGGAACGCGACAAGCCGTGGCCCGGCGCCGTCACCCGAGCCCGGGCTGGCACCCGAGCCCGGGGCGGACGCGCCGAGCCCGAGGTACGCGTCGAAGTCCGCCACGACCCCGCGAACGTCGAGGCCCGGGTACTCGGAGTCCACCGCGGAGCCGGCGGCCCGCAGCGCGGACTCGCTCACGTCCACCGGGACGTACCGCAGCAGGGTTCCGCCGGCGAGCAGCGCGTCCAGCAGCAGCCGCGTCTTCTCCGACGACCCCGACCCCAGCTCCACGAGCGTCCCGGCCCGCGACGCGACCGCGATCTGCCCCGACGCCGCGCGCAGGATGGCCCGCTCGGCGCGCGTCGGGTAGTACTCGGGCAGCTCGGTGATCTTCTCGAACAGCGCGCTGCCCTCGGCGTCGTAGAACCACTTCGGCGGCAGCCACTTGGGCGTCGCGGTCAGCCCCGTCGCCACGTCGGACCGCAGCGAGGATTCGCGGAAGCCCGCGGGAAGGAGGTTGTCGATGGTGATCACGGGACGACGGCCCCCTTACCGGTGGTTACCCGGGCGGGAACGGCGGCCAGCGGCGTCACGGTAACGCCGTCCGATCCGCCGGGAGGCCGGCCGGGGCGGGCTGGCCGGGGATGCACGGTCAGCAGGTGCCGGTCCGGCACGTCGGTCCAGCCGGGCTCGTCGTCGCAGGGCTCGGACGCGACGGTCACCCCGCCGCCGGCCAGCCGGTAGCAGAGCGTGTCCCCGGCGGCGGTCGCGGCGACCGACCGCCCGTCGGTGAGCAGGAAGT
>JAFMRC010000099.1:3730-14899 GCA_017354375.1 Nocardiopsaceae bacterium | reverse complement strand
CGCTGGTGCCGCTGCTGCGCCGGCCCGGCCTGCCGCGCACTCTGCCCCCCGTGGCGGGAGGACCCGCGGCGGGAGCGCCCGCGACAAGGACAACCGGGCCAGGAACAACCGTGCCGGTATCAGCCGTGCCAGGAACAGATCGCGGATCGCTCGGATAGCAGGAGGAACATTGACCAGGGCTCTTGATGGCGTGCGCGTCGTCGACATGACGCACGTCCAGTCCGGCCCGTCGGCGACGCAGTTGCTGGCGTGGCTGGGCGCGGACGTGATCAAGGTGGAGATGCCTGGGCGGGGCGACGTCACGCGCGGGCAGCTCCGCGACGTGCCGGACGTCGACAGCCTGTACTTCACGATGCTGAACTGCAATAAGCGCAGCGTCACGGTGAACATGAAGTCCGCTGGCGGCCGCGAGGTGTTCGCCAGGCTGGCGCGGGACGCCGACGTGCTCGTCGAGAACTTCGGACCGGGGGTGCTAGACCGGCTCGGCTTTCCATGGGAAAAGCTTTCCCAGCTCAATGAGCAGCTGATCCTCGCGTCGATCAAGGGCTTCGGCCGCGGGCGGTACGCGAACTTCAAGGCCTACGAAGTGGTCGCGCAGGCCATGGGCGGCGCGATGAGCACGACCGGGTTCGATGACGGGCCGCCGACCGTGACCGGCGCGCAGATCGGCGACTCCGGCAGCGGGGTCCACCTCGTCATGGGAATCCTCGCCGCGCTGTACCAGCGAGTCCGCACCGGCCGCGGGCAGCGGGTGGACGTGGCGATGCAGGACGCGGTGCTGAACCTGTGCCGGGTCAAGCTCCGCGACCAGCAGCGGCTGTCGGCCGGGCCGCTGGCGGAGTACCCGAACTCCTCGTTCGGCGACGAGGTGCCGCGGTCGGGCAATGCGTCCGGCGGCGGTCAGCCGGGCTGGGCGGTGCGATGCGCGCCCGGCGGCCCGAACGACTACATCTACATCATCATCCAGCCTCCCGGGTGGGAGCCGATCTGCTCGCTGATCGGGCGGCCCGAGCTGGCCCGCGACCCCGAATGGGCGACGCCGGAAGCGCGGCTGCCGAAGCTCGGCAAGGTCTTCGAGACCATCGAGGAATGGACGTCCCGGCACACGAAGTGGGACGTCATGGACGAACTGAACGCGCTCGGCGTTCCATGCGGGCCGATCCTGTCGACAAAGGAGCTGATCGACGACACCACCCTGGCCGATCTCGGGTCGGTGGTGTCGGTCGATCATCCGGTGCGCGGGCCGTTCAAGACCGTGGGCTGCCCGGTCCGGCTGTCGGACTCGCCGGTGTCGGTCGAGCGCCCGCCGCTGCTTGGCGAGCACACCGACGAGGTGCTGGCCCGGCTCGGATACTCGCCTTCTGAGGTCTCCTCCCTGAAGGAATCCGGCGCGATCTGATGCGATGCCAGCCCCTCGATTGCGCAATCGAACGTGCTATATAGGCTTGTTGCAGAAGTTATCAGTTAGTGCATGAGAGGCGATTGTGGCGCATGGTGCCAGGCTCCGGGTCGGCTGCCGGGTGCCGTCCGCCGGGGAGCTGCGACTTTTGGCGAATGGCGGCCCCGCAAATGCCGCAAACCGGACGCATTTAGGGCCCTCATGCGCCAAAAGTCGATGTCACCAGGCCGGGCACGGCGGAATAGCCGGGCATCCGCTGGGAGTGCCATCATGAGCGGCTCATTCGCAACAGGCCCCGCAGCCCCCTCGATTGCGCTATCGAGGGGGCTGCGGGAGAGGGGCGGCGGCCAGGTCCCGACTGCGCTTATTGAATCGACGAATTTTGATGACACTATTATGAATCGATTCAATCGCTGAAACGATTCAATCGTTGCATACACGGCGCTTATCAAAAAACATTTATGAGCACCTGATATCGATCAGGTTTTTCGGTTGCGGTCCCTTGTACACCGTCCGGACGTCTTCTATTTTCCGAGATAGACAAAATGTTGCCTGCCGGTAACTTCCGTACCGCGACATTATCGGCCGTATTCGATTCAATGGAGATTCGTCTTGGCCCACGCCACAGCACCGGAGCCGCGGATTCCGCTCACGCCACCAGGGGCGCGGCCCCATGGCGGGCCGCGCAACCGCTGGGTGCAGGCGGTCATCGCGCTGATCGTGATGCTCATGATCAGCCCGTACGAGTACTGCTTCACGCTGTTCGAGAAGCCGATCGCGGCGGCGGATCACGCCGCTCTTCCCGACGTGGCGCTGACGTTCACGATCTACGTGGTGGTCGCGGGCCTGTTCATGGTTCCCGGCGGCCTGTGGTCGGACCGCTGGCAGCCCCGCTGGTTCACCACCATCGCCGGCGTCTTCACCGGCGCGGGCTGGATACTCGCCGCCCGTGCGCGCACCGTCCCCGAACTGTGGCTGGCCTACGGGCTCGGGGCGCTAGGCCCTGGTTACATCTACGCGAACTGCGTGAACAACGCGCTCAAGTGGTTCCCCGAGGCGAAGAAGCGCGGTGCCGCCGTCGGGCTCATCGACATGGGCTTCGGCGGCGGCTCCGCGATCTTCATCCCGCTGCTCGCCACGGTGATCGACAGTGGCCCGGACGGCTACAAGGGCGCGCTCTCGATCATGGGCGTGGCGATGGGCGTCGTCATCGTGATCGCGGCCCAGTTCCTGCGGTACCCGCCCCGGGACTGGCTGCCGGCGGGCTACGACCCCGCCACCGCGCAGGGCAGGCGCACCCGGCTCGCGATCCGCGACTACACGCCCGGGCAGATGCTGCGCACCTGGCAGTGCTACGTCGCGTTCGCCGGGCTGGCGATGATCACCGGCTCCGGCCTCATGATCACCGCGCACATCGCGGAGTTCTCCACCACGACGCTGGCGCTCGGCGCGGGGGTCGGGGTCGCCGCCGCGACCTGGAGCCGAGTCCCCAACGGCGTGATGCGCTGGGCGGCCGGCGCGATCTCCGACGGGCTCGGCCGGGAACTGTCGATGTTCGGCTTCTTCTGCTTCATGGGCCTGGTCCTGGTCCTCATGACGATCACCCGCGACGGGACGCTGTTCATCGTCGAGTCGCTGGTGGCCATGGGCTGCTGGGGACCCCTGTTCAGCCTCTACCCGGCCCTGGTGGCCGACTACTGGGGCCGGACCCACTCCGGCGTCAACTACGGCATCGTCTACACGGGCAAGGCGGTCGGCAGCGTCTACGCCGGCTACCTGGCGGCCTACCTGTTCCGCGCCACGGGCTCGTGGAAGCTGGACTTCTTCATCGCCGCCGCGCTCGCGCTCTGCGCCGGGATCAGCGCCCTGATCCTGCGCCGCCCCACCGCCCCCACAGCGCCCGCCCCGCCCGCCGCAACCCCCTCAGTTGCGCAATCGAGGGGGCGAGCGAGGGGCAGGGGCTTCTAGCGCGCTCGATTACGCAATCGAGGGGGTTATAGCGCGCTCGATTGCGTAATCGAGCGGCCGACCGGCCGTTGATCAGCCGCGGATGCCCTCGGGGATGCCGGGGAACGAGGGGCAGGGCGGGGGCGGCGGCATGATCTGGAACGGGACCCGCGGCTGCCGGGTGCCGAACCGCTGGGCGCGCCGCTCCCACTCGCGCGGGTAGCCCATCGACACCTCCTCGAACCGCACCCCGTCGTGGCGCGTCACCCGCGGGATGTGCAGGTGCCCGTACACCACGACGGACGCGTTGAACCTCAGGTGCCAGTCGGCCGTCAGGGCAGTCCCGCACCACTGGGCGAACTGCGGGTACCGCAGCAGCCTGGTGGGCTCCCGGACCAGCGGGTAGTGGTTCACGAAGATCACCGGAAGGCCCGGGTCCAGCTCGGCGGCGAGCCGCCGCTCGGTCTGCGACACCCTCGCCCGGCACCAGTCGTCCCGGCCCGGGTAGGGATCGGGGTACAGCAGCTGCTCGTCGGTGCACACCACGCCCGTCTCGTAGGCATGGGCGAGGCCCTCTTCCTTGGTGCTGGCGCCGCCGGGCCGGAAGCTGTAGTCATACCCCAGGAACAGCGGCACGATCGTCGCCGGGCCGCCCGGCCCGTCCCACACCGGGTACGGATCCTCGGGCGTGAGCACGCCGAGACCGCGGCAGGCCTCCACCAGCATCCGGTAGCGTTCCTCGCCACGCGCGGTCACCGGGTCGCCGCGGCGCGTCCACAGCTCGTGGTTGCCCGGTACCCACACGACGCGGTCGAACCGCCGCGCCAGCTCGCCGAGCGCCCACTCCACGCCCGCGAACGATTCCCCCACGTCGCCCGCCACCAGCAGCCAGTCGCCGGGCTCCCCGGGCGGCAGCGCCGCCACGATCGCCCGGTTCTTCGGGTATCCCACGTGCAGGTCGCTGAACGCGAGCAGCCTGCCTCCCACGGGAGTCACCGCGCCTCCTCAATGATGAAATCGGCGGCACGCCAGCCTACCGCCATCGCGGGCGCGGCCGTGTTTCCCGACACCTGCGCCGGAAGCACCGAGGCGTCCGCGATCCGCAGCCCGCCCACCCCGCGCACCCGCAACCGCGGGCCGGTCACGTCGGCGTCGTCCGGCCCCATCGCCGCCGAGCCGACCGCGTGGTAGATGCCCCTCCCGGTTTCCAGGCTGTACCGGATAACTTGCTCCGGCGTCGTGACCGAGGACCCAGGGAATTCCTCGGACTTGACGAGGGCCGCGACCGGATCCCGGCCGAGGACCTCACGGGCGATTCCGAGGACCGGCGCGATCGAATTCCGGTCGGATTCGCTTTCCAGGAAACGCGCGTCTATCACCGGAAAATCCTCGAAGGCCGGCCCGGACGCGTGCACGGAACTCGGAGTTTCCGGCCGGATCGGGTATCCCATGAACAGGATCCCGGAATGCCTCGCCAGCTTCATCTCCGCGCTGCCGGTATCCAGCGCCAGCGGGGCGAATAGCCCTTGCACGTCGGGTCGCGGCGCCTCCGGCGACGACTTGAACTGGCACACCAGGTCATATCCCGCGCTGGCCAGCGGGCCGCTTCGGGCCACCAGGTACTTCAGCCCTTCCCAGCCCCGCTTCGGCAGGCTATCGAGGCGTCGAGAGATGCCGGACCGGTTTCCGAGCGTCACCTGCATGGCCAGCCCGCGCTGCTCGATAAGGCGCTCGCCGACATTCGGGCTCTCGGCGCGGAGCTCGACGCCAAGGGAACGGATGACGTCCGGGCGGCCGATTCCCGACCTTTCGAGGAGCAGCGGTGTCTCGATGGCGCCCGCGCACACGACCACCTCCCGCCGCGCGGCGACGTCGATCCCGCTTTTCCCCGCCTGAACCCTGACTCCGGTCACACGGTGACCGTCGAAAAGCAGGCGGGCGGCGCGGGTGCGGGTGGCGACCGTGAGGTTAGGCCTTTTTTTGACCGAACGGATGAAGGCGCTGTACGCCGTCACCCGCTTCCCATTCGCTATCGACGAGGGAGTCGGCCCTATCCGTTCGGTATCAAGGGAATTGAAATCGTCGGTGACGTGCCACCCGACCGACCGCGCCGACCCGAGGATGGCCCGGGTGATCTCGCAGTCGCCGGGCGGGGCGCAGATGCCAAGAGCATCCTCGATCGCCTCGCAGGCGGGCCGGATGTCGTCCCAGGCCCAGCCCGGGCCGGACCGGGCGGCGAGGGCGTTCCAGTCGGCCGGGGCGCCGCGCGTCCACACCATGCCGTTGACGGCGGTCGAGCCCCCGAGGACCTTGCCGCGCAGCCACGCCTCGCCGTTTCGCGTTGGGTACCGGTACAGGTAGCGGTCGCCGCGGAGGATGTAGTAGAAGCCCTTGGGGACGGAGATCATCGGGCTGACCGGGCGACCGCCGTACTCGGCGAGCAGCACCGTCCGGCCCGGATCGGCCGACAACCGGTTCGCCACCACGCAACCCGCGGCGCCCGCGCCCACCACGACGTAGTCAAACTCCATGCAGCCATCCTCCACGCTCCGGTAAGGAAGCCGATGATCAATCAGAGCACGCGGGCCACGGTGAGAGACCTGCACCCGGGATACTTCTCGTTCGTGATGGCGACCGGGATCGTGTCGGTCGCCGTCGGCACGCTCGGGCCGTCGTGGCTGTCGCTGGCGCTGCTAGCGGTCGCGTGCCTGGGGCTGGTCGTGCTCGGATGCGCGCTGGCGCTGCGGATCACGCTGTTCCGGTCGCGGGTGGCGGCCGACCTGCGAGCGCCCGACCGCGCGTTCGGCTTCTTCACGATAACGGCGGGCCTGGACGTGCTCGGGGCGCGGTTCGCGATGGCCGGCCATCCCGTGGTTACCGCGGTGCTCGCCGCGCTCGCCGCCCTGGCGTGGCTGGTGCTCACCTACGGGATACCGGCCAGCCTGGTGCTGTCCCGCACCGGGGACTCGGCGCTCGGCGGCGTCAACGGCTCGTGGCTGCTGTGGACCGTCGCCACCCAGTCGCTCGCGGTCGTGGCCGCGACCCTGGTCCCGGTGTGGCCATCGCAGTCCGGGCTGCTTGCCCCGGTCGCGGTGGGGCTGTGGTGCATCGGGCTGGTGCTGTACCTGCTGGTCGTCGCCGTGATCCTGCTGCGCTGGCTGACCATCCCGATGACCCCCCAGGCGCTGGGGCCGCCGTACTGGATCCTGATGGGCGCCACGGCCATCTCCGTGCTGGCGGGCGGCCGTGACCTCGCCCTGCCCGCCGGCCTCCCGGTGGTGCGGGCCACGGCGAGCTTCGTGGAGGGGTTCTCGTTCGCGCTGTGGGCGTTCGGCACCTGGTGGATCCCGCTGCTGCTGGTCCTGGGGTTCTGGCGGCACCTCAGGCGGCGCTGGCCGCTGGCGTACGAGCCGACGCTGTGGAGCGCCGTGTTCCCGCTCGGCATGTACAGCGTGGCGACGGATGTGTTCGGCCAGGGCGCGCGGCTGTCGTTCATGACGCCGATCGCGCGGGTCATGGTCTGGGTTTCCGTCGTCGCCTGGCTTCTGGTAGCCGCCGGGTTCCTCATTCGGTTCCGTGGTATTCGGCCCCGTGGGATTCGGCCTCGCGGGCACTAGGGATTCCGCAGTATTCGGTATTAATATGGGGAGGTTGGCGAGGAGGCCTCATGGCGAAACTGCGGGAAATCGGTCGGGCCTGTGTGTCTCGGAGGACCCCGGGGGCCCTGGCATCAGTGGCGGTACTGGGAATGGGGCTGGTCGCGGCGGCGAGCGGGCCGGCCACGGCCGCCTCCGCGGCCCCTCATGCCAGCCAGGTAGGCCCCATCCACGGCACCACCTGCGGGAAGGCGGCCGATGGCCTCCCGGTCAACTGCCAGAAGCCGCTTCCCAGGAGCGAGTTGCCCGCGGGCGCGAAGAACTCGTCCACGGTCACCCACCCGGTGCGGGACCCGGCGTCGCTGGTGGACACCCGGACCTGGACCACCGGCGGCGGGAACACGTACCCCGGGGCGACCGTGCCCTTCGGCATGACCCAGTGGAGCCCGGACACGCTGCCGGACCGCAGCGACGGCGGCGGCTACGGCTACGGTGACACGACCCTCGACGGCTACTCCCTGACCCACATCTCCGGGCCGGGCTGCAAGGCGGCGGGCGACGTGCCGATCCTGCCGATGACCGGCGCGCTGCCGTCCGGCAACCCGAACAGCGTCACGACCTCGTTCAGCCACTCCGGCGAGGTGGCGCAGGCGGGCTACTACTCGGCGAGCAGCAACGGCCCAACCAACACGATCACCTCGCAGTTCACCGCGACCCCGCACACCTCCATGGGCCGGTTCACGTTCCCGTCGACGACCTCGGCGGGCTTCCTGATCAAGCTGATGGACAGCCAGACCGGCGATTTCGGGGACAGCGCGCAGGTCGTGGGCAACAACGAGGTCACCGGCACCGACACCAGCGGCCACTTCTGCGGCGAGACGAACAACGACGGCCAGGTTCAGGAGTACACGGTCCACTTCGACATCGTCTTCAGCCAGCCGTTCACCGCCTCTCACGTCATCACCCAATCCGGGCAGTCCGATCCGGCCGCGGTGTCCCTCAGCTTCGACACCACCAGCAACCCGGTGATCGAGGCCAAGGTGGGCATCTCCTACGTCAGCACCGCCAACGCCCAGCTCGACGTGCGGACCGAGAACCCCGGCTGGAACTTCGACTCGGTCAAGTCCGCGGCCCAGGCGCGGTGGAACAAGCTGCTGGACGAGATCGGGGTGTCGGGCGGGTCGTACGCGCAGACGCAGATGTTCTACAGCCTGCTGTACAAGGACTTCATGCAGCCCAACATCACCAGCGACGTCAACGGCCAGTACATGGGCTCCGACGACCAGGTCCATACGGTCAGTGGCCAGCAGCAGAACCAGTACGGCACCTACTCGGGGTGGGATATCTACCACTCGCTGTCGCAGCTGCAGGCGATGCTCGATCCGCAAGCCGCGTCCGACCAGGCGCAGTCGCTAGTCAACTACTACGACCAGAACGGGATCCTGCAGCAGTGGGGATACCTGAACCTCGACAACTACGTCATGGTGGGCGACCCGGCGCAGTCCATCATCGCCGACTACTACGCGTTCGGCGCCCGCGACTTCAACACCCGGCAGGCGCTCGCCGACATGCTCAAGCAGGCGACCACGGTCAACGACGTGCGGCCGGGTGAGGCTCTCGAGGCGAAGTACGGCTACCTGCCCCCCGACGGCACGTACGGCTGCTGCTACGCCCACGGCACCGTGGCCACCATGCTCGAGTACGACACCCAGGACCTGGCCCTGTCCCAGTTCGCCGCCTCGATGGGCGACACCGCGGACGCGGCCATGCTCCAGAAGCGGGCCAACAACTGGGAGAACCTGTTCGACCCGAACAACGACCTGCTGAACCCGCGCTACTCCAACGGGCAGTTCGTGCCCGGCATCACCCCCCTCTCGAACCAGAGCGGCGAGCCGTACTACGTCGAGGGCGACGCCTACGAGTACATGTGGAACGTGCCGAACGACTACCCGGCGCTGTTCTCGCTGCTGGGCGGCGACTCCAAGGTCGTGCCCGAACTGCGGAAGTACCTGTCGCAGCCGAACGGCTCCGGCATGTACGCCCTGCTGAGCAACGAGTTCGACTTCGGCGAGCAGTACGCGCTGGACTACGCGGGCGACCCCGCGGGAACCCAGCAGGCGGTCAACACGATGCTGTCCACCATGTACAGCCCCGGGCCGAGCGGGCTGCCCAACAACGACGACCTGGGCGCGAACAGCTCGACGTACATCTGGGAGATGCTGGGCATGTACCCGGAGAACTCCGGGACGGACAACCTGGTGTTCAGCGGCCCGCACTTCCCGCACGTCACCATCACGCCGCCGGGCGGCAAGACGATCACGATCAACGCCCCGGGCGCGTCGTCGGCGCGGTACTACGTCGATTCGCTGCGGCTCGACGGCAGCCCCTACAACCGGCTGTCCGTGCCGTACTCGACCCTGTCCCGCGGAGCGACCCTGGACTGGTCGATGGGCAGCCAGCCGACCTCGTGGGGAAGCTCCCCGCAGGACGCGCCGCCCTCCTACGGCGCCGGCCTCAAGCCCGTCGTCGGCTTCCTGCCCAGCCAGCAGGTGACGGTCGCGCCGGGCGGCAGCACCACGGTCCGGGTCGAAGCCGAGAACGTCACCGGCCGGCCGCAGAGCGCTCAGGTCAGCCTGTCCGCGCCCGCCGGGCTCTCGGTCACCCCCAGTTCCGGGACCATCAGCGTTCCCGCCGGCGGCACCGGCACGCTGTCGGTGACGGTGAGCGCGCCGCAGGGCAGCAGCGGGGCGCATACGGTTCCGATCACGCTCACGACCGGATCGGGCTCGTCCCAGGCGTCGCAGTCGCTCGCCCTGACCGCGGTGACCGCCCAGACGGGCGGCCAGTCCGCTACCTGCTCGGCATTCGGCGCTACCGTCTGCACCACGAATGACCAGGGCACCTTCAACAACGCCTACGGCTGCGCGGCATCCCAGCAGAACTCGCCGAGCGTCCCCACGACGGTGCTGGTGAACGGCTGCGGCGGCCGCGTCTGGCTGCACCAGCTGCCCTACCCGGACTACGTGACCAAGGGTGGCTGGGAATACTGCGTCAACCCGGCGACGACGGTCAACGTGCCAGCCGACTACGCCAATCCCCAGAACATTCAGGTGACGACGACCACGAGCCGCTGCTAGCGCCTTTAGTTAGCCGATAACCGTGGCGATGCGGCCGGCCGGGCCGGGCAGCGCCGGGTGGGTGTCCCTCACTCGCCCATCGTGACCGGGAATGACCTCCGCGCCGGTTGCGGCGGCGAGCTTGTTGATGAAGCTGAGCGCGGCCTTCATCTCGGTGAGGGAGGTGAAGGCGAAGAACGGCCATTCGTTCTCGACCTGCTCGTAGAAGTGCGCGGCGTCGGCGGCGAGGATCCTCGGCCCGCTGGCGCTATAGACTTCCGCGATCAGCTCGCCGGGGCAGTGCCCGCCCACCGGGTGGACGATGACGCCGGGATAGACCTCCTCCTGGGTGCCGATCAGCCGGAGCCTGCCGTCGGCCTCGGCCTTCTTGACGGCCTCCAGGTGCTCGGCGACCGTGAACTCGCCGTCCAGGTCTTCGTTCCGCCACTTACGGAACCAGTAGTCGTACTCCGCCCGCCCCGACACCACCCGGGCGTTCGTGAACAGGCCAAGGTAGCCGATGTGGTCGTAGTGGAAATGCGACGTGATCACCATGTCGACGGACTCCGGGTCGATGCCGAGAAGTTCCAGCCCGTCCGGGGTTGGCATGACGCTGATCTCGCCCAGCCAGTCTCGCGCCGAGATGTCGTACCCGGTGTCGAGCAGGATCGTGGTGCCCGGCGCCCGGATGACCCAGAAGTTGTAGTCCATCTGCAGGTCACCGTCGGGCTGGCCATACTGCTGGTACTCATGCAGCACGTCGCTCTTCCGCGTGACCCGCTCCCCGTACCGCACCTGGATGACGCTCAGCCCTGACCCAGTCACCGTGGCTCCTCAGCGGTCGCCGGCCGTTAACCCGATACCGACTGACTATAGCCGGGGCTCGGCTGACAACGGTTCCCTCATGACCGTGGCTTCCTTGCGGTAGCGGGGCGCGGCTATTCGGCTTGCGCGTTCCGCTGCCCGGCGCTCGGTGCGGGGTATGCAGGCGGTAGGGCTGCCGGTTTGCCGCGTGTGTGGTGGTTTACCCTTCCATCCCCCGCTCCGCATCGACCGCTAGGGGGCCGGGCGACTACGGACGAGATAGTGTGGAGTTTTTTCGCACGTATAG
>JAFMRC010000099.1:0-3720 GCA_017354375.1 Nocardiopsaceae bacterium | reverse complement strand
GAAAAAACTCCACAAAGATATGTCGCGGGCCTGGTGGCGACAGGACGGTTGGGCGCCAGGCCCGCAAGGGGCGGAATCTGGGGTTCCGCCCAACCAACGGGCACCGAGCGGCGTCTGGAGTCTCAGGGGGCATGGCAGGCACCGGTGAACTGGAAAGGTGGATCATGAAATTCCGCGCCGTATCGCTACTCGCCGTCGTCGCCGTCGGCGGCGTGCCCCTGCTGGCCGCGTGCTCGACCGCGCCTGGCAGCGGTTCCGCGCAGGCGCGGTCGGGTAGCCCGGCGCCGGGTACCGCATCGTCGGGTCCCGTGCCCTCGGGGCAGGCATCGGGCAGCCCGGTCGCCTCCGGCTCGGGCAGCCCGGCGCCGGTCGCGTCCGCCTCACGATCATCGGCCTCGCCGGGATCATCGACGTGCAAGGCGTCCTCGCTGGACATCTCGATCACCCACAGCGGCAGCGTCACGGGCCAGGTCGGCGGCTACCTCACCTTCACCAACAAGGGCAGCGGCAGCTGCCAGCTGTCCGGCTGGCCCGACGTGACCGGCATTCCCAAGTCGGGGGGCCGAGGCCAGGCCAGCAAGCTGGCCCATGCGCAATCGACCATGTTCGGGGCGTGGCAGTACACGTCGCCGATGCCCGTCGTGACCCTTGCCCCGGGGAAGTCCGCCTACGCGGTCGTGGCGGCCTCGGACCAGCCGGTCGGCAGCGCCACGAGCTGTCCCGCCCCGTACGCCAGCCTGCGCGTCACCGCACCCGGCAGCTCGACGCCGACGACGGTGTCCGCCTGGCTGCCCGGCGCGAACACCGACCTGCCGTCCTGCCCGAACGCGACGGGCAAGTCAAGCGCCGAGATCTCCGACATCGTCCCGCCCTCCAGCCTCCCCGGCTAACCACGCCCGTGTACCCCGGGACGCCATCGCTGTCGCCCTGGGGCCTGTTGCGAATGAGCCGCTCATGATGGCACTCCCAGCGGATGCCCCGCCATTTCCGCCGTGCCCGGCCCGGCGGGATCGACTTTTGGCGCATGAGAGCCCTAAACAGGGGCGGTTTGCGGCATATGAGGGGCCGTCATTCGCTAAAAGTCGCAGGCCCACCGCGGAAGGTGCCCGGCAGTCGGCCGCGCGAAGCCCTTCCGCCCCGACGGGGATCGCCGGGAGGCGGAGGGAGGGTGTGACTGATGTGATTCTTGCGACATAAGTCATCCAAGTTACCGTATGTCACAAAATTAATCTGTGTTCATGAAGGGGCGCACGTTAGAAAACATCGGGGGGTTGTCTGGATGGTGCGGTAGTTGTAGGTTTGATCGTAGCTATGTAAATACGTGGCCCTCTGGGGAAAAATTTCGGTAATACTTGACACTGCGCGAGCGCGACTTTTACCGTCATTTCAACGTTCAAGATTTACGTGAACGTCCCGCTCCGTGTTAAGGGATAACAGGCATGCATACCCGCAAGAGACACGTTTCAGCGCGCCCTGAGTTTTCCCGTCGCACCCTGATCGCTGGCGGCATCGGCGCTGGAGCACTCATAGCCCTCCCCCAGCTGGCCAGCAAGGCCGTAGCTGCCGCCGACGGCGCTACTGGCGGCGCGACCGGCAGCGGCGCCACCAGGTACGCGTTCATCTACGGCACGACGGGCACCGCCCCTTCCCCCGGCGGCAGCCTCGCCACCTCCGGCACCCTGGCCCCCTCGGCCAGGAAGCCCTCCGGGCCGACCGCGCTCCCCGCCGCAGTGCCCGTCGCGTCCAGGGTGGCGACGCCACCCGTGGTCTCCCCCGACCAGGCCACGGCGGCGCTGGTCACCATCGACGACATCGGCGGCGGCCGCCGGGTGACCCTCGCCCTGGTGGACATGGCGACGCTCAAGACCGTCAGGCAGAACTCGATCACCGTCACCGGGATCCCGGACGGCACCAACATCCTCGCGACGCCCGTCTTCGCCCCCGGCACGAGCGTCGTCCCGGTCGTGCTCGCCATCACCGTGCCGAAGCCCGCCGGGCAGATGCGCAAGTTCGACGCCGCCACCGGCGCGATGCGCACCCACCCGGCCACGTCGTACGTCTCGCAGCACGCGCTCGCGTACTTCGACACGTCCTCCGGCGCCTTCACCGGCCCGCACTACCTCCGCGACGAGGGAACCCTCGCGCTGACCACGGTCGCGGCCAACGGCACGGACCTGTTCGTGATCACGACGCAAGAGTCGCGCGCCGCGGCGCGGCGACCGGTCAAGCCGCCCGTGTCCCAGCTGCACGCCTACCCGCTGGGCGAGGCGAAGGCGCGGTTCAGCACCCCGGCCTTCGGCCCGTGGCCCGGCGGGGAGCCGGTCGTGACCCTCCCCAGCGGCGACATCGCCCGCATGCTCAGCGGGCGTGCCGTCCAGGTCTTCAACGCGAAGAACGGCGACACGGCCCAGCACGCGATCGCGCCGATCGACGTCACCCGCGCCAAGCCGAGCGCCATCACGATGCAGGCCAGGCACGACGGCACCGTGTTCATCACCAAGCCGGGCATCGGCAAGGCCGTCATCGCCGACCCCGCCCGCGATTTCCGGATCATGCACGAGATCACCTACCCGGTGCCCGCCAAGCCCCTCGGGGCGCCCTGGAGCAAGGCCGTGCTCTCCGGCGACGCCAGCACCCTCTACGTGACCGGATCGGCCACGGCCGGCGGCCTCGCCGCCTACGACGTCAAGACCGGCGACCTCACCGGCGCCTACAGCCACGGTCACGTCTACGCCGGCGTTTTCGCCATGCCCAGCGGCAGCCTGCTCGCGGTCAGCGCCGCCAACCCCCGGCTGACCTACTTCTCGCCCGAGCTGAGCCCGCTCGCCGTGGCAAGCACCGACCTGCACGTGGCCAACGTCTACTGACAGGACAGGACGCGATGACCGGATACGACACCGCCGGACAGATCCAGAACGTCTACGCATCGGCGGCCAGCGAGTTCGGCGCCGACCCGGAGTTCTGGGTGCGCTACTTCTCCCCCTCCCCCGCCGCCAACCTGTTCAGCGACGACCCGTCGTCCGAGGCCCTCGGCGCCTGGGACAGCGGCGGCGCGTACGTCAGCTGCATCTGCGCCCCGGACCAGTCCCGGCTCAGCGGGTCGAGCGCCGAAGGCCAGGCGGACGCGCAGAGCATGGCCTCGTCGATCCAGAGCTCCCTCAGCGCGGTCAGCCAGCTGTCCGTGCCGAGCCAGCTCTGGTGCTGGCTCGACCAGGAGGCCTCCACCTCGCTGAGCCTGGACTACTGGAACGGCTGGGCGAGCTACATCGCGAGCTACAACCTCGACAGCAACGGCACGTACCCGATGCACCCAGGACTGTACTGCGACCCGGCGTCGGCGTACCCCAACTGCTCGACGATCTCCCAGGCCAGCGGGACCGCCGCCCCGGTCGCGGTCTGGTCGAGCGAGCCCGAGCCGTGCAGCGGCTTCACCGCGCCGTCCTGGAACCCGGATTCGTGCTCGTCGGTGGCCACCAAGCTGTGGCAGTACGGCGAGCAGGGCGCGTGCGGGTACTCCGCCGACGTCGATCTCGACACGGGCGTGCCCGGCGCGGCCTTCAGCAGCTACTGCCTGCGGGTCACATCGGCTCCATGACCCTTCTCCCGGCGAGCCTGGCCGGTCTTCCGGCGGGCCTGGCCGGCGCCGAGGTCAGCTGCGGGCTGCTGCTCGCGCTGGCCGGCCTCGGCAAGGCGCAGGCCGCCGTGCGCGGCACCGGGCCA
>JAFMRC010000536.1 GCA_017354375.1 Nocardiopsaceae bacterium | reverse complement strand
CGAGGATCACCGCCTCCGCGGCGGCCAGCGCGACCCAGGCGTACCAGGCCACATTCAGCACCCACGACAGCAGCGGGAAGAAGAACGCCACGCCGAACGCCAGCCCGATGCCGAACGAGGCCCGCAGCGACCTGCGGTGCAGCGCGACGGCAAGGAGCGCGGGACCCAGCGGGGCGAGCGGCCAGGCCCCGGCGGGCGGGAACGCGAGGGCGAGCAGCAGTCCGCCGGCCAGCCCCAGAGACAGCGCCCGCCATGGCCCCGGCCTCAGCCGGGACCCCGGCTCCAGCCGCGGACCCGGCTCGAGTCGCGGACCCGGCTCCAGTCGCGGCGCCGACCGTGGCCAGAGCGCCGTCACGGGCCGGAGCGCCCGGCGCAGCCTCGATCGCCGCGGCGGCGCCTGCTCCGCTTCCGACTCCCGCGCAGGTATCACGGTGGCAGCCTAGCCGTCCTCCGTGAGGTTCTAAACTGCGCTGCGTTTCGCGAGCAATCGTGATCGAATCTATGTTTTAATGAGTGCGCGAAGCTGGCTGGGCGGGCTCGCGCGGACGGCGTGCCGGGGCGCGGGCGGGATGTCGTGGTCGCGGGTCTCGGGGAGGCGGGTGCCGGTGGCTAGGTTCGAGGTCCCCGAAGGCTGGACCGCGCAGGCCTACCGGCCCGTTCCCGCCGGAGCGTCCGGTTCACCACCGGAGCCATCCGTGTCGATGCTGACCGGCATCATGTCACGCTGCCGCGCCTGGGGCGGATCCGGACCCATGAGTCGACCCGGAAGCTCGCCCGCCGGGTCGAGGCCGGGACCGCGCGGGTCTTGTCCGCGACCCTGGCCGAGGACGCCTCCGGGCGGTGGTCCTGCTCGTTCCAGGTCATCGTCCAGCGGTCGGCGCCCGTCCCCGAGCGTGCCGGTGCGGGGACGGCGGTTGTGGGCGTCGATGTGGGGGTGAAGGCGGATGCGCTGCTGGTGGTCGCGGCCCCAGACGGCCGTGAGATCGCACGGGTTCCGGCCCCGAAGTCCCTGGCGGCTGCCCAGGCGCGGCTGCGGGCGCTGCAGCGCAAGGTCGCCCGCCAGCACGGCCCCTGGGATCCCGCCGCCAGAACCCGGCAGCCGCCGTCCAGGCGCCGGGCCCGGACGAGCAAGCGGATCGGGCGCGTCCACGCGCACGCCGCCGCCATCCGCCGCGACGTGCTCCACAAGCAGACCACGGCCCTGGCCCGGCGCCACCAGGTCATCACGGTGGAGACGCTGAACGCCTCCGGGATGCGCTCGGCCGGCGACGCGCGCAAGCGCGGCCTCAACCGGGCCCTGGCCGACGCCGCCCTCGCCGAGGTACGGCGCATGCTCAGGTACAAGTGCGCCTGGTACGGCTCCACCCTCGTGGAGGCCGGCCGGTACTACCCGTCGAGCAAGACCTGCTCGGGCTGCGGCAGCCGAAAGCCAAGGCTGTCCCTGGCCGAGCGCGCCTACGCGTGCGACCGCTGCGGCCTGGTCATCGACCGTGACCTGAACGCCGCGATCAACCTCGCCCGGCTCGGCGAGGCCCAGGCACTGGGCGAACAGGGCCCCGCCGGGAGTGGCCCGGTGGCAGGACGCGGAGCCACCCGTGAGACCGGCCCTGCGCGAGCAGGCGACGCAGGAGGCCGTGAAGCGTCAACCCCGCGCCGGCAGCCGCCGGGCAAGACGGGGACCGCCCCACCGCAAGGCGAGGCTGCCTGATGAACGAGCACACTCACGTTTGCTCACCAGAAGGCAACGGTGCTTAGCCGCGCGGAAGCGGGCAATCTATCTATAGAGCGTGAAGGTGGTAATCCACTGCGTTATATTCAAGGACAGCAAACGTCTATGGGGGCGCGTGATAGCCGTCAGTGAATATGGGGGCTGACGGATACGCGCGTAAACGGGCTGTATCGTGATAAATATCCGATATAAGAACCTTCCGCCGGGCATGTATGCCGAGGCGGAGCTCGGATCGAAGGGCATCGTCGTTTACCTGCTGCCCGGGCTGACACCCGCTCAGCGGAAGGCGGCGCTGCGCCGGCTGCGGCAAGAGGGAAGCAGGGGATGCGGCCCGCGGCTGTCGTCCGCGCAGCTGGCGGTCGCGCTCGCCGCGGACCGGATGCTCGCCGGGGCCAGGAACACGGGCGGCGCGGTCCGGCAGCACCCGGTCGGTGCCCTGGTGCCGGCGCTGCTCGTCGGCGGGCTGTTGGTGATGCTCGGCTTCGCTTCGGCGCCCGCCCGGATGGCTCCCTCGCCAGTGCCCGCCGCCCGCGCTGGCGTCGCGGCCCACGCC
>JAFMRC010000312.1 GCA_017354375.1 Nocardiopsaceae bacterium | reverse complement strand
CTGCTCAAGGTAGGCGGCGATCACCGCGTCGGTGTCCCGGGCGTCCCGCGCGTGGTCGGTGCCCACCCCGGCGGCTACCAGCTCGGCCGGGTCGCCGAAGTCCCGCGCCGCCGCCGCGGTCCGCTGGGTCAGCTCCAGGGCCGCGGCCCAGTCCAGGCCCATGTTCCGCTGCGCGGTGTCCATCGCCTCGGCGACCCGCAGCCCGGCCGACCACAGGTGCCGCCGGACCCGCAGCGTCGCCTCCCAGTCCAGCGTCGCGACGGGCGCGCCCGGGTCGCCCAGCGGGTCGGGGACGACGTGCGCGGCGGCGTAGGCGATCCGGGTCCGGGGCGGGCCGTCTGGCCGGGACCACGCGACCGGCTGGCGCAGCCGGTAGGGCTCCAGCGCGCCGTCCGGGCCGGGCAGCGTGATCTCCATCTCCGGCGGCACCTCCATCGTCGGCGGCACGTCGATCAAGACGGCACCTCGATCCGGCGGCCCTCGGCCGAGGACCTCATGCCCAGCTCGGCGACCAGCACCCCGCGGGTGCCGGAGTGCAGGTCGTGCGGGAACGGAGCGCCGGCCGCCACGTGCCGCAGGAACATCTCCCACTGCAGGCGGAACGCGTTGCCCGGTTCGGAATCGGGGCAGACGGGCTGCCACTGGTCGAGAAAGCGCTCTCCGTTAGGGATATCGGGGTTCCAGATCGGGCGCGGGGAGACTCCGCGGTGCTGGGCCACGCACTCGCGCAACCCGGCGACCGCGCTGCCGTCGGTGCCGTCGACCTGGAATTCCAGCAGCTCGCCCCGGTGCACCCGGGTGCACCAGGAGGAGTTCATCGCGGTGACGACCCCGCCGGACAGCTCGAAGATCGCGTACGCGGCGTCGTCGGCGGTCGCGTCGTAGCGGGCGCCGGACTCGTCCCAGCGGGCCGGGATGTGGGTGACGGCCCGCGCGGTGACCGCCTCGATGGTGCCGAAGAGCCCTTCGAGGACGTAGGTCCAGTGCGGGAACATGTCCAGGACGATGCCGCCGCCGTCTTCGGCCCGGTAGTTCCAGGAGGGGCGCTGCGGCTCGCGCCAGTCGCCCTCGAACACCCAGTAGCCGAACTCGCCCCGCACCGACAGGATCCGGCCGAAGAAGCCGCTGTCGATCAGCGACTTCAGGGTGCGGATGCCGGGCAGGAAGAGCTTGTCCTGCACGACGCCGTGCCTGACCCCGGCCCGATCCGCGGCCTCGGCCAGTTCCCGCGACTGCGCGCTGGTGGCGCCGGACGGCTTCTCCACGTAGACGTGCGCGCCGGCGGCGATGGCCCGCAGCACCGCGTCGTGGCGGGCGCTGGTGACCTGGGCGTCGAAGTAGATCCCGCCGTCGCCGAGCGCGTCGAGGGCCTCGTCCAGGCTGGTGGTCCAGTTCTCGATGCCGTGGCGCTTGGCGATGGCGGCGAGCTTGGCCTCGCTGCGGCCGACCAGGACCGGCTCCAGCCGCACCCGGCGACCGCCGGGCAGCTCCGCGCCGCCGTCGGCGTTGATCGCGAGCACCGAGCGGACCAGGTGCTGGTTGTAGCCCATCCGCCCGGTGACGCCGTTCATCGCGACCCGGATGACCTGCTCGCCCGCGGCTCGCCCGCCCGCGGTTTGTGCCGTGTTCACGCTAGTCACCCTAAATCACATCTTTATCCCGTTCCATGGCGGCCGAGGTATGGCGGCTGAGGAACCGTCGCGTCCGTTCCGGGGTGGCGAGGATGTCCCACTGGCGTTCGGGATAGTTGAAGTTGTCGGTGAACTCGTCGGCGACCGGGCGGCTGGCGGACATCGCGCCCAGGAGCTCCAGCAGGTGCGGCGCGGGCGGCAGGCCGATCATCAGGTTCGTCCAGTCGACGGTCGCTTCGACCCGGTTGGCGCGACGCGCGGCGGCCTTGCGGCAGAACCGCTCGTCGAAGACCGGATCCTCGGTGATCTGCGTACCCAGTTCCCAGGCCTCGTAGGAGGCCGCGTTGGCACCCTGCCCGATCACCGGGTCCACCAGGGTGTGCGCGTCGCCGATGGCGATCGCGTACCGGGCGCCGTCCTCGCTGCCGTTCCCGTCGATGCGGATCCAGTCCTCGCGGACGGTGGGGGTGATGGCGCCCTGCACCAGGTCGCGGGGCCCGGTGAGGCCGAACGTGGCCGGGTCCGCGCGCTCGAATACGGTCGGATGGCAGGTCCGCAGCGTGGTGAGGACCAGGTCGTCGAACGCCTTCGGATCCTCGTCGTAGCGAGCGTCGGCGAGCACCTCGGTGTCGCCGCCCGGGATGTTCTCGAACAGCAGCGCGGTGACGAAGCCGTCGGCGGAGAACATCGGGATCTCCAGGAGCTCGCCGTGGCCGGGAGCGATGCTCATCGTGACGCCCTTGGGCTCGGAGTAGGCGATCCCGTGGTACAGGCCGCCGCACAGCCGGCGCATCGGCCGCTCGTACGGCATCTTGTCCGGGCGCGGGGGGAACATCCCGGCCAGGCCGGACTGGCCGGACTGGCCTTGCTTGCCGGGCTTGCCGGGCTGGCCGGACTTGCCGGTGGCGACGACGATCAGCTCATGGTCCGCGGCGACGGTGGCCAGGTCGCCGGGGCCGACGTTGCCGACCCGGAAGTCGCCGCCGCGCCCGGTGTAGTCGTCGAGGAGCCGCGGCAGGTAGACCCGGTAGTCGATGCCCCGCGACGGCGCCCCGAACTCGCCGGGGAAGCGCAGCGGCGGCACCCCCGGCCCGGGGCTGCCGATGTAGTGATGGTGACAGAAGTAGCCGTATTCCTGGAGGTCCCAGTGATCCACGCCAAGCGCCTGCTCGCGTCTCACGGTGGTGTTGTGGTGGGCGACGGTGTTCAGCATCCGGCCTTCCGCCAGCTGCCGGGCGGTCTTGTCGCCGTAGATGGTGGAGGGGACCCCGTGCTGCTGGAGGTAGAGGCCGAGATGCAGGCCGGCCACCCCCGCTCCGATGATTCCGATGCCTTCTGCCACGCGATCCAGTTTCGCGCGGAACGGGGTATTTGACCAGGCTGCGCAGGAGCGGGACCGCCACTCCGGGCCGGGGCTTTCCGCACGCGGGGCAGTAGCGACCGCCGCCGGGGATGTTGAGCCAGTACCCGTTGACCAGGGGCCGGACCGCATCGAACGCAGCGGTGAACTGGGCGGGCGTCACGGTTTCGCCGCCGGGATTCGTGCTGAGGCCGGCCAGCGCGAGGAGGTGCCCGTTCGCCCGCCTGGCCTGTGCCACGGCTCCCCTGACGAACCACCGGTACCGGGCCGCGGCGGTCTCTGTCCCCTGCGCCTGGACATCGACCGCGTCGGCGTACCTGGCCGCGCCCGCGGCGAGGCCGAGCCGCAGGTAGGCCGCGTACCTGTCCGTCGCGTGCGGGTCGAGGACCCGCACCAGGTCGGTAGCCGGGGCGGCGATGAACAGCAGGTGGTGGGCGTGCGCGAGTTCCGCTCCCAGCCTTTCGTACCTGGCCGGGTTCCGCTGCTGCGCAGGCGGGGTGAGCGTCCAGTCCTCGTCGTCGTACAGCACCGCCCTCGTGCCCGGCGGAAGCTTCGCGCCGGCCACCGCGCGGGCGAGCCGGTTGTAGTCGGTGAACGACGAGGTCCGCAGCGCGCCGCCGACCGGGGCCGCCGCGCCCGCCGGGCGGACCAGGAACGTCCGGCGGTTGCCGAACAGTTCCCGCACCTGGCCGCGGTCCAGGCCCGCCCCGGCGAGCGAGCGGACCGCCGGCGCGGTGATGATCCAGTCAGGCCGAGACGCCTGCCCGGTCGCCCCGGGAACGGTCCCCCCGAGAACGGACGCCCCTAGGACGGACGCCCCTAGGACGGCCGCCCCTAGGACGGCCGCCCCTAGGACGGCCGCCCCGGCGAGTTCCACGATCATGACGCACTTTCCGCACCCTCCGTAACTTTATTATTGCCTACGGTGCCCGGAGGATGGGTCTTGGGGACGGCGCAAGGGATCAGGGGGTCATAGGCCGGGTGACCCGAGGCTTGGGACGGAAGATGGTCAAATTGGAACGTTTCACTTGGTCATTCCGAAGCCATCTTCCGTCCCCGGGCGTCCGCCGACGGGCCGCCCGCCGGGCCAGCGGGCGTTTTACGGCATATGCCGGAACCTGTGGTTGAGGCCCTGCTTGATCAGGAATCAGGGCAGCCCGTAGAATCTGCGCGCCGTCCCGCCCAGCATCGCCTCCCGCGACGGCTCCGGCAGCTCCCCGATTACCCGCGCCACCGCGCCCCACACCCGCTGGTACCCCCCGCCCTGCTCCGCCACCGGCCAGTCGCTGCCCGCCATCAGCCGCTCCGCGCCGAACACCTCCACCGCGTACTCGACGTACGGCCGGATGTCCCCCGCGTCCCAGTCCGGCCGGGGCGGGTACAGCCCCGAGACCTTCGCGTGCACCAGCGGGTTCTCCGCCGCCGCGCGCAGCAGCGACCGCCACGGTTCCCAGTCCTCCCGGCGGGCATGCCCGAGCGGCGGGTGCGCCAGGTGGTCGAGCACCATCGGCAGCCGCGGGTGCCGCTGGGACAGCACCGGCACGTGCGCCAGGTGCCGCGGCAGCACCGCCACCACGTCGAACGGCACCCCGCGGTCCTCCAGCAGCCCGAGACCCTCGTCTACCGATGGCCGCAGCAGCCAGTCCGGGTCCGGCTGGTCGTGGATCAGGGCGCGGATGCCCGCGAACTTCGGCCGCCCGCACAGCCCCTCCAGGGCACGCGCCGCCTCCTCCGGCCGGTCCAGCGGCACCCACCCGACCACCCCCGCGATCGAGGCGCGGGCGCGGGCGACCTCGAACATCATCTCGGTGTCCGCCGCCGCGTCGTCCGCCTGCACCAGCACCCCGGCGTCCACCCCGGCCGAGGCGGCCCGCGCGGCGAAGTCCCCGAACCCGAACGGCCGGTTCAGCGCCTCGTTCCCCGGCCGGAGCAGCCACTCGTACCGGTGCCGCTCCGTGTCCCACAGATGCAGGTGGGCGTCGATGATCATGGCGTCACGCTACCCCGTAGCCCCCGGCGCGCCTCGCCATTCCAGATCACCCCAACACCCATGCGGCCGAACGGATAGTGGCGTCTCTTCAGCCCCTACCGCCTCACCCGTTACGCGCTGAAATCGGCTGCTATCGATATGTGTGGAGCTGCCCGGTTACCCGTGGTAATTTCCGGCGCGGAGGCGCGGGAGGTGTCGCACATGTCGTGCATGTCGCATATGTCGGGAATGTCGGTCGAATGGGCGGTTGACCGGGCGGCCACGGGAGGCTGCTCGGCCACGGGGGGCGGCTCGTGAGCAACCCCTTCGAGGACTTGTGGAACACGGCCAAGCAGGGCGCGGGCGATCTCGTCAGCGGCGGCGCGCACCTGCTCGGGGACGGGCTGAACGCGGTCGGGGCGCACGGCGCGGCCCAGGACGTGGAGGCCGCGGGCGACACGGCCGGCTACGCCCTGGGCGGGGACGTGCCGGAGCTGCAGCTGGGGCAGACCGGTGACCCCCGGCAGCTGGTGCACGGGGACGCGACCGCGGTCCGGTCGGCGGCCACGAAGCTGCACGGGTTCGCCTCCGGGTTCGGGGAGGTCGCTGACGGGCTGCACTCGATCGACACCGGGCACTGGGAGGGGCAGGCGGCCGACGCGTTCCGGGCGAAGTTCTCCCCCCAGCCCGCGAAATGGCAGGCGGCCACCGAGGCGATGGGCAAGGCCGCCGCCGCCCTGGAGTCGTATGCCGCCGCGGTCGAGGACGCGCAGGGCCAGGCCCGGCAGGCGATCAGCCTGTGGGACCAGGCCCAGCGGGCCACGGCGGCGGCCACCGCCGCCCACGACCAGCAGGTCGCCGCCTATGACGCCGCGGCCAAGGCCTACGACGCCCGGCTGGCGGCGGGGCAGGAGCCCGGGACGCGGCCGAGTCAGCCCGCTCCGTTCGGTGATCCGGGTGTGGTCCTGCGCGCCCAGGCCCAGCAGGTCCTGGCCAGCGCACGGTCAGCGCGGGATTCTTCGGCCGCCTCGGCCGCCGCGGCG
Organism: Nocardiopsaceae bacterium; assembly: GCA_017354375.1. GTDB lineage: Bacteria > Actinomycetota > Actinomycetes > Streptosporangiales > Streptosporangiaceae > Trebonia. The sequence continues at coordinate 371 of JAFMRC010000312.1, read as the reverse complement.
GTCAGCTCGGCCACCAGCCTCGCCCCCGCCGAGCCCTCGTTCCTCTCGCAGCTCGAAGACAACCTGTCCGACACCCTCAAGGGCGGGGCGCTGGGGCTCGCGTCGTTCACCGACGGCGTCGTGGAGGGCGTGGCCGGCATCGCCCGGTTCGCCCGGTCCCTGGACCCGCTCGACCCGTGGAACCTGGAGCATCCCGGCGAGTACGCGGCCGGGGTGTCGGGGACCCTCGCGGGTCTGGTCAACGACGCGCAGGACCCGGCCGGGCTGGTCAAGAGCATGCTCGGGTCCGGGTGGGGCAGCGACCCGGCGCAGGCCCTGGGCAAGCTGGCGCCGACCGTCGCGATCACCGCGGTCACCGCCGGGGGCGGCGC
>JAFMRC010000098.1 GCA_017354375.1 Nocardiopsaceae bacterium | reverse complement strand
GAATCCCCCTCGCCATCCCCGAAAACCGATACACCATGCCGGAAAGGTTCAGGACACCCGCAAACCGGACCACCCGCGACACGCCCGAAACACGCAAATAAATAAACGACGAGTCCAGGAGAGCACTTATCCTCCACGCGGGCGTGATCGCGGCCCCGCGGGTACCCCGTCGGGTATTCCGGGGATCGCGAACTGGCCGCCAGGACCGCGGACGGGACCCGAGGCGGGCACGGGGGTGGCCGGAGCTCCGGCAATGAAGTACGGGAGTGACGGGCGCGGGTGGCGTGCGCCTGGAACCGGCGCCAGGGGACAGAAGGCTATGGGCGCTTGCGAGCGATTCCGCCCCAGAAGGCCACGGGTGCCGTCGCCTCCATCGTTTCCGAAGCCGGTCGCCACCGGTTGACCTGGACCACGCCCGGGTCGAGGAGATCCAGGCCGTCGAAGAACATCGAGACCTCGGCGTGGTCACGCAGCACGACCGGCTGGATGGAGTGCTTGTTCACGGCGCTGGCGAACGCGGCCAGGCGCGCGGGGCTGATATCCCTGGCGAGATGGGACACTACGAGGTAGCTGCCCGCGGGAACGCCGGCCATCAGCACGTCCACGATCTGGTGCGGGTGATCGGCGTCCTCTGTGAACTGCAGGACGCCGGACAGCACGATTGCCACCGGCTGGCTGAAGTCCAGCACTCTCGCGGCCTCGCGGCGGATCGCCTCCGGGTCGCGCAGGTCAGCGTCGATGCAGCAGGTAACGCCGGGCGCGCTGCTGGTCAGCAGAACCTGGGCGTGCAGCAGCACGACCGGGTCGTGATCGACGTAGGCGACACGGCATTCGGGCGCGATCCGCTGGGCGATTTCGTGGGTGTTGTCCGGCGCGGGCAGGCCTGGCCCGATCTCAAGGAACTGGCGGATTCCCTCCCGCGCGGTGAGGTGAGCAACCCCGCGCGCGATGAAGCCCTTGTTGGCGCGGACGGACTGGGCGATGGCGGGGAAGGCCCGCATCCCCGCCGCCGCGGCCATCCTGTCCACCGCGAAGTGGTCCTTGCCGCCAAGCCAGGCGCTGTAGATCCTGGCCGGGTGCGCGACGCCGACGTCAAGGGGGGGATACTCGTCCGGTTCCAGTGGAAGATCGGCAGACCCGTTGCCGAGCAAGCAACAGCCTCCTTCGCCTCCGCAGGCCCGAAAAACCTTTACCGTACAGGACATTACCGCTCCGTACCGGGTGGCGCGGCGTCGTCGCCGCGCCTGGCCGGCCGACCGGTCACCCGAGAAGGCGCGCCCGGCACGCCAGCTGCAGCACCAGCCGCTGATCGGGATCGTCGAGGTCGACGTCGAGGAGCTCGATGATGCCACGCAGCCGGTTGGTCACCGCGTTGCGATGCAGGTGCAGCCGCTGCGCGGTCCTGACGACCGACCCCTGCTCGTCCAGGTACGCGGCGAGCGTCCTGATGGCGGTCTCGGCGCGCTCAGGCCCTAGTTTCTCCAGCGGTGCCAGCTGATCGCTCACCGACGCCCGCACGGCGTCGGAGGCGTACCACTCCATCAGCATCCGCCTGATGCCGACCACGTCGTGGACGGCCACGCCGGCCGGCCTGCGAGCGGCGCGGGCGGCCGTCAGGGCGTTTCGCGCCTCGGCCGCGGAGGCCCGCAGCCCGGTCGGGCCCTCATGCCCCGCTCCCACGCCTGCCCGGAGCCTGAGCGCTGGCTGCCGGTCCCCGATGGCCGCCAGGGCGCGTTCCGCGGACCGGACGACCCGGGCGCCCGCCTGCGGGCCGGGGTTGGACCTCGTCGCGCGGATGAGGATGATGGCCCGTCCGACCCTGGACAGGTACCAGGTCTCGCCGGGCGCCGACACGGCCTGGATCGCCGACTGGCCCGCCGCCTCAAGCAGCTCGAACCGCCGCACCTCGTCGTCGGTGACCTCGTCCAGGTTGTCGGCCTCGATCCGGACCGCGAGGTGCCAGCCGCTCAGCGGGACGCAGGCCTGCCGTGCCCGCTCAAGGAACTCGGAGTCGACGGCCGACTCCGACATCAGCAACTCGGCGAGCAGCTCGCTGCGGGACCGGGCCGGCAGGTCACGCGCACGCCGGGCCATGTCCTCAGACCGCGCCGCCGCCGCGGCGGCGGCATGCAGGACGAGGTCCGCGGCGGCCCGGAGCTCGCCGACGGCCTCGGCGGTGACGAAGTGACCGGACGGCGCATCATCGACGAGCACCGGCACGCTCAGTTCCGGCGCGGGCGCCCCATGGCCGTCATCGCCGCGGGCACCGCCGCGGCGACCGCCGCCACCATCGCGAGCGCCCTCACCGTCAGGAGCGCCCTCACCGCCGTGGCCGGCCGGGCGGAAGGCAACCGGGATCCCCAGTGCCGTGCCGACCGCCGCGGCCAGCTCATCGGGGGACGCCCCGGCCGGCCCGGCGCGGAGCACCGCGTCGAGTCCCTGCTGAGCGCGTCCCAGGGCTCGCTCGGCTCCGCCGCCGATCTCGCCGGAGATCATCCGGACGAGAGCCGCGAGCTCGGCGTCAGCGGGAATGGAGACGAGAGCGATGTCGGCTCGCCCGGCGATGTCCAGCGCGGTGATCGCGGGTTTCCACCGCTCGGCCGAGAATGCCGCGACGGCGGCCACGCGGTGGATCCATGCCCAGCGCAGTGCCATGTCGAGCCGGTAGGCATCGATCTCCGCGGAGGCGAGCCTGGTCAGCACGACGAAGCTATCGGCAGGCGCGTCGTCGAGCTCGGCGAACCGTTCCGCGAGCCGGACCGCGATGACCTTCCGGTTCCCGCCGCCAGCGCTGACCCTGCTCAATCCGGAAAATGGCAGTCCCGCGACGATCTCATCAACTGTAGGCATCAAAGCGCTACCTTATGCGAACAGCACACTTGATGTGCGATCACTGTGCACTCTGTCCATTACATTCGGGGCTTCCGGCTGCCATCCTGGCTACGCATTTTGGGACTCCTGGCGTGAGGCGGCCGAGGCTCGCGCCATCACCGACATGCTTTCGAAAAGGACGGCAATGGAGCACGAAACCCTGTCCAGGGCGGCGTCCGCTGGCCACAGCAGGAACACGGGGAAGGCCGTCCCCGGATGGTGGGCTTACGCACGGCAATTCCCGCACTGGTATGTCTGGCGCGGAGTAGCCGGGGACTACTACGGGCGCATTCCCGGGCTCAGCCCGCAGCGAGTGGTTCGCGCCCAGGATCCCGAGGGCCTCAGGGACATGATCGCCGGTGCCGAACTGGAGCGCCACGGGGGATTGTCGTCACGTCTTGGCAGCCATTGCGCGTAACCGCGCGAGTTAACCACCCCTTTCTGCCATTATCGTCCGTGACGACCATGAAGCGACTCCTGGATTCTCAGCTGATCCGCGCCCTGGCCCGCGGGTGCGCCGTGCTCGGGGCAGGCGGCGGCGGCGACCCCTATCTTGGGTTGCTGCAGGCTCTCCAGGCCATCGAGGACTTCGGCCCGGTGCCCCTCGTCGACCTAGACGAGATTCCGGGCGACTCGCTGGTCATGCCGTGCGGGGGCATTGGCGCGCCCACGGTCTTCATCGAGAAGATCGGGAACGGGGACGAGGGCGAACGCCTCCGCGAGCACTTGGAGTACGCGACCGGGCGAAAGGTCGTGGCCCTCATGGCCTCGGAGATCGGCGGGTCGAACGGCCTGATGCCTGTCGCGTGGGCCGCGCGGATGGGGCTGCCCCTCGTCGATGCCGACAGCATGGGGCGCGCCTTCCCCGAGGTCCACCAGGCCACCATGCACCTGGCGGGCATTCCGGCGAGCCCGGCCGTCATGACTGATGAGCGCGGCAACGTCGTGGTGTTCCACACCATCTCCGGCCACTGGATGGAACGCCTTCAGCGAACCGCCGCGGTCGAGTTCGGCGGGGCGGCGGCCTCCACGGAGTTCACGCTGACCGCTGGCCAGGCCCGCGCGCCCGGGGTGACGGTACGGAACTCGGTCTCGATGGCGATCAGGATCGGCACGGCGGTGGCGGACGTGAACGGCAGCCCGATCGACGCCCTGATCGCGGCGATCGACGGCAACCGGCTGATCACAGGCAAGATCGTGGATGTCGATCGCAGGACTACCAGCGGGTTCGCGCGCGGATCGGTGGTGATCGAGGGCCTCGGCGCGGACGCGGGCCGACTGGTCCGGCTCGAGTTGCAGAACGAGAACCTGGTGGCGATGGAACGCGGGCGGGTGCTCGCCTCGGTGCCCGACCTGATCTCCGTGCTGGACAGCGAGACGGCCGACGCGATCACGACCGAGCGGATCGCCTATGGCCAGCGGGTGACGGTGATCGCCTTCGGCTGCGATCCGGTGTGGCGGACCGAGCGCGGCATCACGGCGACCGGGCCCCGGTCGTTCGGCTACGACTTCGATTACGTCCCAGTCGAGGAACTCGCCGGTGCCGGGGACTGAGCCGGCGCCAGGAACCCGGCCGGCGCCGGGAACCCACCCGGGGGCCGACGGATGGCGGCTGGGCATCGACGTCGGCGGCACCAACACCGACGCCGTGATCATGGACGCGTCCGACCGGGTGGTGGCCAAGGCCAAGGTACCGGGCACTGAGGACATCACCGGAGGCATCATCGCCGCCATCGACTCGGTGCTGTCCACGCGAGGAGTCGAGCCGCGCCGGGTCACCCACGTCATGCTCGGCACCACCCACGCGACCAACGCCGTGCTCGAACGCAGGAACCTGCGCAGGATCGCCGTGATCAGGATCGGCGGGCCCGCCACGCACAGCATCAGGCCCATGTTCGGCTGGCCGCGGAGCCTCACCGGCGCCCTGTCGGCCGGCGCCACGATCGTGGACGGCGGCATCGAGTTCGACGGCCAGGACCTTTCCCCGCTGGACACCAGCGCCATCGAGCGGTTCCTTGGCGAGGTAGGCGGCGAAGCCGACGGGATCGCGATCACCAGCGTGTTCGCCCCGGTGTCCGCGCGCCATGAGCTGACGGCGGCCGAGATCGTCAAGCGCGAGCTCGGCGACATCCACGTGTCCCTCAGCCACGAGGTCGGCTCGCTCGGGCTGCTGGAACGGGAGAACGCCACCATACTCAACGGCGCCCTCGCGGGGGTCGCCAACGGCGTCGCCCGCGCGATGCGGCAGGCGCTCGTGGCGCGCGACCTGCGACCGCTCACGTTCTTCGCGCAGAACGACGGCACGCTGATGAGCCTCGACCAGGCGATGAGGTACCCCGTCCTCACGATCGGCAGCGGCCCCGCCAACAGCGTCCGCGGCGCCGCGTTCCTCACCGGGCGCTCGGATTCCCTCGTGATCGACGTGGGCGGCACCTCCACCGACGTCGGCGTGCTCTCCAACGGATTCCCCAGGGAATCGTCGCAGGGCGTCGAGATCGGCGGTGTCCGGACCAACTTCCGGATGCCCGACCTGATCACGATCGCGCTCGGCGGCGGGACCCTGATCTCCAGGGACTCCGGTGGCATCCGCCTCGGCCCGGCCAGCGTGGGCTACCGGCTGCGGCACGAGGCGCTGGTCTTCGGCGGGCAGACCGCGACGCTGACCGACAGCGCGGTGGCGGCCGGCCGGGCGTCGCTGGGCGAATCCGGCGCGCTGGGCGATCCCCGGGAGGCCGGCGACCGCCGCCGGCTGCTCACCGATGCGCTGGCGCGGGCCGACGCGCTGCTCGCGGAGGCGATCGACCGGGTGAAGACGTCGAAGGACGAACGCCCCCTGATCGCCGTCGGCGGCGGCAGCATCCTGGTACCGGGCCAGATTCCCGGGGTCAGCGAGGTCATCCGGCCGGAGCATTTCGACGCCGCCAACGCGGTCGGCGCGGCCATCGCGTCGGTCAGCGGCCAGATTGACCGGATATTCCATGTCGGGCCCGGCGGCCGGAAAGCCATCCTTGACGAGGCGCGTGAGGAGGCCCGGGAGCGGGCGGTCGCGGCCGGGGCGGATCCGGACACCGTGCAGCTCGTCGAGTTCGAGGAGATCCCGCTCGCCTACCTCACCTCACCCGCGGTCCGGGTACGGGCCAAGGTGGCGGGTGCCCTCGACAGCCGAGCGCTCGAGGACGCCGGACCAGGCAGGCCGGCCAGGGAATCTCGCCTTCGGGCAGGCGAGCCAGGCGAGGCAGACGCCGAAGATCAACGGAGGCAGCGCTCATGAAACTCCGTCGTGCCGGGCTCATTCCGGCAGTCGTCACGGCCGTCGTCGCGGGAGCATCGCTGCTGGCCGCCTGCAGCGGGTCCGAAAGCCCGGCGACGTCGCAGCAGGCCGCGGGCACCGTGTTCACCTACGACACGACCGCCCCGGTGATGGTGGACGGCTGGGATCCGGCCACCGAATACTCCGACGGCATCATCGCGATGAGCGAGATGTACGAGACGCTCACCCGTTACAACCCGGCTACCCACGCCGTCAGCCCGCTGCTCGCCACCAGCTGGTCCTCCAGCGACAGCGCCAAGACGTGGACGTTCCACCTCAGGCACGGCGTCTACTTCCACACCGGGCGGCTGATGACCTCCCGCGCCGCGAAGGCCTCCATCGAGAGGACCATCAGGCTGGGCGGCGGCGCCTCCTACGTGTGGGGCGCGGTCAAGACGATCGGCACGCCGGGGAAGTACACGCTGGTCTTCCACCTGAGCCGCCCCGCGCCCCTGGCGCTGGAGGCCTCCGCCGATTACTCGGCCTACATCTACGACACCAAGGCGGCAGGCGGGAGCGGCAAGCTCACCGCCTGGCTGAACGCGGGACACGACGCTGGCACTGGCCCGTACACCGTGCAGTCATGGAACAAGGGCCAGGAGTTCGAGGTCACGCTCACAAAGTTCGGTAAGTACTGGGGCGGCTGGTCCGGCAGGCACTTCACGAAGGTGGCCTACCGGGTCGTGCCCCAGGACACCACGGCCGCGCAACTGCTGCGCTCCGGGCAGGTGAGCTTCATCGAGCAGATCAACCCCTCGCTCTGGTCGTCGTTCAAGGGCGACCAGAGCATCAGGCTGGTCAGCTCGCCGTCCTGGCAGAACCTGCTCGCCCAGCTCAACACCCAGCGCCTCGGCCTGAAGGTGCGCCAGGCGATCGCCTACGCGATCGACTACAAGGGCATTCTTGCGGCGCTCCGGGGCGCGGGCGTGGCCGCGAGCGGCATCGTGCCCCGTGGGCTGTTCGGTCACTTCAGCGACCTGCCAAACTACTCCCATGACAAGGCCAGGGCGGCGGCGCTGCTCAAGGCGGCGGGCTACGGGCCCGGGCGCAAGCCGCTGGACCTGAGCCTCACCTACACCCAGGGCGACAGCGACGAGCAGGTCGTCGCGACAATCCTCAAGTCAGACCTCGCCACGCTGAACGTGCACGTGAACGCCCAGTCGCTCGCCTGGCCGACGCAGTGGGCGAAGGCCAAGTCGTCCAGCCCCGCTGGGCGGCAGGACATCTTCTTCGAGTACTGGTGGCCGGACTACCCGGACCCGTACTCCTGGTTCTCCAACCTGCTGAAAAGCGAGAGCCAGCCGTACTTCAACCTCTCCTACTACTCGAACCCGTCCCTCGACGGCATGATCGGCAAGGTCGAGTCGGAGGTCGCGACGAACTCCTCCGCGGCCTCGCGGCTCTACCGGAACATGCAGGTGACGGTCCTGCGGCAGGCGCCCCTCGTGGACCTCTACACGAAGAACTACCAGTACGCCATGGACAGCGGGATCTCGGGCTTCCGGGTGAACCCCGCGTACCCGAACGTGGTCTTCGCGTACGACCTGAAGCCGTGATCGGATGACCGGGTGATCGGCTACGTCATCCGCCGGATCGCCCTGGCACTCGGCGTGGTCGCGGGCGTGGTGATCCTCACGTTCGGCATCGCCAACGTGGTGCCCGGCGACCCCGCGTCGACCTGGGCGGGCCCGCACGCCTCGGCGGCGCAGGTCGCGCGCGCCCGGCAGTACCTGGGGCTCGACCAGCCGCTGCCGGTGCGGATCGCGAAGTACATCGGCGGCATCCTGACCGGGAACTGGGGGATCTCCATCCACACCCGCCAGCCCGTGTTGTCCGACATCGCCGTCGCGGCGCCCGCCACGCTGGAGCTGGTCATCGCGGCGCTGCTGATCGCGGTCGCCGCCGGGGTACCCCTCGGGCTGGCCGCAGCGCGGTGGCCGGGCAGCGCCGGCGACCACGCCATCAGGGTCGGCTCGGTCCTGGGCGTCTCCATGCCGGTGTTCTGGCTGGCGCTCATCATGCAGCTGGTGTTCGCGCAGCGGCTGCGACTGCTGCCGGTCGCCGGCCAGTACAACCCCGGCCTGGTATTCAGCCACCCGCTTGCCGCCAGGACCGGGATGCCGGCGGTGGACGCGCTGATCAGCGGAAACTGGCCGATGCTGGGCAGCACGCTCGACCACCTGATCCTGCCCGCCCTGGTGGTCGCCGCCTACCCGGCCGGGGTCATCGCCCGGATGACGCGCGCCCAGGTGCTCGACACCCTGGGGGAAACGCACATCCAGATGGTGCGGTCCCTGGGCTTTCCCGAACGGGCGGTCTTCGGCACGTTCGCGATGAAGCTGGCCTGGAATCCGGTGGCGTCGGTCCTCGCGCTCGTCTTCGCGTACTCGCTCGTCAACACGTTCCTCGTGGAATCGGTCTTCGACTGGCCCGGTCTGGGCAGCTACGCGGCGGCGTCGGTGTCGGCGCTCGACACCCCGGCGATCGTCGGCGTCACGCTGTTCATCGCGATCGTGTACGTGGGATGCAACCTTGTCGTGGACCTGGTCCAGGCCGCGCTCGACCCCCGGATCCGGCTCCGGTGACCGGGGACTCGCCCAGCGACCGCCGCGGCGCGGCCCTAGCGGCCCTGCGCGGCGCGGTGCGGGCCAACCCGCTGATCACCACGGGCGGCCTGATCGCGCTGCTGATCGTCGTCGTCGCCCTGCTCGCGCCGCTGCTGGCTCCGTACCCGGCCGACGCCGGGTCGGCGACCCATCCGGAGATCGCCCTGCAGGCTCCCTCGGCGCATCACCTGTTCGGTACCGACCAGGTCGGCAGGGACGTGCTCTCCCGCGTGCTGTACGGCGCCCGCGTGTCGCCGCTCGTCGCGCTGTTCGTCCTGGTGATCGCCTGCGCGGTGGGCATCCCGCTCGGCGTGGCCGCCGGGTACTTCGGCGGGCTGGCGGACGAGGTCATCATGCGGATCACCGACGTCTTCCTCGCGTTCCCGCCGCTGCTGCTCGCGCTCGCCTTCGCCACCGTGCTGCCGGCCAGCCTGACCAGCCTCACGATCGCCATCTCCATCACCTGGTGGCCCTGGTACGCCAGGCTGATCCGGGGCCAGGCGGCCTCGGTGGCCGGCCGGCCGTACGTCGAAGCCTGCCGGGCGCTTGGCATCCAGCGCTGGCGGATCCTGCTCAGGCACGTCCTGCCCAACTCGGTCACGCCGCTGATCGTCCAGGTGTCGCTGGACTTCGGGGGCGTGATCCTGACCGCCTCCGCCCTGTCCTTCCTCGGCCTCGGCGCGCAGGACCCGACTCCGGACTGGGGACTGATGATCGCTGAGGGCGATGCCTACTTCTCCACCCAGTGGTGGCTCGTGACGTTCCCCGGCCTGGCCATCCTGCTGACCGCGCTCGCGTTCAATGTGCTGGGCGACGGATTGCGCGACGTCCTCGACCCGAGGAGGCCGCTGACCCCGGGAAAGCCCCTGACCTCAAGGAGGTCCCTGATACCGAGGAGGTTCCCGATACCGAGGAGGCCCCCGATCCGGTGAAGCTGGAAATCCGTGACCTGCAGGTGCGGTTCGGCCCGCGGCTGGCCGCGTCGGTGGCGTCGCTCGACGTGGACGCCGGCGAGATCGTGGGACTGGCCGGCGAGAGCGGGGCGGGCAAGTCGATGATCATCCAGGCGATACTCGGCCTCGCCGGCACCGCCGGCGCCACCGTCACCGGATCCGTCAGGCTCGACGGCACCGAGCTGACCGGGATGCCCCCCGCCCGGCTACGGGCCGTCAGGGGACGCCGGGTCGCCGCGATCTTCCAGAGCCCCGCGCTGGCCTTCAACCCGGTCTTCCGGGTTGGCCACGTCATGTCCAGGACGCTGCGCCTGCATGGCCTGTCCCGCGGCGAGGCGCGAGAGCGGGCGGCGGAGGCGATGCGCGGCGTCCTGCTCTCACCTGACCTGCTGCGCCGTTACCCCGCGCAGCTGTCCGGCGGGCAGTTGCAGCGGGTGGCGATCGCGCTCGCCCTCGCGCTGCGCGCCGAGGTACTGCTCGCCGACGAGCCGACCAGCGCGCTGGACGTCACCGTGCAGGCCCAGGTGCTCGACCTGCTGCGCGAGCTGCGGGACTCCCGCGGCCTGGCCATCGTGCTCGTCAGCCACGACCTCGCGGTGATCGCCGAGCTGTGCGACAGGGTGGCGGTGATGCGCGCGGGAGAAGTGGTCGAGCAGGGTTCCACCCGGGACGTCATCGCGGCACCACGCCATGACTACACCCGCGAGCTGCTCGCCGCGGTGCCACGGCTGGGACCCGAATGATGCCGGGCGAGGCGCTGCTGACGGTGCGGGACCTGACCGTGAACTTCGGCCCCGTCCGCGCGGTCAGCGGGGCAACCCTGACGGTCAGCCGCGGACCGTTCGGGATGGCGATCGTCGGCGAGAGCGGTTCGGGGAAGACGACGCTGGGACGGGCCATTCTCCGGCTGGTCCCGGCATCGGGCGGGACGGTCGAGTTCGACGGGCAGGACGTGCTGCGGCTGCGCGGCCGTCGGCTGCGCGAGTTCCGGCGCGCGGCGCAGATCGTCTTCCAGGACGCCGACGGCAGCCTCGACCCGCGGATGCGGATCGGCCCGGCCATCCGGGAGGTGCTGGCCGCGCACGGGATGACCCGGGGCGGCGCCCGTAACAGCGGCGCCGCCGACCGGGTGGCCCAGCTGCTGTCCGAGGCCGCGCTGGACCCGGCGCTGGCCTCCCGGTACCCGCACCAGCTGTCCGGGGGGCAGCGGCAGCGGGCCGCGATCGCCCGCGCCCTCGCGGTCTCCCCGCGGCTGCTCGTGCTCGACGAGCCGACCAGCGCACTGGACGTCACCGCCCAGGCCCGCGTCCTGGACACCGTGCGGCGGTTGCGTGCCGAACGCGGCCTGGCTTACCTGCTGATCACGCACAACCTCGCCATCGCGAGCTCGCTGTGCGAGCAGCTCGCGGTGCTGTACCTGGGCCGGATCGTGGAGACCGGGCCCGCGGCCGACGTGCTGGCTACCCCGGCCCATCCGTACACGATGGCGTTGCGGGCCGCGGTGCCCCAAATCACCGGGCCCCAAAGCACCGGACCCGAAATCACCGGGTCCCAAAACACCAGGCCCCAAAGCACCGGGGTCAAGATCGACCCGGCCGGTCGCGGATCCCGGATCATCCTGCCCGGCGAGCCGCCGGACGCCGCCTCGCCGCCACCTGGCTGCCCCTTCCACCCCCGGTGCCCGCTCGCGATCGACACCTGCCGCGTTTCCGTGCCCGCCTCGCGGGAGGTCGCCCCGGGCCGCCGGGCGGCCTGCCACCGCGCCGACGAGGTGCTGGCGGGCGAGGCAACGGCGAGCTAGGCGTCCATCCCGTCCACCCCGGCGGCGGCCAGCGTCGGCCACAACCCGTCGGGGATTCCGGCCGACCACAGGGCCAGCGCGTCCGTGACCTCGGAAGCGCTGCGCACTCCGATCAGCACGCTCGCGACCGCCGGGTGGCGCAGCGGGAACCTGGCGGCGGCGGCACGCAGCGGCACCCCGAACCGCTCGCAGATCCCGGAGATCTCCCGCGCCCGCTCCACCAGCGATGACGGCGCCGTCGCGTAGTCGTAGGCGGCGCCGTCGACGGGCGCGGCGAGCACCCCCGAGTTGAACACGCCCCCGGCCAGCACCGACACTCCGCGCTCGGCCGCCAGCGGCAGCAGGTCCCGCGACGCCGACTGGTCGAGCAGCGTGTACCTGCCCGCCACCAGCACCACGTCCACGTCGGTCTCGCGCACGAACCTCGCCAGCATCGGCGCCTGGTTCATCCCGGCGCCGATCGCCCTCACGACGCCCTCGCCGCGCAGCCTCTCCAGGGCCGGGTACGCCTCCGCTAGTGCCTGCTCGCCGAAGTCGTCCGGGTCGTGGATCAGGGCGATGTCCACCCGGTCCAGCCCCAGCCGCTCCAGCGAATCGGACAGGCTGCGCCGCACCCCGTCCGCGCTGAAGTCCCAGCGCCGTGAATGCGACGCCCGGACGTCGAACTCCCCGGCGTCCCGCCCGGCGAAGCCCGGGTCCACGGGGACCAGCAGCCGCCCGACCTTCGTCGAGATCACGTACTCCTCGCGCGGCCGTTCGGCCAGCGCCTCCCCCAGCCTCCGCTCCGACAGCCCGAGCCCGTAGTGCGGCGCCGTGTCGAAGAACCGGATCCCGCCGTCCCACGCCGCGTCCACGGCGGCCCGCGCGTCGGCATCGGGAATCGCGCGGTACAGGTTCCCGATCACCGCCCCCCCGAATGCCACCTCCGTGACGGCCACCCCTGACCGCCCGAGCCGCCGCACCGGCAGCACAGCGCTTGCCGACTCGCTCGCGGGCTCGTTCACGAAGACTCCCTGCTGGCGCTCATCGCCCGTGGCCCGGTCCGCAGCCCGGCCATCCCGCCGTCGATCTCCAGGGTCGTCCCGGTGACCGCCGACGCGAGCGGGCTGGCCAGGTACGCGATCCCGGCCGCCACCTCCTCGGCGGTGACCAGCCGGCCGGACGGCTGCCGTGCCTCCAGCGCCGCCCGCTCGGCCACCGGGTCGGGTGCCGCGTCCAGCAGCCGGCCCACCCACGGCGTATCGACGGTACCGGGGCACACGCAGTTGACCCGGATTCCCTCGGCCACGAAGTCCGCCGCCATCGCGAGCGTCAGCGACAGCACCGCGCCCTTGCTCGCCGAGTACAGTGCCCGCCGCGGCAGTCCCGCGGTCGCCGCGATCGAGCAGGTGTTGACGATCGCGGCATGCGCGGACCGCCGCAGGTGCGGCAGTGCGGCGCGGGTCACCCGCACCATGCCGACCACGTTCACGTCGTACACGTGGTGCCATTCGGAATCCGGGTTGTCGGCGACGGTGCCGGCCGCGCCGATGCCCGCGTTGTTGACGAGGACGTCGAGCCCGCCGAGCCGCTCCGCCGCACCCGCGACGGCCGTCCGCACCGCCGCGTCGTCGGTCACGTCCGCGGTGACCCCGGTGAACTCGTCCCCCGGCCGGACGTCCAGCACCGCGACGCGGGCCCCGCGCGCGGCCAGCAGGCGGGCGGTCGCGAGCCCGATCCCCGACCCCCCTCCGGTCACCAGGGCACGAAACCCATCCATATCCCGAACGGATATCGCCGTCTCCATCAGCGTCACCCTTCCTCCGCGGTGGACTCGCCGCCGACGACGCGGGCCAGGACCAGGGCGAACAGGATCACGGCGCCGTTGACGGCCTCGATCCAGTAGTCCGACACGTTCGCCAGGTCGAGGATGTCCTGCACGATGCCGAGCAGGATCACGCCGGAGGCGGCGCCCACCATGTTGCCGCGCCCGCCCTTGAGGCTGACGCCGCCGATGACCGCGGCGGCGAACACGGAGAAGATGATGCCCTCGCCGTAGCCCTGCTGGCCGGTGACCGCGGACACCCTGCCCGCCTCCATCAGGCCGCCGACCGCCGCCAGCACGCTGCCCGCGACGTACACGCCGATCTTGACCCGGTCCACGTTGATTCCGGCCGCCCGCGCCGCCGCCGGATTCCCGCCGACCGCGTAGATCGCCCGGCCGGTCCGGTGGTAGCGCAGGAACAGCCCGGTCGCCACGAAGATGACCACCGCCACGATCAGCGACACCGGCAGCTCGCCGTAGGACACCAGGCCCAGGTAGCTGAACGCGTACGGCAGGTTGAACAGGGACTGGGCCTTCACGATCCCGTTCTGCAGGCCGGCCAGCACGATGGTCATGCCGAGGGTGACGATGAAGCCGTTCAGCCGGCCCTTCACGATCAGCAGCGCGTTGACCATCCCGACCGCGACGCCGACCGCCAGCAGCACCAGGATGCCGACATAGGGGCTGAGGTCGGCGCCGTTTCCGTAGGCGGACACCGGGACGATCAGCCAGGCCGCGACCATCGGGGCGAGCCCGTACGTCCCCATCAGGGACAGGTCCATTCCGCCGATCAGCAGGATCAGGCTCTCCCCCACCACGGTCACGCCGAGGGCGGAGCTCTGCTGCCCGATGCCCGCGAAGTTGCTCAGGGTGAGGAACGCGGGGTTGGCCACCGAGCCCACGACGATGAGCAGCACGAGCACCGGCAGCAGGGTGACCTCGCGCAGCACGTTGATGCTTACGGCGTGCCCCCGGAGGACGGCGCGATCCCTTCCGTCGCCCTGATCAGATCGTCCCGGTCGTAGGGCGGCCCGGCGAATTCCGCGAAGACCTCGCCCCGGGCCAGCACGATCACCCGGTCGCAGATCTCCAGGTCCGACAGCTCGTCGCTGCATAGCAACACCCCTGTTCCGCTTGTCGTGGCAGCGTCGGCGAGCGCGTCGAGCAGCAGTTCCTTGGACGCGACGTCCACGCCGCGGGTCGGCGTGACCGCGACGATCACGGCCGGGTCGTGCGCCAGCGTGCGCGCGACCGTGACCTTCTGCTGATTGCCGCCGGACAGCTCTCCGGCCGGCTGGGCGGGGCCGGAGGACACCAGCGACAGCCGTCCGGTGAGCGGTGCCGCCGCGGCCGCGCGCCGGGCCGGCGTCAGCAGGCCGAGCCGGCCGGACAGCCGCCGGGTGATCGTCATCGTGGCGTTCTCCGCTACTCCCAGCTGCGGGACGAGCCCCTCGGCCAGCCTGTCCTCGGGTATGTAGCCGATCCCCGCGCGCTGCGCCGCAGCTCGGGTCAGCACCGTCCGCCGCCCGGACGGCACCGGCCGGCCGCGGACGCGGACCTCGCCTCCGGTGCGCGGCTC
>JAFMRC010000017.1 GCA_017354375.1 Nocardiopsaceae bacterium | reverse complement strand
GGAGCGGCCTGCTCGCGGCGTGCACCCCGCGGCGCTGCCCGCTCACCGGGACTCCGCCCGCGCCGCCGCGAACCGCGCCGCGATCTCCCGCATCTCCTTCTGCCGCGCGATCCCGTCCCGCAGCTCCGCCTCGGTCCACGCCTCAACCGGCACGGGGACCACGACGCCCCGCAGCGTGGCGCGAAGGAGGACCCCGCAGTTCACCGCCACGTCGTAGTCCGGCTCGTCGGCCATCACCCGCCGAGCGATCCCCGCGAGTCCCGGGTTCACGTCGGTCGGCGCCGCGACGTGCTTCCCGTCCGCGCACCTCTCGTCTCCAGTGCCCGCGTGAACGACCTTCCCGAGCGGGCCGTCACCGCCCCCGGCTCGCCTCGCCGGCTCCTCGCAGTGCCTGCACCACAGGACGGCCCGCGGGGCCGCTCCCTCTGTCATCGTCACCACTCCGCGTCTCGGTTACTTGCCAGTTCTCAGATGCGTCGCTGGTATCGGCAGAATGGCGTACTCCGGAGTAGCGTGGACAGTGGTGAAGTGGTGACCGGGGGCAACCCGATCACCAGTCACCAGGTCACCGGAGTACCGGCCCCGAGCATGATTGGGCGCATGGGCATGGCAGACTTCGCCGTCGAGGTCCGGCGGTTCATGAAAGCCCGCGGAATGTCACTGCGGGAGACGGCCCGCGCGGCCGGCTATTCCGATCACACGCTCTTGTCCAAGGTCCTGAACGGCCACAAGCCCGTTACCCCTTACCTGGCCGCGTGCCTCGATGATGCCCTGGCAGCAGACGGTGTGATCTCCGCCGCCGCGCGGGCAGCGGCCAACCAGGCCGAGGCGGCACGGCTGCCGTTGCGGGAACTGGCCGACCACGCGGCCGAACTGGGCCAGTGGGCGGAATCAGGCAGCGCGGGGCCTGGAACGATCGCCGGGCTTGAGGACGAGGTTGCCCGGCTTATCCACGACTACGCCACATCACCGCCCGGGCCGCTCATTATCCGGGCCTCGAAGGCGTGCCGTCGTATCTCTGGGCTTCTGCAACAACATCAGCGTCTGCGGCACGCCCGTGATCTCTACGTGATCGGCGCACGGTGCTGCGCGTTCCTGGGGATCGCGCTCGGCGACCTCGGACAGCAAGCCGAAGCCGCAATGTACGCGCGGACAGCCCTGATTCTCGCCGAGGAATCTGCCGACCCCAGCGCGATCGCGGTGGCCCTGTCCGCGTTGTCGAAGGTCGCGTTCTGGGACGGCCAGCACCAGCATGCCGCGGACCTCGCCGCGCGGGGCTATGGCCTGGCTCGGCCGAGCGATCCGATACGGGTACTGCTCGCATGCCAGGAAGCCGATGCCTCGCCGGTCCCCCGCGCCCGCGAAGCCCTCGCCCTGGCGTCGGCGGCACGCGATAAGACAGGCAAGCACGATGCCGGGCTATTTGCATGCAGTAATGTGCGGCTTGCCTCGTATACGGGCACGCTCCGGCTCCGGGAGGGCGATTTCACGGGCGTGATCGCTGCCGTGACCAACGCGGACACAGCGGTTCGCGACGGAGAGGACCAGCCGTTCGGATCCTTCATGCAAGCCCAGATCTCCGCCGCGCTCGCCATGCTCGCGACTGGTGACGCCGAGCAAGCTGCCACGCGACTCTCACAGGTCTTTGACCTCCCGGCCGACATGCGACTAGCGACCTTCAACGGGAAGCTCTCTCATGCGGCTGTGCTTGCCTCTGCAGCGCCCTACAGGGGAAGCCCGGCAGCACGCGGGATCGCCGAACAGGTCCGCGTTTACCTCGGGCAACAGGATGGGGACGTGATACCTTACCCACTCGCGATCGGTCCAGGAGCAGGCAAATGACGCAGATTGCTGATCACTGGTGGTGGCGCCCCGGATGGGGTGTAGGAACCCGTTTCTACACGTTCCACTTCACTTTCATGGATCAGCCCGAGGTCCAGGAGCACGCGGCGAAGGCACGCGCCCGGCTCGAAGGGCTACCGGGTCTTGACCTGGTGCCCGGTCAGTGGCTGCACCTGACCACGCAGGGCATCGGGTTCGCCGATAAGGTGAGCGACGGTGACTTGACGGCCATCATTAGCGCCGCGCGTGAGCACCTGGCGTCTGTCGCGCCCGTACCTGTGTCGGTCGGCCCACCCGTAGTGGCATCGGAAGGCATCGCTTGCTGGGTCGGCCCAGATGGGGCGCTTAATCCTGCCAGGGACGCGATCCGCGCCGCGATTGCCGACGTATGGGGCAGCGACCACGTACCGGAAGGACCGGACTGGACCCCGCACGTGAGCGTGGCCTACAGCAACACGAGCGGCCCGGCCGACGTCTACGAAGCCGCCCTCGACGGCCAGACGAACACCGCTCCGGCGACGCTCAGCGCGGCGCAGTTGATTCGCCTCGGTCGCGACCACCGCGTCTACGAGTGGGAGACGATAGCAACGCTGCCGCTCGGCGCCACGCTTTAAACGGCTTCGCCTTCCCTACCTCTGTTGCTGCCAGGCTCAGGCCTGGCAGGGCTCTGTTATCGAGCTAAATGGTGACCGGATACCGAATGCCGGATGGTCACCACTGTCCGCATTCTCGTATCCCGATCGAAACTAGCTGTAGCCGTAATGGTGGCACGGCAGGATCAGGGGATGCACAGCTACTGCACAGTGATGGCAGATCACCCCGCATGGGTACCGGACGGGGCCGCTCGCGTCCGGGCTTTTCCCTGCTCCCAAAATGGGCATGCGGTCGCCCGAACCGAAGGCGATTATCTGACCTGGTGCTGTCCCGAGGCGACGGCCTTCGGCCCGGCTCCGGAGACATTCACGCTGCCCGTCTCCGCCGCGCCCGCTCTCCCGGAACTCGTTGGCTCCCTGGTTTCCCTCGGGCCGGTCGTACGGTTCCGGAATCCGAGCTTGTGGGATGCCCTCGGAACCGCGATCATCCGCCAGGTGGTGCGCGCGGCCCAGGCGCAACGCCAGTACCGGGGGTTCTGCGCGGCCTACGGTGACCCCGTGCGGTGCGGCGCGACGGAGGCCTGGCTGTTCCCATCTCCGGAAGCAGTGCTCAAGCTCGGTGACGACCAGTTCACCGATGTCGGGTTGGCCTTCAAGCGTCACGCGCTGCGCGCCGCCGCATCGGCTTTCCTCATCCACGGGAGTGCATGGGAGCGCATGCCAGCCGCAGAGTTGGCGGCTGAGCTGTGCACTGTGCCGAAAGTCGGCCCGTGGACGGCCGGAGCCGCGATCGCCGACTGGTCGAACGACTTCTCCGTCTACCCGTGTGGTGACCTAGCCGTCCGAACGTGGGCCGCCAACGCCGCACCATCGATGACCTGGCCAGGCAACGAGTCGGACTTCCGGCAGTACTGGCAAGAACGTTCCGGCTCTCATCTGGCGGAACTAACTCTCCTTACCCTCGCCTGGGGAGGCAGACATGCATGGACACCACCCTCCTGAAAAGGCCCTCATCGAGGGTGCCGACTTCTCCCGGCCGATCGACGCCCTGTTCGTCAACGCGCCGCTCAGGGATTACGCCGTCCGGCCTCGCGTCAATGACTTCACGCTGCCAGTGCTCGGAATGGCCTACATCGCCACCTGCGCGGCCAGTGCTGGATATAACGTCGGCGTATTGGACGCCGAGGCCCACGGATTGAGCGTCGCTACTGTCGTGCGCCTGGTCAACGCGGCGTCTCCGCGCTGGGCGGGCTTCAACCTCCTGGCACCGACATACGAGATCAGCGCGGATATCGCCTCCGGTCTCGATCCCGCTATCAAGATCATGCTCGGCGGCCACCAGGCCAAGGCAATGCCCGCCCCGGTACTCGCCGACCCGCGCATGCGCAGATGCGCGGCGCTGATCATCGGAGAAGCGGAGACCCGCGCTACCGAACTCCTCGGGGACTATGAGCGCCGTACCGCCCTGCCAGGCGTCATGTGGCGTGACCAGTCCACAGGCGTGGTCAAGACAGGTCGGCACGCGGACGGCGCCCGGTACCTGGCCCCCAATATCAACGCTCTGCCGTTCGTCAACCGCGCGTACCTCGCTCAGGATCCGCACCTGGAGAACGGGCGGCTTGAGGCCAACATGGTCGGCGCCCGCGGGTGTCCCTACAACTGCTCGTTCTGCGGCGCTGCCGTCAGCGCCAACCCGGATATCACGATCCGCACCCGCAACCCGTCGAACGTCATCGCCGAGATGGACCGACTCCGCAGCGACAGCATCACAGCGTTCCGGTTCGTCGATGACCTGTTCCTCGGCGCCCGGCGTGTCATCGACCCGATGATGGCCGCCTTCGCCTCCGAGAGTATCGGCACGTGGGCACAGTGGGACGCCACCGGGCGCATCAACGTCCTGAACCGGCTGAGTGACCAGGCACTCGACATCATGGCGGCCAACGGGCTCCGCGAAGTCGCGCTCGGCATCGAATCCGGCAGTGAGCGGGTGCTCACCCTCATCGACAAGCGGATCACGCCCAGCATGGCACGCGATGTCGTGCGACGGCTGACCAGCCGCGGAATCAACGTCAAGGGCTACTTCATCCTCGGCTTCCCCTCCGAGACGAAGGACGAGATCGACGCCACCGTTCGCCTGATCCGCGATCTGTGGGACATCGCTGACCCGATGCCGGGACGGTTCCGCGCCAGCGCCTTCGAGTACCGCCCCTACCCCGGAACCCCGGACTGGGACCGGCTACTGTCCACAGGTCGGTATACGGCTCAGCAGCTCACGAACTACACTGCCGTTGACCTGACCGGCGATGGCCTTGACGAGGCCATGCGCGAGCGCGACGAGTTCAACTTCTCCGTCAATCTCCAGCTCTCCGACGCACCGGTCACCTACGTCCGCCGCAACCTGATCGACGTCTGCCGCGAGCAATGGAGCCGCGCCCACGGCGCTGCGGCATGACTGGCGCGTTCATCACCATCGACGGCCCTGGCGGGTCGGGGAAGTCCACTACCGTCGCCGCTCTCGCCACCAGCCTCCGGACAGATGGGTACACAGTCCACGTGACGGCGGAACCGTCCACAGGGCCAATCGGGACGCTGACGCGATCGATGGTCAACGAAATCAGCGGCCACGCCCTGGCCTGCCTGGTAGCGGCTGACCGCTACCATCACCTGGACAGCGAGATCAGGCCGAAACGCGCGGCCGGAGACATCGTAATCTGTGACCGGTACCTCGCCTCCACGCTGGTCCTTCAGGCACGGGACGGACTACCCGCCTCCTACCTCCTGGCGGTCAACCAGGACGTAGACCCGCCAGACCTCGCGGTCCTCCTGTCCGCCAACCCCGAGATCATCACCGCCAGGCTTGACCAGCGCGGGCGGCATGACCGCTTCGAGCACGACCCGGACTCGGCCCGCACCGAGACGGCGATGTTCCGCGAAGCCGCCGCGACCCTGACCAGCATGGGCGTACCTGTCTGCCAAGTGGATACCGGATTGGTGGCCCCTGAGCAGGCGGCAAGCCAGATAACCAGCGTGCTTGCTGCGCACTGCGCTAGCCTTCTGGGTCATGGAGGACGCGTGGGGAACAATCGGGGAGATCGTCGCCTGGCTGGATGACAAGAGCGATCTTCCCCCGGACACCGAGAAGCTTCTCCGGATCATGAAGCTCACCGAGGAAGCCGGCGAAGTCACCCAGGCAGTCATCGGGACGATGGGCCAGAATCCCCGCAAGGGAGTCACCCATACCTGGGACGACGTTCAGGCCGAACTCTGCGACGTAATGTTCACCGCGATGGTCGCGCTGGCCACCATCACACCGGACGCCCGGAAGACGTTCGACGCGCACCTTGCCCGTGTCGCATGCCGCTCACTTCGAAAGTCGTCTCCCGGCCAGCTCAACGCCGTGCCGTAGGGCTTAGCCGGCAGTCCCTGAGATACGGCGGTACCGTCTCCGATACTCAACAGCGCGGTGATGGACGGTCCGGCCCTGGCAATGGAACTAGATCGGCCATTCGTGGCGGCGTTCGTCCCCGCACCAGAGCAGGTGCTCGCCTCCGGAGGTGACCGTCAGCCCGAACTCTCCCCGGCCAGGCCGGCCAAGTGCGTCCCAGTCCCGGTGTGCCTCCTCCAGGAGATCCCACAGCCGTCTCGGGCCGCCTTGCACGACGGTGCCGCTTCCCTCGGCCTGGTAGGCCCATGAGCCGTCATCCGCGGTCAGCCATGCCTGCTCCGGTTCCCCGTCAGGCAAGAGCCCGGTCTTCTGGACTCCCGGGAGCCGCAGCGCCGCCAGCATCCCGAAGGCATCATCACCGAGCATGCCCGCGGCGAGCGCCGTCTTCCTCCGCTCCCCGTCCTGGCCGGCGGACGCCGTGATCGTCTCGATGGCAGTTCCCGGCGGCACGGTCCGGGTGGGCATGAACCCGCCGAAGAACGGGGCGAAATGCCCGCTCGCCTGTCCGTCGCCGGCCCGGAGCAGGGCCAGGGCGCCGCCGCCGAGTTCCCGGTACAGGTTGACCATGATCAGGCCGCCCGGCACCATCTGGGCGAGCCACGCGGCCGGCACGCGGGGCAGCGAGCAGGTGGCGATGATCCGGTCATAGGGGGCGCCGGCCGGGTACCCCGCGGCACCGTCGGCGGCTGCGAGCACGGGTGAGTAGCCGAGCTGCCGCAGCCGCCCGCGCGCCGTTTCGACGAGCCCGGCATCGATGTCGATGCTCACCACCCGGCCGCTGCCCAGCCCCTCGCACAGCAGGGCGGCGTTGTAGCCGGTTCCGGTGCCGATCTCCAGGACCCGTTCCCCGCCCGTGACCTCCAGGGCCTCCAGCATCCGGGCCATCAGCGACGGCTGTGACGACGAGGACCGCCAGGCCCCGCCATCTTCCACCTCGGTTGGCAGCGGCTCATCCTGGTAGGCCTCGGCCAGCCAGCGTTCCCGCTGCCCGGGATCGGTCCCGTCGAGCAGCTCGTACTCGCCGTCCTCCCCGGGGCCGGCGTAGAACCTCGGGACGAACACGTGCCTCGGCACCGTCGTGAACGCCCCGGTCCACCGCCGCGACCGCAGGGCACCGGACGCTTCCAGGCCTGCTGCCAGCAACTCGCGCTCATCCCGCGCGGCAGCCGCGTGCGCGCTCACGTCAACGGGCCTGAGCTGGTGAGAGCGTCACTGATGGCCGCGGCGATTGGCATGCCGGTCGCCTGCTCGATCCACGCCCACTGCCCATTCGGGTTGACCTCCAGGAACACCCAGCCGCCGTCATCGGTGACGAGAAAGTCGAAGGCGCCGAACCGCAGGCTGAACGCGCGCATAAGCGCCCGCGTGCCGCGCGCCGCGTCCTCCGGGACCGTGACCGGCTCGTACGTCAGCTTGTCCTGCTCAGACCGCCAGTCTAGGCAAGCCCGCGGGGAACTTCCGCGGATCGCCGCGGCGAACATCCGGTCATCGACCACGGTGAGGCGCACGGCGTAGTCAGCCTGGATGCGTTCCTGGAACATGTGCGCCGTGGCGGCGACGGCCCCGCCGTCCTCGGCCAGGTGCTTCTCCTCCACGACCGACGTGTACAGCATCTGCGGCTCCCCGTCCCCCGGCGGCCTGACAGCGGACATCTGCTTGTAGACCGCCTGGTCAAGGCCGGCCGTGAACTCCCGTGCCCGTCCCGGGTCATTGGTGATGAGCGTTTTCGGCACGCGCAGCCCTGCCCGTGCCGCCTCGGCGAGCTGCACGGGCTTGTATTCGGCATAGCCCAGGTGGTGCGGGTGGTTCAGCCACCGCTGGTGGGCCATCAGCAGGCCGCCGAGGCCGGCCCGCGCCTCCTCGCGCGCCCAGGCCGCGTCCGGTTCCGGCAGGGTTCCGAACGAGAAGCTGGTCGGCCGCCGGAAGTAGATCCCGCTCACGTCAGCAAGCTCAGCATGCCTGCTTCCCAGCCTTAGCGCGCACGCCCAGCCGTCCGGTCCCAGCGTTCCCGTCACGCGTAGCCGGCGCGGGAAATCGGCGGCGTCGAACCGGAAGACCCAGGCACCGCGGCGTCCGAGTTCCCCGACGACGACATCGGCGGTCGGGTCGAACCAGTGGGTGACTACCAGCACCACCGGGCCGGTCACGTGCCGGTCGCGTCGGTATCGCTGTCGTCCCCCTGGCGGTCGTGGCTGGCCGTAGAGGTCTTCGTCCGGGTCGACGTGTGCTTCATCGCCGGGATCAGCGTGCCGTCGTCATCAGTGACAACCGCGATCTGCTGCTCCTCGTCGTACCTGATCCCCGAGAAGTCGATGCTGGCGATCGCGGAAGCGGGAACGGCCGTCGCGTAGCGCAGCCCGAACGGGCGCACCGGGTCTCCTGCTGCCTGCCCGGTGCCGTGCTCCTCCTCCAGCGGGAACTGCCCGGCGCATGCGGAGAGATCGTTAGCCATGTCGCGAGATACCTCCACCATCATGGTCTTGCACAGTTATCACACACGCGGTGGCAGGCTGTGTCCAGTAGCGCGGAGGACAGTGCTGCCTGCCCCCGCGAGCGTGGCGGCTTCACATCGCGGGACCAACGGGAGCCTCAGCGTTATCTCGCGATCCTCGCGTACACGACCTTCTTCCACCCCGGTACCTGGGAGGGATGCCAGCCCCATTCCTCGGACAGCTCGGCGACGATGTGCAGTCCGCGTCCCGCCTCGCCGCCGGGGCCGGGGCCTGGCCTGAGCGCGGGCGGGCTGGGGCTCTGGTCCGTGACCTGGACGACGACGTGCCAGGGCGTGAGCTTCAGCGCCACCCATATGTCGCCGCCCCCGGCGTGGGCCACGGCGTTGGTGACCAGCTCCGAGACGACGTACTCGGCGTCACTGGCCAGCTCGGGCAGGCCCCACACTGCGAGCTGGGCGCGGGCCAGCATCCGGGCCTCCCCCGGCGCCTGCAAGTCGCCGGGGTACCTGCGGGAAGCACCCGTGATGGGCGTCGGCTCGGCCCGCTGGGGGGTTCGCGTGCTGCTCATAGCTGTTCGCCGCCCTTGCGCGTAGCTGCTGGGGCGGCAGCCCGGGGGGCTGCCTTGAACCAAGCATCGCAACGCAGCTGCAAATGGTTCCATCTTGACGGGGTGAGCCTGCAAGCTCACTGTAAAAATGGCATTAATTGAGCAAGGCGAAGTGATATGCGTTCATGTTCGTGCAAGATCATCAAGGTTCGGAGTCGGGCATGCGTGAACGAGAACTAAACCCTGGCGAATCCCCTGCGGCGCACTTCGGGGCGGAAGTACGGCGAGCGAGGCACAAGGCCGGGATGTCTCAGCCTGAGCTGGCTGCCATGCTCAGCGTTGATCCGAGCGTGGTTTCCCGGATCGAGAACGGGAAGTCCGATGTAGACGAGAGGATGGTCCAGCTTCTGGACGGCGCGTTTCCGGACAAGGACGGATGGTTCAGCCGCTTCAAGGAGGAATCGGGAAACTGGGGTGAGCAGTTCCGGAGCTGGTTCGAGGACTGGGTAGTCAAGGGCGAGCAGAGAGCCGCCTACATCCGGTGGTTCGAGCCGCTGCTCATCCCAGGCCTGCTCCAGACGGAGGGCTACATCCGTGCCCTGTTCCGCGCCTGGAGCGCGATAACGCCCGTGACCACGAGCATGGAGACCGACGTGGAGGCGCGACTGGCGCGGCAGGCAATCTTCGAGCGTGACTCGCCACCGTCGTTCCACGCCGTGATCGATGAGAGCGTGCTCCGGCGCTGCATCGGATCGCCCCGGGTCATGCACGAGCAACTCATGCACGTGGTGGAGATGTCGGAGCGCCCGGGGCTTACCGTTGAAGTGGTGCCCGAGGACGCCGGGGCCTACGTTGGGCTTCTCGGCGGTTTCGCCGTCGCCACCTTCGCGGACAATTCGCCCGGTATTGTCTACACAGAGTCACCTGATGAGGGCGCGACGAAGAAGCACCCGCGAACGGTGGCGAAGATGGCACTTACCTTCGACAGAGTGAGGGACGTGGCGCTGAGGGTCGGCCCCTCACGTGACCTGATCCGGAGAGTGGCTGAGGAGAGATGGACAGCATAGACCCGAGGTGGCGCAAGAGCACGTTCAGCGGCGGCAACGGCGGTGGCTGCGTGGAGGCAGGCAACGGTCGGGGCGGTGTGCTGGTGCGTGACACCACGCAGGCCGGGCAGCCTGACCGGCCCGTCGTGCCGTTCAGCGCTGGCGCGTGGGCCGAGTTCACCGCGCGGCTGAAGAAGTTAACCACAGACGTCCGCGACATCCCCGGCATCGGCCAGGACGCAGCCGCCGTGCTGCGAAGCCGCCGCCAGTCGGATGGTTGGGGCGCTGGGCGTGCTACAGGCCTATCGCGGACTTCGGCCCCATGTAGGAGCCGGCGCCGGGGAACCCGGTCGTGACTAGCTCAGCGAACCGCTCGCTGAAGCCGAGCGAGGTCAGCTTCGGCACGGGGACGAATTCCACGCCCCGGATCGGGGTCGTGTCGGCCCCGGCCTTGATGTCGCCGATCGTGCCGCTCGTGCGGCGGGCCTCGAACGTCATGTGCACGACCTGGGCCGGCACGTGGTCGCATGCGTACAGGAGCCGGCCCGGCTCGATGCCGAGCCCGGTCTCCTCCTTCATCTCCCGGACGAGCGCCTCAGCGAGGGTCTCCCCGTCTTCGAGCTTGCCGCCGGGGAGGCTCCATGACCTTCCGGTGCCCGGAGTGTCCTGGTTCAGCAGGAGCAGACGGCCGTCCTCGATCACGATTCCCGTCACGCGCACTCGCATTCCGCAACGCTACCCGAGAGGAACCCCGCGATGCCGGAGAACACCCCGGCCCCGGTAGTCATCGCCGCAGGCGGCCTGGGCAGCAAGCCAGATAACCAGCGTGCTTGCTGCGCACTGCGCTAGCCTGCTGGGTCATGGAGGACGCATGGGTGGCGATCGGGGAGATCGTCGGCTGGCTCGATGAGAACAGCGAGCTTCCCCCGGACACTGAGAAGCTTCTCCGGATCATGAAGCTCACCGAGGAAGCCGGCGAAGTCACCCAGGCAGTCATCGGGACGATGGGCCAGAACCCCCGCAAGGGGATTACCCATTCCTGGGACGACGTCCAGGCCGAGCTTTGCGACGTCATGCTCACCGCGATGGTGGCGTTGGCCACGATCACGCCGGACGCTCGGAAGGCGTTCGACGCCCACCTTGCGCGCGTCACGAACCGGTCGCTCGGGAAGCCCTCTCCGACCCAGCTCAACGCCGTGCCGTAGGGTGCCGGGATGACGCTGGTCCTCGTCCCGCCGGGTTGACGATGAGGACGCGTCCCTCCTGGTCGCGGAAGAGCGCTGCCGCGCCCATCCGCTTGCGGGCCAGCGATGCCACGTACTGATCTGGGGGAAGCATCGGGCGCTCAGTCACACCAAGAACACTAGCCGCAGGC
Organism: Nocardiopsaceae bacterium; assembly: GCA_017354375.1. GTDB lineage: Bacteria > Actinomycetota > Actinomycetes > Streptosporangiales > Streptosporangiaceae > Trebonia. The sequence continues at coordinate 22,920 of JAFMRC010000017.1, read as the reverse complement.
TGCCGATCTCTGATGCTCAACACCTGTACTGATAGCCGAGTGTCTCAGGCTAGAGACGAGGAGACACGGGGATCGATCGGGCGTCTTTCGTGCAGGGTCGAGGCGGATGGGGCTAGAGGAGTCGGCTCCATCCGTTCGGGATGATGGGTTGTGTGGTTGGTTGACGGGTTATGGGCGGGCGATGTCGCGGACCAGGGGGGTGTTGTAGGCGCGGGAGACCCTGGCGAGCCATGCGGCCTCGCGGGAGATGTTGCTGTCGTCGGGTTGGGCGTGCGGTTCTGGTGGTGCGGCGGGGGCGGGCGTGCCGTGGTCGCGGGCGTGGAGGGCGGCGGCGATCTGCGCGGCTTCGATGGTGGCGCGCAGGTCATCGCCGTGCAGCCCGCGGGCGGTTGCGGCTTGCTCGGCGGCGGCTTTCGCGTCCGGGCTCATGTGGGGGCGGAGCAGGAGCCGGCCGTCGTGGATCTCGATGACGCACCGGTAGACCCGGAATGCGATGTCCCGTCGCGGGCCGCGTCCGGGGAGGGTGATCTGCGGGAATGCGTCGTGGATGCTGTTCCATAGCGGTTCCAGGTCGCGGAGGGTGCGCCGGTTGCGGTAGTAGCGGATTGGCGCGGCCAGGGTCTCTCCCCATACGGGGAGGGTGGCGCCGGCGGCGGCCAGGACGACGGCGGTGGCCGGGAGGGTGACGCTGAACAGGCATTGCGGGGGTGACAGGAGGCCGCAGGCCTGGCTGCCCGGTGCGAGGGGCGGTGGCAGGCGGGTGGCCTGGGTGATGAGGTACCAGGCCTTCTCGCCGATGTAGGCCAGGCCGAGCAGCGAGCCGAGGCCCATGAGGGCGAGCCCGCCGCGCAGGAGCGGCCGTTGCCGGGAGAGCGCCGCGTACCGGATCGAGCGTATGAGGAGTTCGGCGAGCGCGACGGCGAAGTACGCGAGGTACAGGCCGGTGTAGAGCAGGAGGCCGGGGTGGGTGGCGTACAGGCTGGCGAAACCTCCGGGTGTCTTGGGCAGGGGTGATGCCCAGGCGAACCCGGCGATCATGCCGGCGGCGCAGAGGATGAGGGCGGCGAGGCGGCGGAGGATCTTCGGCCGGGCCTGGGCGGTCGGGGTGCCGAGGGTGATCAGCAGGGCGAGGATGGAGAAGGCGGTGGCCATCGTGGTGATGTTCGCCAGGATCCGGCCGGCGTCGTGGAAGGCGAGGCCCTCGGCGCGCTGGACCCTGGCTGGCAGGGCGGCGGCCGCGATGGCGAGGGCGAGGAGCAGGACGAGCAGGATGCCCTGGCCGGGCGGCCGGTTCCCGCGGAGCATGCTGGCGGCCTTGATCAGGGCGGCGGCCAGGGCGAGCATCGCGATGAGGAGGAAGGCGGTGCTGGTCATCTTCCTTGTTCTTTCACCAGCGTGCCGTGGTGGCGTGGGTGCGCGGTGAAGGCGTCTTCGAGGCGGTCCAGGAAGGCTGCCGTGCCGGGCGGGAGGTTCGGCGGCGTCGGCGGGTGGTGGGCGGCGGGGCCGAGGAGGAGCGATGCGAATGTTTCGGCCTCGTGCTCTTCGGCGTCGGTGTAGGCCGAGCGGCCGAGCGCGGACTGGACGAGCGCGGCCGGGAGGTCGGGGAAGAGCAGGCGGGCGAGTTGTTCGGTGCCGATGGGGGTGCCCGCGTGGCCGAGGAGCATGTGGCCTGCCTCGTGGGCGACGATGTGGAGCTGGTGCAGCGGGGTGGTGTCGCGCTCGTAGAAGATGTAGTCGGCGTCCCGTGTTCCGATCCACAGGCCGGAGCACCCGTTGGCTGTCGTCGTCGGGATCAGGTCGACGGGCCTGCCCCGGTGGCGTTCGAGGCATTCGCGGAACGGCTCCAGGCCGAGGGGGACCGGGATGGTCAGGGCCTGGATCGTGGTTTCGCATCGCGAGCGGGGTTGCCGAGGGTGCAAGCCGCCCACCTCCCCTGGAAGTGCTCGGGCAGTGGGATGTGTCGTATGGGTTTACGGGGGCTGGTTTTGCGGGGCTGGGGCTGCGGGGCAGCCGTCAGCAGAGTGGCTGAGAGTGCCATTGTTACTGCTGTGGGTGACCCGTGGCTCCGCACGCTAATACGCCGCGGGATCTTTATGCAACAGTTTGTCACTGTCTGTGACTAGTTTTTAAATCGATTGCGTGGCCGCTGCCTGGGGGTATGACGTTATGCCGGCGGTTAGGGGGTTCCGGGTTCCTAAGGGTGGCCGTCATATTTTCACTGCTGGTTACCGGGTGTGTCCGTTCAGGGTCGTTTAGCGGCTGCGAGGCCTCTGGTGCCGCTGTACTATCCCTGAACGTGACAGAAGGTAGCGTAATGGTGCCTATTGATTCGGTGACGGTTGAGAACGGGCGTGCCGCCTTCTGGGTTACGTCGGCAACCCTGACTGATTGCCTGGTGCATCGATATGGTAACGTAAAGTGATAGATGGTGCCTTTCCTGTGCAAGCAGACTCAGGGACGATGAGCCAGGCGTACGAGGATTTCAGCCGGACCCATTCCGCGGTGAACGAGGCGCTTGAGGAACTCGACGCCGGCTTGAAGAGATCCCTGTCCGAGTGGGACGGGCAGGCCCGCCAGGCGTTCGACGCTGCCCATCAGCTGTGGCGCCGCTCAGCGGAGGACATGGCCTGCCGGCTCGCGGGGCTGCGGAAGGCGATCGCGGTAGCGCACGGCAATTACTCCCGGTGCGAGGCGGCGAATCTCGCGATGTTCAGCAGGGAGCGGTAATGCTTGCTGGCGGCGCGGGCGGAGCGGGCCAGCCTTACCGCATCCGCATCACCCCGGAAAGCCTCTACGAGTGCGCGAAGAAGTGCTTGCGCGGCGCCGATGACGTCGCCGTCACGCGGGAGAGGCTGGCGCGGGCGCTGGGCGGCATCACCAGCGGGATGGCCGGCAACGACCAGGCCGGCAAGCAGTGGGCCGCGTCGTTCGATAGGGCGCTGCAGTCGCTGTTCAGGGCGCTCACCGCTGCCGTCACCTCCGTTGACGGCATGGGCCAGGGCCTGACCCAGGCCGCGAACAACGTGCTGGCCGCTGATCACAGGTCTGCGGTGGACCAGTCCCATGGCGATCCGTTCTCCTACCCGATGCCGTGCGGCCCCTACGTATGGCAGGCCGATCCGGGGATCCCGTCGGCAGCGGGGTCCGGCTCGCCGCCCTGGCCGCCCCCGCTGGACAAGATCCCCAATGGCCACCAGGACCGGCTCCGGCAGGCCGCGAGTGACCTGCGGAGCGCGGCCTGCTCGCTCCAGGACGCCGGCAGCGGCCTGGAAAGCGCGATCACCCAGGTCACGGACCTCAACTCGTCCGCGTCGGTCGAGGCGATGACCGGCTACTTCAGGCGGATCTGGTCTCCCGCTGCCGGGCCGCTCTACGTGGCCTACGAGGCGTGCCTGAAGCTGGCCCAGGCGTGCGAGGGCTACGCAGCCCAGATCGACCAGGCGCACCACGCCGTGGAGATGGCCATCCCCCATGCGCTGAAGGGGTGGAAGGGATGGCTCGCGGGCGCCGTCGCGATCGGCGGGATCGCCCTGACCTTCTTCACCGGCTCCGGATCCGACGAGGCGGCCGCGGACATCGATACCAGCCTGCTGGCCTCCGAGATCGCCCCCGCACTCGCCGCCCTGAACGACGCCCTCGACGGGATCATCGCCACCCTGGACGCGATCATCGCCACCCTGGAGTCCGCGGCCGACGCCGCCCCCACCATGGACATCGTCGAGGCCGATACGGCCGAGGATGCCGATCTCGCCACTGAGGGCGCCGAGGAGTCAGAGGGGGTCAGCACGGGCGACGAGGCGTTCCAGGCGGAACGCGATGCCGCGTCCGCGGCGGGAGATGATCCTGAAGACATCTTCGTGAAGGATAAGCACCTGCCGTCATCCGGCGGGCGGTACGCTAAATTCGCGACCAGCGATAAAAGCGAAGCGCAATCCTGGATTGCCGAGGCGCTCAAGTCGAAGGACGCGGTTATCAGCGAGAATAACGTCGAGGGGACATTCAAGGTCGAGACGGACCTCGGGCGTGCCGTCGGCACGAAGGGGCAGACCGCCATCAGGGCGATCGTCACGTATGATGGCCGCGTGATCAACGCGTTCCCGGTCAACGCCGGAGGAGGGTGACATGGCGGAGATCACGTACAGTAATTTCAACGCGAAAGACCTGAGCGTGCGCGCCCTTCCCGATCTCCTGGTCCACATCGAGGCGGACCTTAAGATCCTGGACCGCGGTGAGGTAATTTACAGTGAGGTAGCATTCCCGGTCGCGGAACTGGCCCGTGAACTGGCCCGCTGGATCGCATCGCTAGATGATGGCGCTAGCGACTTCGCGTTTTCCTCGATGTCATTCGAAGAGGCTGGCGCCGTCGAGGTCATCGCGACGCCGCGGGGGTGGTCACTCGGATCCGTTTTCGTGCCCGGGGTGAGAAGCCAGCCGGTTGCGCAGGCCGATATGGTCACGATGCTCAACGGGTTCATCGCGAGAGTACTGAGGGATGTCGATGAGATCGGCCTTGACTCGTCCATGATTCTCCCCTGAGGTCCCCTCTTCGCTCAATCGTGAATATCTGCCGGGCGATTATGAGAGGCGGCAGGGGGTAATGTTCCGGGAACTTGACGATCGCTGGATCTTGAATCTTCGCGGAGAACATGTCGATTCCGTTGTCCGCAGTGCGGCGCTCGTTATTTACCTGGATGGCGGCGCGGAGATCACGGTCAGCGGTGATGCGCTGGTAAGCAAAGGGTCGATCTGGGCTCCGGGGTCGACCGCGCTTCGGGTGGCTGACATGACCGATGAAGAGCTCCAGGAATTGGCAGGCTCGACGGTGTTTTCTGCTGTAGCTTTCAAGTCAGGATCGTTGAGAATCGTTTTCAGTACGGCTCATCACCTTAACGTGTGTGCCTCGAATGAGAAAGCCAGCGCTCGGGTCCGGCAGCCGGGCAGCTATGAATGGTCATGTCATGATCAGTCGGTTGAAATGGTCGTGCACGATTCTTGAAATTCCGGCAGAGGGCCGCTCGCTTTTACGCGCCTTTGAGGAGCACGTGTTGCGACCCTCGGCCACCGCGATCGGCGATCGCCACTGCTGCGGGACACAGCACGTGGCTCGCAGGCTTGCCCTGGTTGCGGTTGCGATTCTCGGCCACCGCGAACGGCGCCCGCTCTCCGGAGCGAGCGAGGATCGCAACTCCTGGGCTAGCCGCACGGCCCTATGGCGGTGGCCTCGCCGTGACACGCGTTCAGGATGGTGCCGTTGGCGCGGGGTAAGAAGCCCCGCGGACAGAGTCCGTGGCCGCTAGCAGCCGTCCGCACCCAGCGCACAGGTCGCCCGGATCGGCAGCCCATGGCCTGTGGGTGCCCCCACAGAATCCCCACAACCGGCGCCCGCGGGGGCCGGATCCCACAGGAAACCCACGGACGAAGCGGCACAACCTGGCATACGGCGGCACGGCTGCTAGAATGGGCCTTGTTAGCTCTGACCAGCCATTATGCGGGCGGATGGGGCTCACGCCACTGGTAGCCGAAAGTGGTCACAGTGAGGAAAAACCTCCTGAAAAGCGGAAGGTCGGCGGTTCGACCCCGCCCCTGACCACCACCACCACTTCTGACCAGCTAAAACGCCCCGGCAGATTTCTCCGCGCGGGGCGTTTTGCGGTGGGCTGACGGCAACGTCCTCAGTCGAGGGCATCCCCCAGCTTCCGCAGCGCGGCCCGTTTTTCGTCGAGGCTGACGCGTGAGGGCTGGCTCCCTTATGACAAGACTGCCAGAATCACCCGCATGAGTGTGATCGCGGATGCCTACGTGGCTGACGGCGCCGACGGCCTGCCCTTCGATGTCCGGGCAACCAGTACACGCTGCTCACGTGCCGTATCAGGCTTCGCCCGGCAGAATCCGCTGACACCTTCTACGATCGGGTTCCATGCCCGCGAACCGGATGAACCGTGACGAGTTCTATGCCGCGATGGCGCCGCTCGACGAGACGCGTCTGCGCAAGGCGCTGTGGACCGTGTACTGGCGCGGGACCGCTCAGGTTCGGATGCGTATCGAGGACGAGTTCCGCCCGCCCGAGCAGCCGAAGGTAAAGCCGAAGAACCAGGTGCCCGATCCGTCGGCGATCCTGGCGGAAGTAACTGAGTTCGTGGAACTGGCCAAGTCCGGCGCCTACATGGCCGGGGACCGGCGGGTGCACCACACGGAGCGGTCGAAGTGGCGGTTTACTTTCAAGCGGCTGGTGACCGGTGCCCTGGCGGCGCTGGCGGCCAGCGAGCCCGGGCCAGCGCAGGAGGCGATCGGGAAGATCGTCGACCTGGCCATCGAGATGAAAAGCTGGGACTACTTCCACTCCGACGACCCGGTTGAGGCGGCCAAGTTCGTGGTCTCAGACGCCGTGGCCGCACTCTGGGATTCGATCCTCCGTCACGATGGCGTGCCGGCGTTCACCCAGCGCGTGCCCGCCCAGCTCATCCGCTGGGAACAGGAGTACGGCTGGACCCGCTGCGGCTACGGTCAGGTTGCGGAGAAGGAGACGTCTCTCGCCGAGGTGCTTGCCCGGCTGCTGACGACACCGGACATGTGGCGGTCCTTCGCCGAGTCGTACGTGACGGCGCTGGAACCGGTCCGCCGGAAGGACGCGAGCCAGCAGATCTGGTACGCGACGTCCAGTACGCCTAGTTACCGGCGCGACGAGCGGACGGACAATCTCGAGGAATGGCACGACATTCTCATCGAACGCTTCGCGGGCACTCCCGAGGACGAGTTCCTGGACCGGATCGCGAACAGTCCCGGGCTCGCCGGACCGGGCCGCGATTTCCTGCGCGCGAAGATCGCGGAGCGGCGCGGCGACACGGATGGGGCCGCGGCACTCATCTCCACGTGCCTGAAGGCTCTGCCCGGACACCGGGGCTACCTTGATTTCGCCGCCGGGCTCGACGCCGACCTGCCGCCCGCCATCCGCAAGCGAGTGGACGAGTACCGCACCCAAGCGGAGAAATACGGATACTGACCGGCAGTCCCGACCCGTTCAATCCGCCCGCGAGCCCTGTCGTCGGTAAGGTCAGGGCCTACCATCGCTAACCTGCGAGCTCCGATCCAATCACTATGATTCGCGTGGTGTACGCCGCCGGTTTCAGTCGCCGTGGTAGAGGCGGTCGAGGTCGATCAGTTCGGTGTCATGGCGGGTGGCGGCTTCGGCCGCGAGGTCCGGGGTGAAGCCGTGGCGGGAGAACAGCAGCAGCTTCGGCTCATCGGCCTGGGCGGCGGCGGGGAGCAGGCCGGTGATGTGCTCCAGGCGCCGGAGCTGGTTAAGGCCAACCCGGGGGTCGGTGGTCTTGACTTCGCCGATGGCGAGGACCCGGCTCGGGGCGTGCGGTGTTTCGGCGCGGACGACCACGTCGATCTCGTGGTTCTTTTGTGTTCTCGGCAGGCGACTACCGCAGGATCGCAGGAACTGGGCAGGCCGCCGAGCGTTTCCGCGGAAGCGTAGTCGGCGCACCAGCTTCGAGCCAGATCCCCCATGTGGGGACCGTAGAACCACGCCGGGATCGGGATCCCCGACGAAGCCGGTCAGGGACTCCCACTCTTCGGTCCGATTGTGAAGCTTTTCAGGCTTCCCAATGCTGGTCACACTGCCGCTGTAATATGTAATTACATCATGGTAAATAGATTTAATATATAAGGTCGGGATGCGTTCGCGGCCATGCGGCGGTTCGGGTTCCGGATGCGGACCCGGGTCTGCGGTGATTACCCCACCGCTCGTCGCCTCTTTACCTGCGGTTCTTCATCGGCGGCAACTCGCCCACGTTTCGAATTCCCTTACTGTTGCTGCTGTCGGATCGCGCCAGCGGCCGGGTGGCGAGAGCTGTTATGCGCACGCGCGCAAAGTTATGAGCGAAGACGATATGATGACGCTAGTGTCGCATAACTCCGCGCATAAGGAGCTGGTGCATGGAGATGCCGCCGGACCCGGCAGCGGACTTGCCTGCGCGTGTCGCGGAGTGGGTCGCTGGCGGGGAGACCTATGAAGTCGAGTTCAAGGGCGAGCAGCGGGAACGGCTTAACGACCGTGACCTGGTCGAGGCAGTGGTGTGCCTGGCTAACGGGACCGGTGGGGTGCTTCTGGTCGGCGTCGAGGACGACGGGACGGTCAGCGGCGCGCGGCCCCGGCATGAGGCGGGGCGAACCGACCCGCTGCGGGTCCAGGCGCTGATCGCGAACATGACCCAGCCTGCGCTTTCCGTGATCGCCGGGATCGTCCGGATCGGGGCGGCGGAAGTCCTGGTTGTGGAGGTGCCGGATAGCCCGCGCGTGGTGGGGACGACGAAAGGGACCTACGTCCGGCGGGCGATCGCTGGCGACGGGCGGCCGACCTGTGTCCCCTACCATGCCCATGAGATGCTCGCTCACGAGGTAGATCGCGGTGCCGTGGACTGGGCGGGGTTGCGCATCGGGGGTGCCGCGTGGGATGACCTTGACCCCTGGAATTCGAGCGCCTTCGGCGGCTGACCGCCACCGCCGGCGACCGGGCCGACCGCCTGCTGGCGTCGCTGTCTGACCGGGAGATCGCCAGCGCGCTCGGGCTCGTGCGGGCCGAGGCTGAGGTCACGGCGGGAGCACTGCTGCTGTTCGGGCGATCGGAGGCGCTGCGGCGCTTCCTGCCAACGCACGAGGCGGCGTTCCAGGTGCTCCGGGGACTTGAGGTTGAAGTCAACGATTTCCTCCCCTACCCCCTGTTGCGGCTTGCCGAGGAGATGTTCAGCCGGTTCCAGGCCCGGAACGCGGAAGAGGAACTGCAGTTCGGGCTGTTTCGCGTGGCGATCTCCACCTATTCCGAGACCGCGTTCCGCGAGGCCCTGGCGAACGCGCTCATTCACCGGGACTACACGCAGCGCGGCGCTGTCCACGTGCAGTGGAGCGAGGAGCAGCTGGAGATCTCCAGCCCCGGGGGCTTCCCGGCCGGCATACGGGTGGACAACCTGCTCGTCGCGCCGCCGCATCCGCGCAGCCCGCTGCTCGCGGACGCATTCAAGCGCACCGGCCTGGTCGAGCGGACCGGGCGGGGGATCAACCGGATGTTCGCCGAGCAACTCCGGGTAGGCCGGCCGGCACCCGATTACGGGAGAAGCTCCGATGCCCATGTTGCCGCTGTCCTTCCGGGCGGCCCGGCCAACCTGTCCATGACACGGTGGGTTCTTGAGCAGGAGAACCAGCAAGGGACGCCGCTGCGCCTCGCGGAGCTGCAGGTGCTCGCGGAACTGGTACGGGAGCGCCGGGCCACCACCCCGGAGCTGGCCCGGGTCGTGCAGCGGACCGACGCGGAGACCCGCAACATCCTGGCCCGCATGGTCGAACGGGGCTGGATACAGGCACGCGGCGAGGGGAAGGGCCGAAGCTGGCACCTGTCCGCTGCGGTCTACCGCGTGCTCGACGCCCCGGCCGGGTACGTACGGGTGCGTGGCTTCGAGCCACTGCAGCAAGAGCAGATGGTCCTGCAGTACGTCGACGCCCACGGCCAGATCACCCGGACCGAGGCCGCCGACCTGTGCTCGCTCACCCCGGACCAGGCTAGCCGCCTGCTGCGGCGCCTGGCCAGGGAGGGAAAGCTTGAGCTGCGCGGAGAACGCCGGGGATCGGAATACATCAGGCCAACCCAGTGAAGCCTGACGGTAAAGCGTGCCTCCAGGTATCCGAAGAGTAACAACCCGAAGGTGGGTCATGATTCGGATGAAGCAAGAGGGCAAGAGGGCAAGAGGGTCAGATCCAGATTTCAGATGCCGGGAAGGACGCGGGCTACACGGCGCGGCGGCCTACCGGCGGAGCGCGGATCGGACCGCAGCAGCGGTGGAGCTGAAGTATTCAGGTGGTTCGATGAACCACCACTCATTGAACGCCGAGCCGTTGGTGATGGCGCGGCGGTAGCTGAAGCAGGCGAGGTAGAGCGGCCGGATGTACATGACCGCCTCTAGCCGGTCGAGTTCGTCGTCGGTCGGCTCGACGTGCCGGCGGTAGGCGCTGATGGCAGCGCCGATCCGCTCCTGGTCCGGCTGGCGCGGGTTCCACGAGCCCGTGCCCCAGATCAGGTAGGCGAGGTCGGCCAGGCGCGGTCCGCGCCCGGAGGCCTTCCAGTTGATCGCGACTGGCCCGTGGTCGGTCAGGATGGCGTGATCGGGGGCGTGCAGGAGGTTCCCGTGGAGCAAGCCCTCCGGGAGGCCGTGACCGTCATCGGCGGAGCGTACCAGGTCGCGAAGGTGCTCGAATCGCTCGCGCTCGCCCGCCGCGACCTTCGTGTCGATGGCGTCGAGGAACGACAGGGCGGCCAGCAGGTCCTGACGGGGCGCGCCCTCCCGGCTCGCGTCCTCGCCGCTGGCCCCGCCGGGGCGGCTGGCGGAATCGTCGCAGGGCAGCGCGTGCAGCCGTCCGAGCAGCTCGCCCATCATGGCGAACTTCTCCGGGCCGTCCGGGAGCTGGCCGCCTTCGACGAACCGCGTCACGAGGACCGCGCTGCCATCGAAGTCCGATACCGCATCGTCGGCCGCCAGGCGCTCGGCGGGGTAGCCCTGCCGTTCCAGGAACCTGAGGACGGCGGCGTCGCCCTCGGCGCCGGACCGCGGGCGGGCGGGAGGGAAGGCGCGGGCGACCCACGGGCCGCCGTCTTTGCGGTCGATGCGGAACACGTAGGTCTTGTGCACGCTGAGCTTGGTCGCCGCGACCGGGTCAATGCCGTACCGTTCCCGGAGGTGAGCGAGCAGCCGCCCGGGAGCCGGCTCGTGGTGCATCCGCGTGCCCAGGCCCTCGAGATCGGTGAGCGCTTCGGTGTAGCGCTGCCCGGTCTCCCCGGCGTGGCGCCGGACAGCCTTCTTGAAGCTGGCATCCCTGGTCATGGACAAGCCTCCCCTTGACACCCTCGTCCCCCAGCGACGCGGTGCAGGAAGATGGCTCGACATCGATGACCGGGAGGGCGAATCCCCTTCGCCAGCGGAACCCCGGCTGGGGCGGATGTTCCACGGCTCGGCGACCGATCGTCGCCGTGGGCTAACTCTTCCTGAGGCGCTCGGTCTTCGTCAAGCGCTTCACCCGCGATCCTGTTTGAGCCAGTCGCTCAGTTCGGCTGAACGTCGCCTGCGCATAGGGGAGCGGGAACTGGGGACGGGGGGAGTCGCCACGATCCGTTCGGCATAAAGAACCAGCCCGCCACAGCCGACCCGCACGGACCCGCGGGCCGGGGGCCGGGGGCAGGCCTTAGCCTGTGGCGTTGCAGGGGTTTAGCCAGGGCACGCCGTTGAACTTCGCGAAGTCGGAATCGGTGGAGGCGACGGTGAGACCGTGCTCGCGGGCGAGTGCCGCGAGGTGCGCGTCCGGGACCAGGTTGCCGGTCGGCCGCGCGGACGCGACGATCTCGCCGAGTGCCTTCTGGTGGCCCTCTCCCGGGGCGGGGATCCAGGTGGCAGGCCTCGACAGCCAGTCCTCGACGCGCTGCCAGGCATCGGCGGCGTCGGCGGGCGGGGCGTACATGCGGGGGTTGGTGACCAGGCGCAGGTAGGCGAGCAGGCTGGGCCAGGGCAGGCCGACCGACCGCGGTAGCCCGGCCGTCTGCTCGTCCAGCCAGTCCCTGGCCGCGTCATGATGCTCCGATGCGGCATCGGTGGAGTAGACGAGGATATTGGCATCGACTAGGTACATCAGCGGAAGTCCTCGTTCTCGGCGATCGCCAGCGCCTCGGCGACGTTGTCGATGCTCCCCCCGATCCGGCGGCCGAGCGGGAGCGGCTCGGTGCGCCGTATCTCGTGTGTCACCTCGGCCTCCCCTTCCAACTGGCCGAGCCCTACCCGCAGCGCGTGGTTGAGGGCACGCTTGAAACTCTCCCCGAACCGCCGCCGGTAATCCTCCAAGCGCACCGCGAGATCGTCATCCAAGGTGACAGTCGTCCTCATGGCTTCATATCATAATTTTATTGATGCCATGATGCAACACGTCAGTTCCGAATAGAGCGCCACACTGGACGGTCGGACGGCAGATGCTCCCGGATTCCGCTCGCCTGGAACTACTTCCTAAGAGAATACTCTTGGTGTATTCTCTCGGTTATGAGTGTTCCGCTGACACTGCTTGGGCTGCTTGAGCGGGGCCCAAGCCACGGATATGACCTGAAGAGGGACTACGACGCGTACTTCGGCCAGGGGAAGCCGTTGCGCTACAGCCAGGTGTACGCGACGCTGTCGCGGCTGGCCCGGGACGGGAAGGCGGCCCCCGGCCCGGTCGAGCAGGGGGCCGGACCCGAGCGGCGGCGGTACGTCATTACCGATGAGGGCGTCGCCGACGTCGAGAAGTGGCTAGCCGAGCCGGTCCCGCCGGAACCGGACCTGCAAAGCGAACTGTTCGCCAAGGTCGTGCTCGCCTTGATGCTCAGCCGGCCGGCCGACGGCTACCTGGACGCGCAGCGGGCGGCGCACCTGCAGCGGATGCGTGAGCTCACCGAACTAAAGCAGAGCGGAGACCCGCTCAGCGTGCTGCTCGCCGACCATGCGCTCTACCGACTGGAGGCTGACCTTCGATGGATCGATCACACCGCGGCCCGGCTGGACCTAGTCGCGCGGGCGATAGGCCAATGACCGCGGACCTTCCCGCTGGTCCGGCGCCCGGCACGACCCCCGGCACGACGGCCCCGGGCACGTCGGCGGCGCGCGGAACCGCGACGATCGTCGAGGCGCGGAACCTGGTCAAGACGTTCGGCGAAACGCCCGCGCTGCGCGGGGCCTCGCTGAGTGCCCGGCAGGGCGAGATCGTCGCGGTCATGGGGCCGAGCGGCTCCGGCAAGTCCACCCTGCTGCACTGCCTGGCTGGCATCGTCCTCCCCGATGAGGGCGAGGTCTGGTTCGAAGGCGCGCGGCTCGACATCCTCGGCGACGACCGGCGCAGCGCGCTGCGCCGGAAGCGGTTCGGGTTCGTGTTCCAGTCCGGCCAGCTGGTTCCCGAGCTGACCGCGGAAGAGAATGTCGCCCTCCCGCTGCTGTTGTCCGGCACCCGCCGCGGCCTGGCAATGTCGGCGGCCAGGAAGTGGTTTCGCGCGCTTGGCCTGGACGGGCTTGAGCACCGCAGGTCCGGTGAGCTGTCCGGCGGGCAGGCACAGCGCGTCGCGCTGGCCCGCGGCCTGGTCTCCGGTCCTGAGGTGCTGTTCGCCGACGAGCCGACCGGGGCGCTGGACTCGGTATCCGGGGAACTGGTGATGGACCTGCTGGTCGCCGCCGCCCGCGAGCACGGAACCACCGTCGTCCTGGTCACCCACGACGCCCGGGTCGCCGCCTACGCCGACCGCGAGGTCGTCGTCAGGGACGGCAGGGTCGGCACGCTCACCGGAGCCCAGCCGTGATCGGGCTCGGGCTGCGACTGGTGGTCAGCGGCGGCCGCGAGGCGATTACCCGGCTGATCATCCTGGCGATCGCGGTCGGGCTCGGCGTCGGCCTGCTGCTGACCGCCGTGGCCGCGACCAACGCGGTCAGCACCTGGAACGGGCGTCACGCGTGGTTCTGGACCGGCACCGAGTGGGTGCCCCCGGGTCCGGCGACGAGCGCCGCCCCGCTGTGGTGGCACCCCGGCAGCGACACCTTCAACGGCCAGACGATCAGCCGCTTCGACGTGGCCGCCACCGGTGCCTCGTCCCCCGTGCCGCCGGGCATCACCCGCGACCCGGCTCCCGGCCAGTACTACGCCTCCCCCGCTCTCGCCGCGCTGCTCCGCAGCACCCCGGCCAGCCAGCTGGCCGACCGCTACCCCGGCCACCTGGCCGGCATGATCGGCGAGGCCGGGCTGCCGTCACCGAGCTCACTGGTCATCGTCGTCGGGCGCACCCCGGCGCAGCTGGCGAGCACCCCAGGCAGCGTGCAGGTAACGTCGATCTCCACGACGGCTCCCAGCAGTCTGGGAGGTCGCACGGTCAACCCCCATGGCCTGCCCTACATGCCGGCCGACATGGGCATCCCGGCGAGCGGTACCGACCTCATCCTGTCCGTCGTCGCGCTGGCCATCCTGGCGCCGGTACTGATCTTCATCGCCACCGCCACCCGGCTGTCGGCCGCTCGCCGTGAGGAACGGTTCGCGGCGATGCGCCTGTCCGGTGCGACCCGCAGGCAGGTCTCCCTGCTCGCGGCGGTGGAATCGACCACGGCCGCCGTGGCGGGGGTGGTCGCCGGGTTCGGGATCTTCTTCGGCCTGCGCGTCCCGGTATCGGGCATCCCGTTCATCGGCCAGCCATTCTTCCCCAATGAGCTGTCGCTCAGCCTGCCGGAAGTCCTCGCGATCGCGATAGGCGTGCCGGCCGCCGCCGCCGTGGCGGCCCGGCTGGCGCTGCACCGAGTGCACATCTCTCCGCTCGGCGTCGCCCGCCGCCAGACACCGAAGCCACCGCGGGCGTGGCGCGTCCTGCCCCTCCTGCTCGGCCTGGCCGAACTGGGCTTCTGGGCTGTCCACGGCCATCCGGCGTCGATCCCCGGGCAGATCCAGGCCTTCGTGTCCAGCTTCGCGCTCATCATCGTCGGGCTGTTCATCGCCGGCCCGTGGGTCACCATGGCCACGGCCATGGCCATGGCCCGGTGGACCAGCCGCCCGGGCACGCTGATCGCCGCCCGGAGCCTGGCCGACGACCCCTGGGCCGCATTCCGTGCCGTCAGCGGCCTGGTGCTCGCGCTGCTCGTCGCCACCGTGGCCACGGTGGCGATCGGCACGCAGAACGCCAAGAACCTCACCCGGTTTGGCAGCGCCGCCGAATCGAACATGCTGACGGCCCAGGTCTCGGTATCGAGCCAGATGGCCAACGTCAGCGGCCCGGGAATGGTGGGCAAGGGCGTATCGGCCCCCGGGCCGGCCGCGCCCGCCGCGTCGCTGACGGCCCGGCTAAACCGGATTCCCGGCGTCCGGGGAGCGCTCGTGGTCCGCGCGGATCCGGGGCTGACCATCCCCGGGAGATTTCATGGTCTCGGCGTCCAGCAGTTCGGCATCAACGGGGGCGGCGGCATCACCCCAGGCGGCAGCGTCCACCACGGCGGCAGCGTCCACCACGGCGGCAGTGTCACCCCGGTCCCGGCCGGCGTGGTTTCGTGCGCCCAGCTGGCAACCGTTCCCGCCCTCGGTCGCTGCCCGGGCGGGGCCACGGCGGTGGCGTTCCCTTCGGACGGGTTTAACGGCCCCCTGGCCAACATTGACGCCACCGCGATCACCTGGCCGGCCGCGAGCGTGCCCGTCGCGCGGTTGGGCACCCTCGGCGTGGACGCCGTCGACGTGGCGACGAACGGGACCACGTCGGCGGTCGAACAGGCGAGGACCGTGCTCGAGAACGCGCACGCGTACCCCGCCGTCACCTCGCCATCCACCATCGGCGACATCGTCGCGAAGGACAACTCCACCGACAACGCCTACCAGCAGCTCGCCAACGTGGTGATCCTGATCAGCCTGCTGATCGCCGGCTGCACCCTCGCCGCGGGCATCGCGGCCGGGCTCGCGGACCGCAAGCGGCCGTTCAGCCTGCTCCGGCTCACCGGCGCCCGGCTCACCACGCTGCGCCACGTGGTCGCGCTCGAAGGCGCGGTCCCGCTGCTCTCCGTCGCGGCCATCGCGATCGGCACCGGCTTCGGTGCCGCCGCGATGTACGCATCCGAGGCGCAGCAGCACGCCATGGTCGCTCCCGGACTGGCGTACTACCTCCTCACAGCGGGCGGGATCATTGTGTCCCTCGGCATCATCGCGGCCACCTTCCCGCTGCTGGCCCGCATCACCGGCCCGGAGGTCGCGAGGAACGACTAACCGGCCGCATTCCCCACGGCGTGAACGGGTGCTGTAACGGGCAGCGCATGGCTCATCCGTTTTTACGAAAATTCGCACTATAAAGGAGTGTTGTAGGTACTATCGCCTGGCAAGGTAACGCTTTTATCTCAGCATATTTCAGCAAATGTCGTCAAATGTCGTCGTTGTCCCGATCCGCTGGACGGAGGTCACCCCTCATGCGACACCTGACCGGGATGTTCTTGGCCGTCGTCATGGTTCTCGCGATGTTCTTCGCCGGAGCCTGGGGATACGTGCGCTTGCTCAGGCCGCCCGTCGCACGTAACGCGCCGTTGTCCGCGCTGCCAGCGCACGGCGGTGCCCTGCTATCCACCACCAGCGTGCTGGCCGCGCTGGGCGCACTGGCCGGGGCGGGCCTGCTGGCGGGCATCCTGATCGCCGCGCCGCGGATCTCGCCGCTCGCCGCGGGACTGCCCGGCTTGTTCGCGATCGCCTGGCAGGCGCTGTACCTCCTCAACGTGAATCGGGCGGTGGAGATCATCCCGCTGCGCGCGCACGCCTTCGGGGCCGGATGGGAGGCCCTGCTGTTCAACGGGATCCTGGGCGCGGCCGGACTGGTGATGATCGTTCCGCTCTTCGTGCCGTCCCGCTGGCGCCGTCGCCCCGGCGACGCCGAAGAAGCCGAGGCGACCGATTACATGGCCGAGCTGAGGGCGACCTCGAACGACCCCACTGCCCGGCCCGCGATCTCGGCACCCGCGGTCTCGGCTCGCACGATCTCGGCACCCGCGGTCTCGCCGCCAGCGGGGGCGGTGCCGGTCGGCATGACGCGGACCGGCGGGGCGCCGTGGGACTCCCCGGGGGTCGCCCCGACATCGGCGAACCCGGTCCCGGCCTCCATGCGTCCGCCGCGGGGCGGCCTGGTGGGCGGGTCCCCGCGCCCGGTAGGTTCTCCCCAGATGCGGCCGCGCCCCTACCGCGGCCCCGATGGAGTCTGAGACCCTCAACCGCCGAGTTCGGCGCGCAGTTGCGCCGCGGCCATGACCATCGACGTCAGCTTCCCGAACGCGGCGTCGCGCGGCAGGTACTTCATCCCGCAGTCCGGCGCCAGCACGAGCCGATCGGCGGGAACATGCGGCAGCGCCCGCCGGGCCCGCTCCGCGACCACCTGCGGATTCTCGACGTCGGCGGTGCTCAGGTCGAGCACGCCCAGGATGATCGTCTTGCCCGGCAGCGAGGCCAGCACCGACGTGTCCAGTCCCGATTGGGCGCTCTCGATGGAGACCTGGTCGCATGCGCACTCGGCGAGCTCGGGCAGGAACGAGTAGCCCGACGGCCGTTCGTGGATGATCGCCGCGTACCCGAAGCACAGGTGCACCGCCGTGGTGCCGGTCGCGCCCTCCAGCGCCCGGTTGACGACCGCCACCCCGTACTTCGCGGCCTCCGACGGCCGCGCCTGCAGGTACGGCTCGTCGAGCTGCACGATGTCGGCGCCCGCGGCGAACAGTTCCCGTACCTCCTCGTTCACCGCTTCCGCGTAGCCGAACGCCATCGCTTCCACCGAGCCGTAGTGGTCGTCCTGCGCCTGCTGGGCCATCGTGAACGGCCCGGGGACGGTGATCTTGACCTGGCGGGACGATGACGAGTTCGCCCGGAGGAACCGAACATCGTCCACCTCGACCGAGTGCCGCCGCCTGATCGCGCCGGTCACGCGGGGCACCGGATTGGGGTGCCCGCTGCGGTCCAGCGCGGTGCCGGGATTGTCGACGTCCACCCCGTCCAGCGCGGTGGCGAACCGGTTGGAGTAGCTCTCCCGCCGGATCTCGCCGTCGGTGAGGATGTCCAGCCCGGCATCCTGCTGCGCGCGGATCGCCAGCAGCGTCGCGTCATCCTGCGCCTCGTCCAGGAATTCGGGCGCCACGCGCCATAGCTCGCGTGCGCGCACCCGGGGCGGGAACCGGCCGGCGAGCCGTTCCCTGTCGATCAGCCAGTCCGGCTGCGGATAGCTTCCAACCAGTGATGTGGGCAGCAGCATGCCCTGCACGCTACAGCCGGAGCCGGGCCGGCGGAAGACCGCTAACCACAACCATGATGCCGAACGGATCGTGGCGGCTGTCCACGTCCATCTTCCACGACCGGCCTTACGGAATCCCGGATATCAGGTCCCCGGCCCTGGCGAGCGCCTCACCCGCCGCCACCCGGGCCGGGACGCCGTCGGCCTCGAGCCTGTCAGCGAGGCGGTACAGCGCGTACAGCCCGTGCACCCCCGCCCACCGGGCCGGCTCCGGCTCCCAGGAGCGCCAGCGGTGCCCCACCCAGGGCAGTGCGGTCAGCTCGGAGGAGTTGCCGGCTACCAGGTCGGTGAGGGTGCGTCCCGCCAGGTTCGAGGCGGCGACGCCGTGCCCGGTGTAGCCGCCCGCCCACCCGATCCCCGAGGACGGGTGGTAGGTCACCGACGCGCACCAGTCCCTGGGCACTCCAAGCACGCCGCACCACGCATGCGCCAGCGGCGTACCCGCGACCGCCGGGAACATGCGCTCCAGGGCAGTCCCGAGCGCCCTGGCGGCGGGCTCGTCGGTGACCCCGCGGTGGTCGGTCGCGGAGCCGTACCGGTAGGGCACGCCGCGACCTCCGATCGCGATCCTGCCGTCGGCGGTGCGCTGCGCGTACGCGTGGGCGTGCGCCTTGTCCGACAGCGTCTCGCAGCCGTCCCAGCCGATCTGCCGCCAGGTATCGGCGGGGAGGGGCGCGGTGACCACCATCGAGCTGTTCATGGGCAACAGGGTGCGCCGCTGGCCGGGCAGTCGCGTGGTGAACCCTTCGGTGCAGCGCAGGACGCTGCGCGCCCGCAGGTCCCCGAAGGCGGTCCTGGCGACCGGGGCCGTGTCCTGGTGGCCGTGCGCGCCGGGGGGCAGGATGGCCGACACCGGCGTCGCCTCGTAGATCTCGACGCCGCGCCGCTCGGCCGCGTCGGCCAGCCCCGCGGCGAGCGCGGCGGGCTGTATGCGCGCGGAGTGCGGGGCGTACAGGGCACCGAGCGCGCCCGCGATGGCGATCCGCTCCGCCAGCTCGTCGCGTTCGAGGAACGCGTAGATGTCCTCGCCGTCGCCGCGTTCCCGCAGCTGCCTGAGGGTGTCGCGGAGCCGGGCGAGCTGCGTTGGCGAGGTGGCCACGGACAGGCGGCCGCCGCGAGCGAAGTCGGCGGGGATGGACTCGGCGGCGATGACCCGTCCGACCTCATCGACGGTGTCGCGCAGTGCGGCTTCCAGGGCGCGAACTCCCGCCACGCCCCGCGGCCCGCGCGCGTAGCGGGCACGGGAACCGGGGAGCTCGGAGGTGACCCAGCCGCCGTTCCGTCCCGAGGCGCCGAACCCGGCGAACACCGCCTCGAGCACCACCACCCGCCACTCCGGGCGCAGGCCCTTGAGATAGTAGGCCGTCCACAGGCCCGTGTACCCGCCGCCGACGATGCAGACGTCGGCCTCTTCCGGTCCCGGCAGCGACGGCCGCCGCGCCGGGAAGCCCCCGAGAGCCCGCCACCAGTAGGAAACATCGCCATTGCGCATGCTCATGACGCTATCTTCGCGGGTACCGTAAATCGGGAGGATACGAATCATGCGACTTGGGGTTCTGGACATCGGCTCCAACACGGTGCACATGCTGGTGGTCGATGCCCATCCGGGGGCGCCGCCGCTGCCCGCGTTTTCCCACAAGGTCGAGCTCCGCCTGGCGGCGCAGCTGGAGGAGGGTGACCGGCTGTCCGGAGAGGTTGCCGAGCGGCTGGAGGCCGTTGTCGCCGAAGCGCTGCGCATCGCCGAGGACAAGGGAGTCGAGGACTTCATGGCGTTCGCGACGTCCGCGGTGCGGGATGCGGTCAACGGCGAAGATGTGCTTGACCGCGTGACCGATCGGACCGGGGCGCACATCCGGGTGCTGTCCGGCGAGAGCGAGGCACGGCTGACGTTCCTGGCGGCACGGCGCTGGTTCGGCTGGTCGTCGGGGCGGTTGCTGGTCCTCGACATCGGCGGCGGCTCCCTGGAGATAGCCGCCGGGCCGGACGAGGAGCCGGAGGTGGCGATGTCGCTGCCGCTCGGGGCCGGCAGGCTCACCCGGGACTGGTTCACCGCCGACCCGCCGCCGGAGGAGGAGGTGCGGGCATTGCGCCGGCACGTGCGCGCCGAGATCGCCCGCCAGGCCAGCCGGTTCCTGCGCAGGGGTACCGCCGACCATGCCGTCGGAACGTCCAAGACCTTCCGGCAGCTCGCCAGGATCGCGGGTGGCGCCCCGTCCAGCGAGGGTTCTTACGTGAAGCGCTTCCTCAAGGACACCGACGTCAGCGTGTGGGCCGAACGGCTCGCCGCCATGGACCGCGCCGAGCGCGCCCGGCTTCCCGGGGTATCCGAGGGCAGGGCCGGTCAGCTGGTGGCCGGCGCCATCGTGGCCGACGCCATGATGGACCTGATGGGGGCAACGCAGCTGGAGATCTGCCCGTGGGCGCTCCGCGAGGGCGTCATCCTCAAGCGCCTTGACACCCTTGGAGCCCAATCCTAGTCAGCGCATGATGCTGAGGCCTTCGTTGGGCTCGTCCGGCTTGTTGGTGAAGTCGGCCGTGCTCGTGCCCTTTCCGTCCTTACGGTTGCCCATGGCCGAACGGGGATCCGGGTCGGCTACGGGCGGGGCGCCCGGGGGCTCGCCCTGGGCGGACGGGGGGTGTTGCCGGCCGAGGAAGGGCGGGATGCCGATTCTCCGCGGTGATGGAGTGGCATGCCTGCCAACGGGGGCCGAGCTGAGGGCGGTGCCGGGACTCGCTGCTCCTGGCGTGCCCGGAGTTCCCGTGGGGTCTGGTGGCCCAGCGGCGGCAGGGCCGGGACCGCCAGGTACGTCAGTGATCGCCAGGGTACCCGGATCCCATGGCGCGTCCGCGGGTCCCGGCGCGTCCGGGCCACCAGCGGTTCCCCCGGCTCCGGGTCCCGTGGTGCCAGCGGGCCCAGCCGCGCCGGCACGGCCTGGGCTCGGGAAGCTGAACGGGATGTCCTGGTGGCTCGCGCTGGGCTGGCCCCCGCTGGGCTGGGTCTTGAGCGGGCGGGTCGGCGACAGCGCCCCGTTGGCTGGCGGCGGTGCCCCGTTGCCCAGGGCTCCGTTACCTAGCGACAGCGATCCGAGGCCCGGGCTGGTCGCGGGCGGCGGGGCGCCCTCGTTCCCGGCCTGCGGCGGGGGGGACGGGAACACCGGCATGTCCCGCCTCGTGGACAGGCTGCCAGGGTCGGGCAGGCTGCCGGGGCCCGCATTGTCCTTGCCCTCGGCATCCTTGTCGTTGCCCTCGGCGGGCTTGGCGGGCTCCAGGGCGGCGATCGCCGCGGAGACGGAGTGCTCCACCTCGTCTTCCAGCGACATGCGGGCCGCCTCAGCGGTGACCAGCCCTTGCACGCCGTCGAGGATGTCGGTGAGCCGGCGGACGGTCTCCGTGTGCCGGGTGCTCAGCATGTTGAGCCGGCGCTCCGCGCCGTCGTGGATGGCGGAGGCGCGCGCGGTCGCCTCGTCGAGCGTCCTCTTGGCCTGGGACTTCGCCTCCTCGAGGAGGGTGTCCGCCTCGCTGCGGCTCTCCGTGGTGAGCTTGTCCGCTTCGGCGCGCGCGGTGTCGCGCACCTTGTCGGCCTCGGCGCGTGCCTCGGAGATCGTCCGCTCCGCCTGCTCCTGCGCGGCGGTCAGCATCCGCTCGGCTCGTTCCCGCGCTTCGGCGCGGACCCGGTTCGACTCCTGCTCGGCTTCCTTGCGGATGGCGCTGAGCTCTTCCTCGACGCTGCCTCGCTTAGCCGAGGCCTCCTCTTCGGCGAGCTTGAGGATCTGGCCGATCCGCTCGCTGACCTCCTCGTGGGCCGGCCGGTTCTCCGGCGTCTGCTGGCGGATGGCGGCCATCTCCCGGCTGAGCTGCTCTGACCTCTCCATCGCCTGTGACAGGCGGTACTCTAGCTCTTTGATCTCGTTGTTGCGGCGCGCGACGTACTCGTCAACCTGGCGTCGGCTGTAGCCGCGCATCTGCATCTCGAATTCTTCGTGCTGAAGATTCGGCAGGAGCTCACTGTTTTCATTCATGGCTTCGCAAGAATCTGTGGTCCAAGGTCTGCGGGGCGATGGGCGGGTCTAGCTGCGATCTGTCTGACGGAGAACTGGCCTGGGCGAGCGGCCGGAGCCGATCGAGTGGCGTGGCGGCCACCGCGGCGCTGGGCAACCGCCGTTGCCGTGGGTCGCCGCGGCGGCGGTTCTCGTGCCAGGCGATGCTCCCGCCGGATAGCTCGCGAGGCGGGGTTGCGCGTCGTCTGCGGGTCGGCTTGCGGGTGTCAGCTTACCCGTCTGACTCTTCCCTGTGGGGGCACCATCCGCAACCGATACGACCGTTTGTCCCGTTATATGGATATTTGTCCAACTATCGGAGCGTTGCGAGGGTCGCGGGGCGCCACCACGAGGACTCCGGGATGCCGACGCAAGGACCGCGGGGTGCTTGGACAAGGCGGGGTGCTTGGGCAAGAACGACAAGAAGGACAAAAAGCGCAGAAGGTTAATCAAGTGGTCAACGTTATTATCGTAGGACATGGTGTCCTGAAGTGACAGATGTCCGAATACCAGAGTTATACCTCATTTGAAGGGGCGTTCGCGGAATCGTTACCAAGAACGCGGGTAATACGTACACAAGGGTGGTATGCGAATGACTCCCATGGGTCATGCGGAGGAATGGTGTGCGGACGTAACCTGGACGGTGGGCAGGCGAGTTCACGGCTGACGGAGGTGAGCGCGATTTCCAGGCAGTTGAGCCTCCGTGTTCACGATGACCGTGTTTACGACGACCGCGTCCACGATGACGTGGCCCTCGACGAGATCGAACTATACGCCGAAGTCCTCAGCGCGGTAGCGGCCAGCGAGGGACCGCTGTCACGGACGGAACTGGATGCCGTGCTGGGCGTCGGCCCCGTATGCCGCGCCTAACGCACCCTCATCCAGCTCCTTGTGGAGCTTTTTGGCATGTATAGTCAATGCCACTTAGCTAAGGTTTCTCCTGGTCACGGCCCTGTGTGCCGGCGCGGCCCCTTTCCTCGCACACGTCCGGATCGCCGCCTCCTGGGCCACGCCCGGCCCCCTGGAGCCCGCCCGCCGCGCCCCGCC
>JAFMRC010000097.1 GCA_017354375.1 Nocardiopsaceae bacterium | reverse complement strand
GCGGGTCGAACGCGGACTCCTTCAGCGTGCCGAGCTGGTACTTGCCGTCCCGGTCGGTGAAGTAGGTGAACATGAAGAAGCTCAGCCAGTCCGGCGTCTCCTCGTTGAACGCGCCCAGGATCCGCGGCGCGTCGACGCTACCGGAGTTGCGGCGCAGCAGCTCGGCGGCCTCCTCCCGGCCGTCACGGCCGAAGTAGGCGTGCAGCAGGTACACCATCGCCCACAGGTGCCGGCCCTCCTCCACGTTCACCTGGAAGAGGTTGCGCAGGTCGTACAGGGACGGCGCGGACGCCCCGAGGTTGCGTTGCTGCTCCACCGAGGCCGGCTCGGTGTCGCCCTGGATGACGATCAGCCTCCGCAGGTCCGACCGGTGCTCACCTGGCACCTTCTGCCAAGCGGGCTCCCCCCTGTGCTGGCCGAACGCGATCGTCCGGTCCGGGTTGGCCTCGGCGAGGAAGATGCCCCACCGGTAGTCCATCATCGGCACGTGCCCGAAGTGCGCCCAGCCATCCCGGCCGACGTTGACCGCGGTGCGCAGGTAGACGTCCCGGGTCGGCAGCGTCGGCCCCATGTCTTGCCACCAGGTCAGGAAGTCGGGCTGCCAGAACTCCAGCGCCCGCTGCAGCCGCCGGTCCTCACGCAGGCCGACATTGTTCGGGATTTTCGAATCATAATCGATGGATCCGGTGCCGGGCGTCGTCATGACGGGTCAAACCCTCTTCCGGTCGAAATCGGCCCGCTGCCCGGTTCCGTACGCGCGCAGCGCGCCGGCCGGTCCCGAGGCGTTCGGGCGGTAGAAGATCCAGTTCTGCCAGGCGGTGAGCCGGCCGAAGATCTTCGTCTCCATGGTCTCCGGCCCGGCGAACCGGTAGTTGGCCTCCAGGCCGGACAGGGCGTCCGGGCTGAAGCTGGCCCGCTCCTCGACCGCGATCCGGACCTCTTCTTCCCAGTCGATGTCATCGGGCGCGAACGTGACCAGTCCTCGCTCTTCCGCCTCCGCCGCCCCGATGTCCCGTCCGGCGGCATCACATGCTCCCTCAAATCCGGATTTATCGCCATAAAAGCGGTTAGCAAGACGCGTGAGGCCGTTGGCCGTCGGGAGCGGACCGAGGCCTCCCGCGCCTGGACTGGCCATGCCGGGACTGGCCATGCCGGGACTGCCCGTGCCGGGACTGCCCGTGCCGTAATTCGCCGCTCCCAGACGGATCACGGCGCGCTCCTCGCTGTCCGGGTCGTCCGGCGGCGGGCCGTCGAGCATGTAGGACCGGTCGGCGGCCAGGGCCAGCTCCAGCAGCGACCCCGCGAAGCACGAGCCCGGCTCGATCAGCGCGATCAGCGACCGCGACGTGACGTCGAGCCGCTTGAGCGTCCGCTTGAAGTACAGCACGATCTCCCTGGCGAGCCAGTCATCGTCGTAGTGCGCCAGCAGCAGCTCATCGAGGGCGAGCACCGCCGCGGGATCGCCAGCGGTCCGCAGCACCCAGGTGCCCAGCTCGGGCTCGTTGGTGCGCAGGTCGCAGATCAGGTCATCCAGCTCCCGGGTCATCGCCAGGGTCCAGAACTCCGCCCCCTGGGCGTGCACGTCCGCTATCGACGCCGGGCCGTCCCCGGAAGACCCGTCCCCGGAAGACACTGTCGCCGACGGACCCCGCACGATGATCCTGACGGTGCCCAGATCACGGTGCAGCTTCGCGGACACATGCGTGTACTCGATGCCGTTACCGGTGCGGGTTTTCGCCAGGGGCGTGAGCGTGATCCCCGGCCCGGCGCCAGCCGGGCGGGCGGACGCTGCCACAGTCGCCGCTATCCGTTCGGACAAACGATTGTGGAAGTTCGCACGGGGAACCACCTCGTCCACCAGCCGCCAGGCCACGGCCTTCCGTCCGCCGACGCCCTCGGATTTCGTGGCGAAGTAATCGGCCAGGTCGCGGCGCACGTGCCGCTTGTCGGTCACCCGGGTGAGGCCGCCGGTGCCGGGCAGCACGCCGAGCAGCGGCAGCTCGGGCAGCGACACCACCGACGAGCGGTCGTCGATGAGCATGATGTGGTCGCAGGCCAGCGCGAGCTCGTAGCCGCCGCCGGACGCGGTGCCGTTCAGCGCCGCGATATAGACCTGACCGGAATTGTCCGTCGCGTCCTCGATCGCGCACCGGGTCTCGTTGGTGAACTTGCAGAAGTTCACCTTCTGCGGATGGGACGACGCGGCCAGCGTCTGGATGTTCGCGCCGGAGCAGAAGACCTTGTCCTTGCCACTGGTGATCACCACGGCCTTGACGTCCGGGTGCTCGAAGCGCAGGCGCTGGGTCGCGTCGTACAGCTCGATGTCCACGCCCAGGTCGTAGGAGTTCATCTTCAGGTCGCAGGCGGGATCGATACCGCCCCGCTCGTCCACGTCCATGGTCAGCGTGGCCGCCGGGCCATCGACGGAGAGCTTCCAGTGCCGGTAGCCGGCGGGGCTGGTGGCGAAGCTGACGATTGGGCTGTCGTCCACACCCGCCATGTTCTACTTATACTCGTCTATTCGTCAAGGAGATGTAGCGCATCCATTGAGGCGCCGCCACTCGCGCCGGGCATCGGCCAGCCACCGCTCGTGCCGGTCGGTGAACAGCCGCGCGGCCGTCGCGCCGCTCCACTTCGACGGCAGCAGTTCGCGCGGCAGCGCCGGGTCGATCGCCGGGAACCGCCGCCAGGCGTGCACCAGTTCCAGTTGCCGGGTCAGGACGTCACGCGGGGCCGCGGCACTGAACTCCGCGTTGAAGCCGACGTAGGCAGCCTCGATCGCCGACAGGTCCCAGGCCTGCTCCACCAGCGACCTGACGTCGCCCAGATCGCTGCGCCGGGCGGTGAACACGTGCGCGCCGTCGGCCAGGCCGGCGTCCTTCAGCACGGCGACGGCCTCGGCTTCGCGCTCGGGATGCGGGCTGATCCACAGGCCCGGTCCGAGCGAGCCGAACCCGGCCCAGGTCAGCCGCGTGCGCACCAGGTGCCGGGCGCGGCGGTCGCTGTCGGGGACACGGGCCGCGACCAGCACCCAGTGACCGTCCCACTCCGTCGCCGGGCCGAAGGAGTAGATGCGTTCCGCGCCGTCGGCCAGCATCGTCCGTGCGGCGGGGGTGAGGCGCCAGCGAGTGCGGCGGCCGTCCTTCACCGGCCGCAGCCAGCCCGCGTTGGACGTGCGCATCAGCGCCTGGCGGGTAGCCTTCTCGGCGACGCCGAGCCGCCCGAACGTGGCCAGCACGGCGGACGTCCACGCGTCATCCGGCTCGGGCAGCATGTACTCGCCGAGCAGGGTGAGCATCATGGCCCGAGCGCTCGGCTGCCGCCGCGACCCGATCCCTGCCACGTAACGCTCCTATCCCGTAACGGGCTTGTATCGTATCAATACACGGCGTGCACCGAGACCATCACGTCACCGCGCGGGCAGCCGCCAAGCGCCATGGCGCCGCAGTACCATGCGGTGAACCATCGGGTCGGCCCGGGCGGGGTGATGGATGTACGTCCTTGCGGTTGCGGCGGTCGCGGTGTTCTTCCTCGCCCTATTCGCCATCGGCATCCTGCGCGACCGCAGGCAGCTGATCAACTCCGTCTACCTGTTCCTGGCCCTTGCGGCCCTCGGCCTCGGGCTCCTGTTCGCGATCGGGTATGGCGACCCGGCCGCCGGGCGCATCACGGTCGTGGTGATCTTCTATTTCCTCTTTCCCCTGGCGGGGGGTGTCCCTGGCATTCTTCCTGCTCTGGGACGGCGTGACGATGCTGCGCCGCGAGGGCCGGCGCCCGGCCAACCTGCTCGCGCTCTTCGCGGGGCTGGGCATGTTCGCCTACCCGGGGCTGTACGTGCTGGTGGCGCATGCCCACGTGCGCTGGATGGAAATAGTCTTCCTGGTGGTCGCGCGACCGCTCGCCTATGTGGTTTTCCTGTTCTCCTGCTTCCTGCTCTACTCCCTGGTCTACGGGCGCATCCCCTACCGCGGCGTGCCCGACTTCGTGGTCGTGCTCGGCTCTGGCCTGATCGGCGGCGACCGCGTGCCGCCCCTGCTGGCGAGCCGCCTCGACCGGGCATACGACGTGATCGCGGCGGCGGCGGCCAAGGGCCGCTACCCGATGCTGATCACCTCCGGCGGCCAGGGACCCGGCGAGACCGTGCCGGAGGGGCGCGCGATGGCCGGCTACCTGCTCGCACGAGGCATCCCGGCGGAACGGATCGCGGTCGAGGACGAGTCCCGCACCACGTGGGAGAACCTGAGGTTCAGCGCGAGGATCATGGACGAGTTGCGCCCCGGCAGCCGCTGCCTGGTGGTGACCAACAATTTCCACGTGATGCGCACAGCGCGCCTCACGCGGCGCCTCAAGCTCAACGCATCCGTCATCGGTTCCCGGACAGCGCTGTATTTCTGGCCGAGCGCCATCATCCGCGAATTCGTCGCGGTCTTCCTGAGCTACCGGATAACGAACATCATCATCTGCGGCCTGCTCTTCATTCCGCCGTTGCGCGGGTTCTGAACGTTCTGAACCACGTTCTGAACCGCGGAGTTCTGAACCGCGGAGCCGGAATCCTTAAAGGGAGCCGGGAATCCGGTAAGTGGGTAATGGTGCCGTACGTAACGGTGTCGCCCGCCCAGGCCAGCGACTCCCAGATCACCCGGCCCGCCCCGGACGACGCGGCGACCATGTCATCGCCTCCCTCGTAGACGGCGACGTGGTAGACGTAGCTGTCCGGGTCGCTGGTGACATGGAAGAACACCAAGTCCCCGGGCGATGCCTGGGCCTTGCTGACCGGCCGGAACTGCCGGAACTGGTCCTCGGCGGTGCGCCCGATGGGCCTGCCGAGGTGGTCGTACACGTACTGGGTCAGGCCGGAGCAGTCGATGCCCGCCCTGCTCGTCCCCCCGTATACGTACCGAACACCTTCCATGCTCTTCGCATACGTCGCCGCCTGCTGATCGAAGGAGCCGCCGGTGACCGCCCCCCGTGCCGCCTGCTGTTGCGCCACCGTTCCCGTGACCGCGACGCTCACCGCGACGACCGCCAGTGCCCCGCGGGCCAGCCTGTTCCCCCGCATTTCCATTTCCCAGTCCCCCTACTGGTATTGCGGTATTGTCCGTCTCCCGCCCTATGCGGCCTTCCCCTTTCGGGCGGTCGTTATTGCCTACCATTACGAGAGGCCGCGCGCATGGCATTCAGCCACGACTAGGTTTCCCCCTGGGTACACGGTCCAGCGCCGCCACAGCCCAACCCGCGTGACGCACATCACAGCAAGCCGACGTGATGCGGGCCGACCGGGCCAAGGGCGCGAGTCCGGCTGGTGAGTTTCGCGGGTTTTAGCGGGTTTCGCCCCTTGATCAGCCAGATTCCCGGCCGCATAATGACACCAGGTCGCACCGTTTCCTGGGAGGAACCCACATGAGTGAACTGATGGAGATCGAGCCCCGCACCGTCGGCGCCGAGCTAAGGGAACCAGAGGTCGGGTTCCTCGAGACCTGGGACGTCGACCGGCGAGACCGGGGACGGTGCCTGTGGACCGGCGGCACCACGACCGAGCACTGCTGACGCTGGAAGAGGAGCCGCCCGGGGAAATCGAGTGGCTTGTCCGGCAGGTTGTAGGCCCCGGGTGGCGATAAGTTTCCGGTCTCCGCCCGGAAATTTGCGCACTAACTGACCCTGGTGGCCCGTTCACGGCCAACTCACGATTTTCGGAATACCCGCCGGGGTATCCGCGAGGCCGCGGCCACGCTCGCGTGGAGGATAGGTGCGCTCCGTGCTCACATATCCTCCACGCGGAGCCATCCCGTCCCGGCACGGCCCGCCCGGCACGCCCTCGCACCCGGGGCATACCCCCGCATAACGGGGCACGCACCCCCGCCCCGCCACCTCATACCCCCCGGCACCGGCGCCCCGCCATCGCCCGTTCCTGCCCCGAAGGCGAGGGCCGCCCTTCCCGCTGATCCCCGGAGCGCGCTATCTGGCCAGCGCGGCGGCCGCGGGTCCGTCTTTAGCGGGTTTTACGCCTTGCTCGGGCCGAATCGCCACCGCATAATGACACCGGATCGCACCGTTTCCTGGGAGGAAGCCATATGAGCGAGCTGATGGAGATCGAGCCCCGCACCGTCGGCGCCGAGCTAAGGGAACCAGAGGTCGGGTTCCTCGAGACCTGGGACGTTGACGCGCAGGACCGGGGACGGTGCCTAGTCTCCACCGGCACCACGACCAGGTTCTGCTGACGGACGGCGGACCGCCGGGACAGGGACCGTCGGGGGAACCGGGACAGGGACCTCCTGGGGAAATCGAGCGGCTTGTCCGGCGGGTTGCGGGTCCCGGGTGGCGAGTGGAGGGCAGGCTCACCTGGCTGGTGGTCCGGCCAGAGGAGCCAGGGCGGCCCGCGACCGTGGAGCAGGGGTGGAAGCTGCACATCTCGTCGCGGGCCGCTACCTTCACCGAGCTTGTCCAGGCTTTGCTCCCCGTTCTGCTGAAAGAAGGGTGCACGTTCAAGCTGGCCCGGTCCCGGCGAGTGCTCAGCGAGCTCAACGACGGCCGTACCGCTCCCGCGAGCGTCGGCAAGGCCGTCACGATCTACCCCGATCAGGACCGGGTGCGGGAACTGGGGCTGACGCTGGCCGACGTGCTGCGCGGGCACGAGGGTCCGCGCGTGCTCAGCGACCGGCGTGTCCGCTCGTCCGCCCCCGTCTATTACCGGTACGGCCCCTTCGTCGATACCGACCGCGTTCCCGGCTACCACGGCCGCCTGATCAGCTCCGTGTACGGCCCGCACGGGGAATGGTTCGACGCGGGCGCGTCCCTCCGCTACCGCCAGCCCTCATGGGCACGTGACCCTTTTACCGGGCAGGACGCCGCCACCGGAGAGACCACAGTCACCGGGCGGGACGCCGCCACCGGGCAGGACGCGGCGGCGAGCGCGGATACGGGCCGGCCCGCCCGGCTCGGCGAGCGCTACCGCGTGATCGACGGGATCCGCGAGGCCGCGCAGGGAAACGTCTACCGGGCGATCGACGAAAGCGATTCCAGCGCCGTCATCGTCAAGCAGGGCCGCGCCTTCGTCGCCGAGCACGACGGCTGCGACGCCCGGATGCGGCTGCGGAACGAGCGCCGGGTGCTCCGCGCGCTCGCGGGGACGGTGGGCGTGCCCGATCTCCTCGACCACTTCCGGCAGGGCGAGGACGAGTTCCTGGTGACCAGGGACTGCGGCGAGGCCACGCTGGTGCGGCAGGTTACGGAGAACGGCCCCTACCGCTCGGGTACCGGCGCCGGAGCCGCCAGCGTCGAAGTCCTGGCGACGCGGCTGGCCAGGATCGTTCGCGCCATGCACGAGCGCGGCGTCATCATGCGGGACCTGTCACCGAACAACGTCGTCATCGACGGCGAGGACGTCACCGTCATCGACTTCGCCCTGTCCGCGTTCGACGGGCTGCACCTCCCCGGCGGCACCGCCGGCTATGCCCCGGCTCGCCAGTTTCGCCGCGAGCCGCCGCGCGAGGCCGACGACCTGCACGCGCTGGGCATGACCCTCCTGTTCGCGGCCACCGGGCTGGATCCGGTCACGCTGGGCCAAGACGGCGAGGACCTGCCCCGGATCCGGGCGCTGCAAGCCATTCACGCGAAGGCCGGACCGCATCCAACCGGGATCTGGGCGGACATCGCGGACCTTCTCGGAGAAGAGGGGCAAGCGCATGACGCGCTGCGCCGGCTGGCCGACGGGTCCCGGAGTGCCGGAAGGTCGCGGGTTCGGAGTGCCAGAGGGCTGCCCGCGCCCGTGCACGGCACACCGGAGCTTTTCGAGGAGGTCACGGCCAGCCTGCGGGCGGACCTGCTCCGTGAGGCAGAGCGAATTCTTGCCGGCCCGCCCGCCGACCACGTTCCGGACGACCTCAATGTCTACGGCGGCCTCTCCGGCATCGGCCTGGAACTGGTGCACCACCGCGACCACGAGCCGGCCCGCGGATTGCTGGCCGAACTCGCGCGCCACACCGCCCGGGCAGCCGATGACACGCGGCTCCCTCCTGGCCTGTTCAATGGCGTCACGGGCGTGCGAGTCTTCCTCAGCGACCCGCGGGTCCGCGGGAACCACGACGCGTCGGAAGCGAATCCGGCGCTGCCGCCGCTGGACTGGGACGCGATGGGCGAGGATCTGATCGGAGGCGCCGCGGGCCTGGGACTTGGTCACCTCTGCCTCGCGCGCGCGGACGGCGATCCGGTTCACCTCGACTCGGCCCGTTACTGCGCTCGGGTCATCGCGCGGGCAACCGAGCGGCCTGCCCTGCAGCCGGAGGCCCGGCGCGTCGAATACCACGCGCTCGATCCCACAGCGGGGGCGGCCCACGGGCAGGCCGGGATCGTGGAATTGTTCGTCGCCCTCGCCGAGCACACCGGGGATCGCGCGGACCTCGACGAGGCCGCGCTCCGGTGCCGGGACCTGGCATCCAGGGCGGAATCGCTGATGCTCACGGCTGGAAGCCACCGCGCCCATCCGCTCTCCGTGTCATGGTGCCAGGGGCTGGCCGGGGTCGGAAGAGCCCTGCTGCACGGGGCGAAGGTTCTGGGGGATCCCTCCCTGTGCGCCGTCGCGTCGTGCACCGCCGACACTTGCGTCGGCATGCTCCCGAGGATGCCGAGGCTGGGGCAGTGCTGCGGCGCGGCCGGAGTCGGCAGCCTCCTCATCGACCTCGCCACTCACGAACGGGACGAGCGGTACTGGGACGCCGCGGGCCAGGTCGCGGACCACCTGCTGCTGCGCAGTGCCGGGACGCCCGCCCACCCCGTCTTCACCGAGCCCTCCCGCGACAGCCGCGCCGCCTCGTGGGCCATCGGCATCGCCGGGTTCCTCGCCTTCTTCCGCAGGCTCGCGAATCGCGGCGGACCCGACTCCATCCCGCTCTGGGGCACCGCTTCGTAACGGTCCGCTCGTAACGGGTCCGCGAACCCTTCACACGCCTGGCAGCGGGCTCTATCGTTCACGGTGACGGGGCCGCCACCCCCCGAAGGGACACCTGCAGCAATGGCCGCAACGACCCCAGCTAACGCGCCCGGCCTGACCCCCGAAGCCCGCCGGTCCATGTACGGCGGCGTCATCAGCCTGGTCGTCGATAGCTACGACATCTACGTCCCGGCGTTCGTCCTGCCCGCGGCCATGGGCTACTTCGAGCCGGCGTCCATGTCCGACACGCAGCAGGCGACGATGACCAGCGTCGTGTTCACGATCACCCTGCTCGCCCGCCCCGTCGGCGGGGTGATCTTCGGGAACCTGGGCGACACGATCGGCCGCAAGCGGATCACTATGCTCGCGGGCATCGGGTTCACCGTGGTCACGCTGGTCATCGCCTGCCTGCCCGGGTACAGCCTGTGGGGATACGGCGCGCTGGGGACGCTCATCGCGCTGCGCTTCATCGGCGGCGTGTTCCTCGGTGGCGGCTACGCGGGCCCCGTCCCGCTCGCGATCGAGCGGAGCCCGGCGCGACTGCGCGGGCCGGTCGGAGGCGTGATCGCCGCGGGCGCCGGGGTCGCCGTCTTCTTCATCAGCCTCGTCCAGCTGACCGCGCTGGAGCCGATGGCCCCGGACGCCTACACGACGTGGGGCTGGCGGCTTCCGTTCTTCTTCGGGGTGCTGCTGGGCATCGGTTACCTCATCTACTACGCGCGGGTTCGGGAGGTGGACGTCGAGTCTCTCGCGAAGGACCGCGCCACGAAGCGGCAGCCCCTGATGGAGTTGCTGGCCGGACCGCAGCTGCGGAACCTGCTGCAGGTGTTCCTGCTGATGACCGGCATGTGGTTCGCGGCCCAGATGCTGGTCTCGTTCCTGCCCAGCCTGCTGATCCAGGTGCTCCACCAGGACCCCGCCGACGTCACCGTGCTGGAGATCGTGATGAGCGTCATCACGTCCGCCTCCATGATCGCCCTCGCCACCCTCAGCCAGCGCGTCGGCCGCCGCGCCGTGCTGTTCTGGACGGCCGCGACGTCCACGGTCTGCGCATCGGCGGCGTTCGCCTTCATGGTCATGCTCGCCATGAACGGCTCGCCGTTCCTGGCCGTGGCGGTGCTGGCCATCGTCGCGTCGGTGTTCGTCAACGGGCCGCTCGGAACCATCGTCGTCTACCTCAACGAGCGGTTCGGCAGGGGCGTGCGCTCGTCGGGGTACGGCACCGCCTACACGGTCAGCCTCATCCTGCCCTCGCTGTACAGCGTGTGGATCGGCCTGCTGGACAACGTCATGCCGTTCGAGTACGCACCGGTGGTGCTGATCGCGGTTGGCGGGCTGCTATTCGCCATCGGTGCCCGGATCGGCCCGGAAACCGTCACCGGCGGGACGCTCGCGGCCGAGGACGCCGCCGCAGCGCCCGCCACCACCACCCCGGCCGCCGCCGAGGGAGGCTCGGCGTGAGGCTCGCCGACAGCGCGACGCTTTCAGGAGGGGGCGGGGGCGCCGACTCCGGCGGGGGTGCGGGGGCGGGGCGCGCTAGGAGCCAGGCGGCGCAGCCGCCGATGACGACAGCCATCACCAGGAGCATCAGCCGGTAGCTGACCACGCCGATCAGCGCCGCCCCGGCCGCGATCAACACCGTCTGCGGAGTGTTGAGCAGGGTATTCACCGCTCCGTTCACCCGGCCCTGCAGCCGCGGCGGGGTGTGCCACTGCATGGCAGTGAACAGGCCGACCGATAGCCAGACGACACCGAGCCCGTCGCCGACCGTGGCCGCGAGCACCAGGGCCAGGGAACTCGTCCGGTAGGCCAGCGAGGCGAGCGCGAAGCAGGCGAGCGCCAGCCCGACGGTCCGCGCCGCGCCAGCGCGCCGCATCAGGTAGGCCGCCGTGAGCCCGCCGGCGATCGACCCGGCGCCCTGGACGCTCAGCACGACGCCCATGAACGCCGCCGGGCGGTGCAGTCCCTCCCCCACGACGGCGTAGATGATCGTCTCGCCCAGGCCGGTGATCCCGAACGCGATCGCGCTGACCAGCGCGAGTTGCACGAGCAGCGGCACGGCGCGGATGTGCCGGAAGCCCGCGCCCGTGTCGCGCCAGAATATGGTGTCGCGCCGGAATACCGTGTCACGGCTGAACGGCCCGCCGCCACGACCGCGCTTGTTGCTGTTATCACCTCGGCGCGGTGCCCGCGATGCCCACGGTGCCCGCGGCGCCCGCGGCGCCCGCGGCGCCTCGGATTCCGCCACGCGCAGGCTGGCTAGGGCCGCGATCGCCCCGCCGAAGGTCACGGCGTCGAACACCGCCACCGCCGGGCCGCCGAAGGCGACGAACAGCCCCGACCCGACCAGCGGCGACAGCACCCGCAGGCCCTGTCTGGACATCTGCAACAGGGCGTTCGCGGACGCCAGGTCCTCGCCGCGCAGCATGTCCTTGCGCAGCCCGGCGCCCGCCGCGCTGAGCAGGCCGAAGGAGGTTCCATAGCAGAACGCGACCGCGTAGATGAGCCACAGCTCGTTCCGGGATCGGACGAAGACCAACGACAGCACGACCAGCGCCGTGGCCGCGTTGACCGCGAGCAGCAGCGTCTTGCGGCGGACCCGGTCGGCGAGCTGCCCGGCCAGCGGCGCGAACAGGGCCGGGGCCGCCAGGGCCAGGAACACGCCGCCCGCCGCGGCGTTGCTGCCGGTGAGGGTCTTGGCCCAGATCCCGAGCGTGAGGTACAAGGCGCTGTCGCCGAAGCTGGACAGCGCCTGCCCGGCGAACAACCGGCGGAACCGCGGATCGCCGAGAGCGCCGAGGCGAGGCACGGTCAGTCATCCATCGGCGCGGGCCGGGGCGCGGGCGACGGCGCCTCCCGCGACGGCGCCTCCGGCGACAGCGGCGCGGCGGAGGCTGCGATGAACAGCCTCACCTGGCGACTTCCCTCCGGCCGCCGGGACGGATCCAGGATGTCCCGGCGATACCTGTTCAGGACGTCGTGCAGTTCCCGCGACACCGCCGCGTACTCCTCCCCGGTCAGGTAGGTGGTCTCGCCGCGGAGCGACGGCTGCCACTGCTCCGGTTCCAGTGACCCGTGTCGCAGCCGCTGCTTCGTGCGGGCGAACTCGTGGTCGAGGAAGGCCTCGGTCGCGGCTTCGGAGGCGAGTTCGCCCTCGGCGTCGAGGCCACGGGAGCCGAGATCCTGCTCCACGCTGGCCAGCCGCCACGGCTTCTCCCGGCCGACCCGACCAGGCGCCTCCTCGATGTAGCCGTACTTGGCCAGGATGCCGAGGTGATAGGAGCAGCTGGCGACGGACTCGCCGAGCACCTCGGCGCACCGGGTGGCGGTAGCGGTTCCCTCGCTGACGAGGAGGTCGATGAGCTGCCAGCGCAGCGGATGGGCGAGCGCGCGCAGCTTCTTCGGGTCGGGCGCGGGGTCGGGTGCGTTCTCCGGGCCGGGGGTTTCCGGGCCGGGCCACTGATCGTCAGCCATACATATCAAGATATCTTGCGCAAGGTTTCTTGAGCAATGTTCCTTGCTCAAGAAACCTTGATTTCGCGAAACTCGGAGCCGGAGTCGCGGAAAGTAGTCGCGCAAACCGCTCGATCGCTATTGACCATGTAGTCAATAACTCCTAGTATTGACTACATGGTCAATAAAGAGGCGGGTACAGAGGCAAGCGAAGCCACCGGGGAACCCAACATCGACGGCGCGTACAAGGTCGCGCTGGTCTACGCCGCCTGGGCGGTGGCCACGATCGTCGCCCTGGTCATCTTCTCGTTCACCGCGAAATCGCTGGCCACCAGCGACGCGTGGGGGCACGCCGTGTTCGTGGCGGTCTTCGCGTTCGTGCTGCCGTTGCGGCTACGGGCCGTGCGCGAGAACCCCACCCCGCGAGGCGTGCGGGCAGGCATCGTCATCGCCACCGTGCTGCTCGCGGTCAACGTCGTGGAAGCGCTGCTGCCGGTCTTCCCGGGCTGGATGCGCGGTGAGATGACCGCGATCGTCTTCATGATGATCGCGATCGTCGCGATGCTGCGCGGAACCTCGCTGCGCGGAACCTCGCTGCGCGGAACCTCGCTGCGCGGAACCTCCGGCCGCCCCCGGGCCAGGGACTGACGGCCGCGATCCCGCCGCGGGGGCCGGCCCCCGCGCGAGCACCGCGAATACAGTGTCTGCGTGACCACCAGGCAGCGGCAGCGGCTCAGCGAAGCGGAACGCCGCGCGCAGATCCTCCGGGCGACCATCGCCGTCGTCGCCGCGCACGGCCTCGACGGGGCGTCCACCAACCTGATCGCGGAACAGGCCCGGGTGTCCAAGGGACTGATCTGGCACTACTTCGCGGACAAGAACGACCTGATGAAGCAGGCCGTCCTGGCGGCCCTGGCGGAAATCCAGCGAAAGATCGCCGCCGAGCTGGACCTGTCGATGCCGGTTCCCGACCTGCTCAGGTCCGCGATCCGGTGGGTCGCGGCCTGGAGCACGGCGAACCGGGCAGTACTCACCGCGACAAATCAGATCGCCCGCAACCTCCGCCTGCCCGATGGCACGCCAGCCTTCAGCCTCGCCGACTACGAGGAGCTCTACCAGCTGCAGGAGGCCCTGTTCCGGCGGGGACAGGAGGAAGGCTGGTTCCGGGAGTTCGACACGCGCGTCATGGCGGTGACCTACCAGGGAGCGGTCGACGCGATGCTCGGCTACTTCGAAAGCCACCCCGACGTCGACACCGACCGCTACGCCACCACCCTCGCCGACATCCTCCTGGCCGCCATGATGTCAGGCCGCTCGTTTACGCAATCGGGCGCGTGATAGCGCGCTCAATCGCGCAAACGAGCGCACTCGAAGGCGCGGGGGGCGGGTGGGCGGGCGGAGGCGGGCGGGCGGAGGCGGGCGTTTTGTCATACCCTCGTGACACTGTGTCGGCATGACTATGAACCGCGAAACCGCTCAGTTGCTCAACGATCAGTACGGCGTCATCACCAGGCGGCAGGCGCTCGCCTGCGGTATCACGCGGAACGCCCTGCGGCACAAGCTCCGGCGCGATGGCCCGTGGCGCAAGATCCTGCCGGGCGTGTACGTGACCGAGACCGGCACGGTGACTCCCGTGCAGCGTGAGATGGCGGCGCTGCTACATGCGGGACCGGGAGCGATCATCACGGGGGCCGCAGCCGTCCGGCGGCACCACTTGACCTGCGCGGGCCTAGGCGAGATCGACGTGCTCGTGCCCGTGAAGAGCAGGGTACAAAGCACCGGGTTCGTCCGGATCCAGCACACCACCAGGATGCCGGACGCAGGCTCGGCCTGGTCGACTCGGAGCCTGCGTTTCGCGCCGCTGCCGCGCGCCATCGCGGACGCGGCGCGTCAGATGAAATCCTTCGACGAGGTCCAGGCACTCGTGTGCGAGGCAATGCAACGAGGCGGCAGCCGCTGCACGTTTGAGGACCTGATCACGGAACTCGGCGCGGGACCAAAGGCAGGGTCGCGATTGTTTCGCGAGGCGCTCGTCGAGATCACGGCGGGCATCCGTTCGGTTGCCGAGAAAGACCTCAAGCAGGTCATCGATCGCTCCGGCACGGAAAAGCCGATGTACAACCCGCGGCTCTACCTCATCGACGGCAGCACCTTCACCTTTCTCGCCATGCCCGACGCGTGGTGGCAGCGAGCGGGTGTCGCAGCCGAAGTCGACTCGCTGCAGTATCACTTCAGGGCCAGGGACTACGAGGAGACCACGGCACGCCACAACCGCATGGAAGCAGCCGGGATCCGGTTGCTCCACCTCCTGCCCGGAAGCATCCGACGGGAACGGGAATCCATCATCACCGACCTCAAGAAGGCGATCGAAGCAGGCACCCGGAACCCTCCCCTACCCGTAATAGCGGTCCCCGCCACCGTAAAAGACCCCGAAGCGTGGCTGCTGCAGCGGTCTCGAAGCCGCTCGTTTGCGCGATTGAGCGCGTTATAGCGCGCCCGATTGCGTAAACGAGCGGCCTGGGGAGGGGGCGGGGCGAGGGGGCGGGAGGGGGCGGGGCGAGGGGGCGGGAG
>JAFMRC010000096.1 GCA_017354375.1 Nocardiopsaceae bacterium | reverse complement strand
GGTGGTGGTGGTCCCGCCCGGCGTGCCCTCGCCGGCCGTGGCGCCGGCGGGCGAGTCGCTGGTGTAATCGTTCATGGCTTCAGCATGCGTCCGCGGGTGCCGCGGGCACATCGGGGAAACCCCCGGACGCGCCCCTGATTCCGGGCCGCGGGCCCGGCCGGGGACCCGGGTCAGGGTTGAATCAGGGACTGCCCGGATGGCGTCCGGGCGGTCCCTGAGGCCATGATGGGGACGTGGAGGAACCACCCCTGCAGGCCGAGCCGGAAGAGCCAGCCTGGCTGCCGCCACTGGCCGCGCGGCGCGCCCGCGAGCGGCACCGTGGCCGCTACGGCTACCGCGGCTGGGGCGACCAGCGCTGGCACGCGGACCATCGCGGATGGCAGGGACGCGGCTGGCAGGGACAAGGTGACCGCCGGGGCCAGGGCGGGCCGCCCCGCCGCGACCTGGAGAACCGGCTGGCGGGCGGGGTCGTGGCGGGCATCGCGGCCAGGACCGGCCACCGTGACCGCGTGACCGCCGTCCGGGTCGTGGCTGTGGTCGTCACGCTCATCAGCAGCGGGT
The DNA here is from genome assembly GCA_017354375.1 of Nocardiopsaceae bacterium. GTDB lineage: Bacteria > Actinomycetota > Actinomycetes > Streptosporangiales > Streptosporangiaceae > Trebonia. Next base: position 14,441 of record JAFMRC010000096.1, on the reverse strand, counting down.
GGACGATCCCGTTCTACTTCCTCGGCTGGCTGCTGATGCCGGCCGAGGAAGGCGGGGAGAGCATCGGCAGCCGGGCCCGGCACGACTCCCGGGGGATCGCGCTCGCGCTCGGGCTGGCGTCGCTGCTCGGGGTGATCCTGCTGCTGGCCACCGTGGTGAACAGCGGCCCGATCGAATCCCTGGGCTGGCCGCAGATGGTCAGCGTGGGCTGCGCGGCGCTGATCTGGCGGAACGCGGCGCCCGGGGAAAAGGAGACGATGCGCCGCCTGATCGAGCCGCTGGAGGGCATCTCCGGCGGTGGGGCGGGCTCGAAGTCCGCCCGGCGGATGACGCTCGTCCGCATCGCCCTCGGGGTCGTGCTGCTCGGCGGTGGCCTCGGATGGCTGCTGTCCGCCCGTCAGACCCTCGCGCTGCTCCGCCCGCTCGGCGGCGTGCTGCTGGTGGCGGCGGGCCTGGTGCTGCTGCTCGGTCCCTGGTGGTTCCGGATCGCCCGCGACCTGGTGCTGGAACGGCAGGCAAGAGCCCGTGCGGAAGAACGGGCCGAGGTGGCTGCCCGGGTACATGATTCCGTGCTTCAGACGCTCGCGCTCATCCAGCGGCGCTCCGACGATCCCGCGGCTGTGGTCACGCTCGCCCGCGGGCAAGAACGGGAGCTGCGCTCCTGGCTGTTCGAGGGGCGGGCGCCGGGATCGGGGGGCGCGTCGACGCTGGCCGACGGGATCCGGGAGATCCAGCAGGACGTCGAGGCGCGACACGGCGTTCCGGTGGAAGTCGTCACCGTCGGGGACTGCCCGCTTCCGGGTGCCGCCGCGGTCGGCGAGGCGGGCGTCGCGGGTGGGACGGCGGGCGTCGCGGGTGGCACGGGCGTCGCGGGTGGCACGGCGGGAGACCTGGAGGCGCTGCTGGCGGCGGCCAGGGAAGCGGTCGTCAACGCGGCCAAGTGGTCTGGCGCGCCGGTCATCTCGCTGTTCGCCGAGGTGGCCGCGGACAACTCCTCGGTCGAGGTGGTGGTGCGGGACCGTGGCAAGGGGTTCGACGTGGATGCCGTCCCCGGTGACCGGAAGGGGCTGGCCGAGTCCGTGCGCGGCCGGATGGCGCGCCATGGTGGGACCGCGACGGTGCAGTCCGCGCCGGGCGAGGGGACGAAGGTGACGCTGACGATGAGGATTCAGGGGGGAGGCCGGTAGTGGGCGGCGTGCCGAGGGTGGTGCTGGTGGACGATCACGGGCTGTTCAGGTCCGGGGTGCGGGCCGAGCTTGGCCGGTCCGTCGAGGTGGCAGGGGAGGCGGACGACGTCGCCCCGGCGATCGAGCTGATATCCCGGGTTGAGCCGGACGTGGTGCTGCTCGACGTGCACCTGCCGGGCGGCGGCGGCCAGGCGGTGGTGTCCGCGATACGGCCCCGGCACCCGTCGGTGAAGTTCCTGGCGCTGTCGGCGTCGGACGCGCCCGAGGACGTGATCGCGGTGATCCGGGCCGGGGCACGCGGGTACGTGACGAAGACGATCTCCACCACCGAACTGGCCGACGCGATCCGGCGGGTGGCCGAGGGAGACGCGGTGTTCTCCCACCGGCTGGCCGGGTTCGTGCTGGACGCCTTCGCGTCCTCCGCGGGCGCTTTCATGGGCGCTTCCGAGGGCGCTTATGGACCCGGTCCGAAGCCATCCTTCGACCCGGAGCTGGACCAGCTGACCGGCCGCGAGCGGGAGGTGCTGCGGCTGATCGCGCAGGGATACACCTACAAGGAAATCGCCCGGGAACTGTTCATCTCGGTCAAGACCGTGGAAAGCCACGTCTCCTCGGTGCTGCGCAAGCTGCAGCTGTCGTCGCGGCACCAGCTGACCCGGTGGGCCACGGAAAGGCGGTTGGCCTGACGTCAGCCGTTGGGCGTTGGGGATCAGCCGCCGAGCGTCTGCGTCAGCAAGCCTTGCAAGCTGGTCGGGCCGGTGCCGGATGACGTATCCGGCCCCACGGAGTAGAGCAGGCCATTCGGGCCGACCAGCAGGCCGCTGGCCGGATCGTAGGTGGTGGCGCTGGTGCCGCCGCTTGAGCCGCTCTCGCCGCTCGCCGGCACGGCCGGGGCGCCGAAGTTCAGCCCGCAGCCCGCGGCCGTGGCCGACCGCAGCGACGGGTCGTTGGGGCACGGCTCGTTGTGGGCGCCGCGAACCTGCTGCTGCGAGCTTTGCGGCACGGTGCAATAGGGCTGCGGGTTGGGGGCCGCCTCGTACCCGGTGTCATCGGGCTGCCGCATCTGCGACGGGTAGCCCGTGGTGCACGGCGAGGGGTTGCCGGTCGCCATCTTGACGTCGTGGGTTATCCCGCCGGGAACCGGCGAGCTCATCATCGCGGCGGTCATGTCGTTGACGTCCGCGGGCAAGATGACCAGGGACTGCTGCAGGTTCGGCAGGTAAACCTTGGTCACCTGGCCAATGGCGTCGAGGTTGTCGAGCAGCAGCGGCACGGTCGGCTGCAGCTGCCCGATCAGGTCGTTCAGCTGGTTAGCCAGTCCCGGTCCCTGATCCAGGGTGCCCTTGAGGTCGCCGTTGCTGTCCCGCAGCTGGGTGGTGAACGCGGCCAGGTTCCGGCTGAAGTCCCGGATGTTAGCGCTGTTGTCCGCCTGGGTGGCCAGCACCGGGTCGGACTCGCCGATCAGCTTCTGGGTGGGCGACAGGTTCTGCTGCGCCGCCTTCAGCAGCTGCTCGGAGGAGTCCAGCAGCCTCTTCAGGTCCGGCCCGGTCCCGTTGAACCCGTTGTACAGCTGGTTGATGGTGACGTCGAGCTGTTGCTTCGGCACCGACTGCAGCAGCGCGTTCAGGTTGGCCAGCACCGTGCTGGTCGACGGCGGCAGGCTGACCTCGCGATCCGGGATCACCGACCCGGCCGTCAGGTACGGCCCGGCGGCCTTCTTGGGGATAAGCTCCAGGTACTGCTCACCGACCGCGGAGGTGCTGCGGACCTCGGCCGACAGGTCGGACGGGATCTTGGTGCCGTTGTTCAGGCTGATGTCGGCGACCACGCCTCCGTGGTGCGACAGGTGCACGTCGTCCACCCTGCCGACGGTCACGCCGCGCTCGGTGACGGAGGCGTTGGCATACAGGCCCCCGGCGGACGGCATGTCCACCGATACGTGGTACTGCCCGATGCCCAGGATCGGGCCCAGGCCGATGTAGCTCGCCATCGCGTACCCGATGCCGAGCACGGTCACCAGGACGAATGCGATGAGCTGGTAGCGAACGAGCTTCTGGTTCACCCGTTGCCTCCTCCGGTAAGGCCGCCCAGCAGGCCGCCGATGCCACCGCCGGATCCTGACGACCCGCCGCCGCCCGAGCCGCTCCCGCTGCCGCCCCCGCTCCCCGAGCCGCTGCCACTGCCGGAACCGGAGCCGCTGCCGCCCGAGGTTCCCGAGCCGCTCGAACCGCCGCCGGAGCTCGATGACGACGAGCCGCCGTGCCCCTTCAGCGGGTTGGTCAGCGGGTTGCTGGACTTACTGGACGGCTTGTCCGTGCTGCTGCCGAGCGTGCCGGTGAGCCAGGACTGCTCCAGCGTGGACAGGTCCAGGTCGAGGACCATGTAGAAGTTGTCATAGTCGCCCTTGGTGTCGTTCATCACCGCCCGGAACGGGAACGGGAACGTGGCGACCGTGGGCAGCGATTCCACCAGGTTGTGCTCGCTCCCCACCAGCTGCTGCAGCACGGGCTGCAGGTCGTGCAGGTCGGCGAGAAGGTTCGCGCTGCTGGAGTTGATGACGCTGTCGGCGACCGTGCTGAGATGGGACAGCGCGGACAGCGCCTTGGTCAGGTCCCCCTCGTCCTTGTTCAGTACCGCAAGTCCGCTCGGGATGCCGTCGATGGCCTTGGTGAGGGTGCCCTCCTGCGACCTGAGCTGCGCGCTGAGCGCGTTCACCGAGCTGAGCGTCTTGACGATCGACGCCTTCTGCCCGTTCAGGGTGCTGGCGAAGACCTGCAGGTTCGCCAGCAGCTCACGGGTCTGCTGGATGTGGCCGTCCAGGGTGGAGTTCAGCTCGCGGGTGATGGTGGACAGCTGGTTGAGCCCGCCGCCGTTGAGGAAGGTGGACAGCGACGCGAGCACGTCCTCCGTACTGGGGTACGCGCTGCTGCGCGACAGCGGGATCACGTCCCCCTGGGTCAGCGTCCCCGCGGGCTTGGTGTTCGGCGGCGGCGCGAGGGCCACGTACTCGGCGCCGAGCAGGCTCTTCTGGCCGACGGTGGCGGTGGCGTTCGCCGGGAGCTTCACGCTGTCGGGCAGCGAGATCGTCAGGTCGGCGTGCCATTCGCTGAACTTGATCGCGGTGACCGTCCCCACCCTGACGTCGTTGACCATCACCTCGGCGTTCGGGGTCAGGTTGTCGACGTTGGACACCTGGGCGGTGACGGTGTAGGTACCGGAGCCGGTGCCGGCGGTGAACGGGAGCGACAGCGAGCCGAACCCCGTGAACTGGCAGCCGCTGACCATGGCGCTCACCATGGCGGCGCAGGCAAGCGCGGCGACTGCGCGTGCGGAGCGTCTCACGGTTCACTTACCTCCGAGCAGCAGGTTCGCCAGGCCGCCCGTGCCCGACCCCGACCCGGAGCTAGAACTAGAACCGGAGTCGGAGGAGCCCGACGTGGAGGACGTCTGGTTGCTGTAGCCGTCGCGGTTCAGCGGGTCGACCGACACCGGCAGGCTGCTCTGCTTCAGCACCGACAGGAGCGGATCGAGCGCGGTCTGGCACTGGTCCGGGGATCCGCCGACCGCGAAGATCGTCGAGCAGATGAAGTTCGCCGGATCCTCGAATTCCTGGCCGGCGAGCTCGGTGGAGATCGAGTGGTTGACCGGGTCGTAGATGTTGTTGAAGTCGGACAGGTCGTTGGGGAGCCGCTGCAGGACATCGGCGAGGGACTGGTCGGACTTGGCCAGGTTCCCCGTGACGCTGTCCAGCCCCTTGACGTTGGACGCGAGCGCGTCACGGTTGTTCTTGACGAAGTCCTGCACGGTGCCGAGCGCGGAGTTCAGCGTGGACAGCGCCGTGCCGAGCTCCTGCTTGTTCTCCGCGAGCACGCCGGACACCGATTCCAGCTCCTTGTTGAACTGATCGACCTGGGTGTTGGCGTCGGCCAGGACTTGCACGAACTTCTGCAGGTTGTCGACGGTGGCGAACAGGTTGCCCCGGTCGTCGGCCAGTACCGAGGTGACCTGGGACAGCGCGGTCAGCGTGTTGTGCAGGTTGGTCCCCTGCCCCTTGAGGTTGGCGGCGGAGGTGTGCAGCAGCCGGTCCAGCGCCCCGGACGACTGGCCGTTCGGGCCCAGCGCGGTGGCGAGGGTGTTCAGCTCGTGCTCGATCTGGTCCCACTCCACCGGAACCGCGGTGCGCGACTCGGGGATGGTCCCCCCGTCCGGCAGCACGGCCCCGTGGGTGTAGACCGGGGTGAGCTGCACAGTCCGGGTGGTGACCAGCGTCGGCGTGATGATCGCGGCCTTGGCGTCGGCCGGGATCCTGAGGTTCGCGGCGTAGCTCATCTCGACCTTGACCTTGCCGGGTTCCGGCGTGATCGAGGTGACCTGCCCGACCGGTACGCCGAGCACCATCACCCGGTCCCCGGTGTACAGGCCGGTGGCCGACGTGAAGTAGGCGGTCAGGTGCTTGGACTGGCTGGTCGGCCACAGCACCACGGCCGCGGACACGGCGGCGATGAGGGCCACCACCGCGACGCCGCCGGCGAGAAGCCGCTGGCGGGGCGAGAGACTGGAAAGCTTCCTCATGCCGTCACTTCCCGCCGCCGAGCAAGCCGGAGACCGACGGAGCGAGGTTGGTCGGCACGATGTTCTGGAGGTAGGAGTAGTACCACGGTCCGCTCCCAGCGGTCTCGCCGAGGCTGAGCGAGTATCGTTCCAGGCCGTCGATCGTCTTGGTGAGGTTGTTGGCGTTGTCGTTCAGCAGCGTCACCACGCCCTGCAACTGCTTCAGCGCGGGACCGATCTTCTGCTGGTTGTCCAGTGCCAGGCCCTTGAGCTGGTCGGTCACGGCGGTCACGTTCACGAGCAGCTCCCGGATCTCGGCCCGGCGCTCGTACAGCGTGTTCAGCAGCTCGTCGCCGTCGTTTATCAGGATCCCGATCTGCTGGCTGCGGGTGGCCAGCAGGCCCGTCACGTCGCTGGCGGACGACAGCAGGTGAGTCAGCTCGCCGTCCCTGGAGGCGATCGTCTGCGACAGCCGGCGCACGCCGGACAACGCGCTGCGCAGTTCCGGCGGCGAGTTCTGCAGCGTGCTGGCGATCGTGTCGAAGGCCTTGGCGACCTGGCTGGAGTTGATCGCGCTGGCCTTGTTGGTCAGCGTGCTCAGGATCTGGTCCAGGTCGTACGGCGACTGGGTACGTGACTCGGGGATCGTCCCGCCCGGCGGCAGCGTGCCAGGCCCGGCGGGCTCGATCTCGAGTTCCTTGTTGCCGAGCAGGGTGGACGTGCTGATCGACGCGCCGGTGTCCCGCCCGAGCGTGCCACCGTGCCGGAGCGCGAAGGTGACCGCGACGTGGTTACCCTGCAGGACGACGGACTCCACGGTCCCCATGGTGAGGCCGCCGACCGTCACGTTGTCCTTGGCCTGCAGACCGCCGGCGTCGGCGAAGTCCGCGTGATAGGTAGTCGTGGTGAGAGCCTGGATGATGTTCCCGGAGTTCAGCGCCAGCCCGGCGATCACCAGCAGGCCCACCAGGCCGATGATGCCGATCTTGACCGGGTTCATCTCCCCGAAGCTGCGCTTCATCCCTAGCCTTGGCATCTCTGTGCCTCGCTCTTGATCATGGGCGTGGTTATGCCATTGAGGTGGAGCTGCACCCCGCAGAGGTAGAAGTTGAAGAACGACCCGTAGGTAGCCTGCCGGCTCATCAGCTGGTAGGCCTCGGGGATGTTCACGAGATCCTTGTCAACGAGCCCCGAGTCCCGGTTCAGCTCCGTCGAGAGATTGCCGACCTTGGTCACCGTCCCGGAGATGTCGGGCCTGGCGTTCTCGAGCAGCCCGGCCAGGGTGCCGCTCATCGTGGCGATGTCGCCGAACGAGTTGCCGATCGTGTTCCGGTCGGCGGCCAGCCCGCTGATCAGCTGCTGAAGGTTCACCACGAGCCGGCTCAGTTCCGTGTCGTGATGGCTGACCGCGCTGAGCACGGAGTTGAGGTTGCTGATGACCTGGTCGATCAGCTGGTCCCGGTTGGCGAGGGTGCTGGTCAGCGAGCCGATCGTGGAGAGCAGGCCGTCGATCGTGCCGCCCTCTCCCTGCAGGACGCTGACCAGTTCCGCGGACAGCTGGTTGATCTGCGCCGGCTGCAGGCCCTGGAACAGCGGCTGGAAGCCGTTGAACAGCGCGTCCAGGCTGAGCGCGGGCTGAGTGTGGGAGGCCGGGATGGTCTCATCGGAGGTCAGCGCCGGGGCCCGCCCGGTCGGCTGGTTGATCTCCAGGTAGCGGTTGCCGACTATGTCCTGGTACCGCACGGTGAGGGTGGTGTCACGGGTGACCGGGACGTTGTCGGCGGCGGTGAAGGTGACCAGGACCTGGTTGTCCGGCTGCAGTTGCAGGCTGTTCACCCGCCCGACCTCGACCCCGGCCGCCTTCACGTAGTCGCTGGCCTGCAGCCCGGACACGTTGTTGAACAACGCGTGGTACGTGTGCTCGGACTGGAACTGGATGTTGTCGAACTCCACCACCAGGACGCCGCCGAGGACCACGGCGACGAGCACCGTCGCGATGACCTTGATCAGGAGGGAGCGCATCAGTGTCCCTTCTTGGCCGACGAACCCGACGAACCCGACGATGCCGCCGCCGAGGCCGCCGGCGCGGCCGGGCCGAATAGCTGCTGCGACAGCGACACGCCGCTGCCCGGCGTCAGGGCCTCATTCGTGGAGAAGAAGCTGGACGTTCCGTCGTTGAAGTCCACCCGTCCCCAGTGGGCCGCGCTGGCCTTGGTCAGCGGCCCGCCGTAGCAGCTCGGCCCGGAAGCGGCGCCCACCACGGGCAGGTTGGCCGGGTTGCTGTAGGGCTTCGTCGCGGGCGAGATCACCGCGTTCAGGATGAGGTTGTCCGAGACCGCGATCTTGTTGAGCTGCTGGGTGCTGGCGGCCAGGCAGCTGATCTCCGGTGAGTAGTACGACAGCAGGTTCGCGGTCGGCAGCAGCGTGGCCAGCGTGCGGGACAGGCTGCTGCCGTTGTCGGCCAGGAAGTTCTGGGCGTTGCCCGAGAATCCGGTCAGGTCGATGAGGAACGCGTCGAACTGGGCCTGCTGGCTGGTCAGCGTGCCGCTGGTGACCCGCAGGTTGTCCAGGGTCTTGATCAGGTCAGGCGTGGCCGCGGCGTAGGTGCTGGCTACCGGGGGCGCCAGCGACAGGTCCCGGCCCAGCGTGGGCAGGCTGGGGTTGAGCTTGTGCAGGTAGTCGTTCAGCTGGCCGATGAAGTCGCCGAGCTTGTTGCCCTGGCCGTTCAGCGCGGTGGAGATCGCGCCGAGGGTGGCCGACAGCTTCGCTGGGTGCACGCTGTTCAGCACCGACACCAGGCTGGAGAACACCGTGTCGATCTCGGTGGACACCTGGGCAGGCTCGATGACCTGGCCGGCGTGCACGCGCTGCGCGGACGGCTTCGCGGGGGGCACCAGGTTCAGGTACTTGGGGCCGAACACGGTGGGCGCCTGGATCTCGGCCCGGACGTTGGCCGGGATGTAGCCGACCTGGGAGGGAGAAAGGCTGATCCCGAGCCTGGCCTGGTCGTACCCGTCCGGGGTGATCGAGGTGACCCGCCCGACCGTGACGCCGTTCAGCGTCACGTCGGAGCCCTTGTTCATCAGCAGTCCCGCCCGCGGCGCCAGCACGGTGGCGGAAACCCCCGGGTTGAAGACCTGGTCGTAGGCCAGGATCACCGTGGCGATGATCGCGAGCACCACCAGCAGCCCGAGGACGCCGAGCAGCTGGCGGCGCAGCCGCGGGCGCATCGGGCGCCGCGGGGCCTTGCCCGCCTTCGGCGCGGGCGCATCGCCGCGCCGGTCCGTCTGAAGAAGCACGCTCATCGTCCGCTACCTCGCGAGGTGCAGGGTGTTGGAGTTGCCGTACAGGACCATGCTCGCGGCCAGGGCGACGAACATGACGGCGACCAGGGACATCCGGACCGCACGGCCAACGGCCTCGCCGACCCCGGCGGGGCCGCCGCTGGCCCGGTAGCCGTAGTAGCAGTGCACCGACATGATCACGACCGACATCAGCAGCACCTCGATGAAGGAGTACACGATGTCCTTGGGGATCAGGAAGGTGGAGAAGTAGTGGTTGTAGGCCCCGGAGGCCTGGTGGAAGTACAGCGTGACCGCCAGCCGGGACAGGGTGTAGGAGCTGATCAGCGCGATCGCGTACAGCGGGGTGACCGCGATGAACCCGGCGATGACCCTGGTGGTGATCAGGTACGGGATCGACGGGATGGCCATCGACTCCAGGGCGTCGATCTCGTCGCTGATCCGCATCGCGCCCAGCTCGGCGGTGAACCCGGATCCGACTGTGGAGATCAGCGCGATGGCGGCGATCAGCGGGGCGGCGATCCGGGTGTCGACGTAGGCGGATACGAACCCGGTGAGGGCCTCAACCCCGATGTTTCCTAGCTGGGAGAAGCCCTCGAGGGACACTTCCACGCCGGCCAGGCCGGTCAGCACCGCGACGATCAGGGCGGTGCCGCCCACCATCGCCAGGGCCCCGCGGCCGAAGCTGACCGCGGTGATCTGCCGGACGATCTCCTTCTTGTAGTTCTTCAGCGCCCGCCAGAACCAGCCATAGGCCTTGCCGTAGATCTCTACCTGGTCGCCCAGGCCCTCAAGCACGTCTCCCGGGGCTGAGAGCGCCCGCCGCAAGTTCATGTCCTTCAACGCCATCAGCCCGATGCCCCCTCAGACCTGATTTCCCAGCTGCAGGTAGACCGCGGTCATCAGCACGTTGATGATGCCGAGCAGGACCACCGCGAGGACGACGGTCTGGTTCACCGAGTCACCGACGCCCTTCGGGCCGCCGCCCGTGGTCAGCCCGCGATAGCAGGCCACCAGCCCGGTGCTGAGGCCGAACAGCGCCGACTTGACCTCGCTGAGCACGAGGTCGCTGAAGTGCGTGAGCAGGGTCAGCGAGGAGACGAACTGCCCCGGGCTGGCACCCTGCGCGGTGACCGACAGCACGTAACCGGTGGCGATCGCCACCACGCAGACAACGGTGTTGAGCATCATCGCCACCAGGGTGGCGGCGAGGACCCGGGGCACCACCAGGCGCTGTACCGGATCGATGCCCAGTACCCGGATCGCGTCGATCTCGTCCCGGATCTTCCGGGCACCCAGGTCCGCGCTGATCGCGGTGCCGCCCGCGCCAGCGACGATGAGCACGCTGGCCACCGGGCCGATCTCCCGGATGACCACCAGCCCGACCCCGGCTCCGGCCAGGTCGATGCCGCCGATCTGCGCGAGCAACTGGTTGATGAGAAAGATGACCACGCCCAGGAACGGAATAGTCAGCATGATCGTCGGCCCGATCGCCACCCGGGTGATGAACCAGGTCTGCTCGAGGAATTCCCGCAGCTGGAACGGGCGCTTGAACATCACCCGGAACGTGTCCAGCGACATAGCGATGAACCCGCCGATCGGGCGCAACGCTCTCGCGGGCGACCACGTTGTCATCCGGAACTTCGACCTCCATCGCGCGGCGGCCCTCGTGTCACTGCCGGGGGGTGCATCGCTGGGTGACTGTCTGTTGTTGACTGGCCGTGGGGCGGAGCTTAAGGTAAAGCCCCAAGAAAATGCAACAAGTTCTACTCAATGACTTCAAACGGTGCCATAGTGAGCACCGCGTATGGGTACTGTAGTACTTCCGCGCCCATAGCGGGCAAGCCTTCTACCCATGAGTAGGTATGCCCGCGGTCACGAGTTAGGTAGGTTCCTCCGCGATCAGGGAGTGCTGACGTTGGACCACGCCGACACGGCCGACAACAACGACGTTGCGGTAGCGCCGCGTCTGCAGAGGGAACCTTCCCCGGGGAAGCGCCCCCCGGGAAAACCAGGGAAATCACCAGGGAAATCTGGGAAACCAGCGAATCCCCGGAAACCAGGGGAGAAATCGGGGAAAAAGGCGAAGAGCGCCAGGAATCCCCACCGGAAGCCCCGTTCCCGCCGATTCCGCCCGAGCCTTCCCCACCTGGGCCGACTCCGCCTGAGCCGCCCCCGCCTTGACCGGCACGGCTACCTCGTCACGGGCCTCGCGGCGCTCGCCGTCCTGCTGGCGGCGGCCACCGGATTCCTCGGCTGGTCACTCCATAACAATTCGGAAGCGGTGACGCAGCGTTCAGCGATCCTCTCCGCGGCGCGACGGGAAGCCCTGGCGCTGACAACCCTCAGTAGCAAGAACGGCACCAGCGACTACAAGGCCTTGCTGGCGGGTTCCGCCGGAGGGCTCAAGCAGCAACTGTCCTCGGGCCGCAAGCAGTTCCTCAAGACCCTCGGCACGGACGGTGTCAGCTCGGTCGGCACGGTCCTGGACGCCGGCATCGTGTCGGTGAAGTCCGGGACGGCGAAGGTGCTCGTCGATGTCGAGGCCACCGTGCACAACAAGAAGACGCCCAAGCCGGAACAGCGGTCCTACCACTGGCAGGTCTCCCTGGTGTCCAGCGGCGGCCGGTGGCTGGTAACCAACCTGGAGTTCGCGTGATCGCCGGCTCCGGGCGCGGGACGCTGCGCGGGGCGATGCATGGGACGCTGCGCGCGCCGGCGACCGCATGGCGCTGGGCGCGGCGCGCGTCGGTGACCGTCGTCATCCTCGTCGTCGTGGTCGTGGCCCTGGCCGCCTCGACCGGCGTGCTGTTCTTCCAGTGGTACTCGGCGCATGCCGCCGACGACGCCCGGGTCGCGGCGATGGCGGCGGCGAAGAAGAAGGTGCCCACGCTGCTGTCGTACTCCTACACGACATTCGGCAAGAACCTGGCGCGCGCCGAGGCCAACACCACGCCGAAGTTCCGCGACACCTACGGGAAGCTGATGACCGGCAAGGTCGAGCCGACCGCCAAGCGGACCAAGGTCGTCACCCAGGCGACCGTGTCCGCCGCGTCGGTCATCAGCGCCAAGCCGGGAAGCGCCACCATGCTGCTCTTCCTCAGCCAGCAGACGAAGACGAGCGCCAAGCAGCAGCCGGTGCTCAACGACAACGCGGTCTGGGTATCCATGCGCCAGGTCAACGGCACCTGGCTGATCGACAACCTGGTCCCCAGGGGCTGATTACCGCGCCCGGGTGCGGGCGTGCGGCCCGCGGGCTGACCACCGCGGCCCGGGTGGCGGCCATGCGGACCGCGCGCACCCATGATTTGCCCGAACGGATAGTGGCGTCTCTCCCCGCTCCCCGCTTCCTCCCCTGCGGGTTAACCAAGGCAGCTGTTAGCTTTGCCGGTACGCACCGGGGGATGTTACGGCAGCAGGGGCTTGATTCCGTGGGTGGCCAGCTCTTCGAAGCGGTCGTACATCTGCTCGGCAGAGAGTGGCACCTTGTTGTCGAGCCACCATTGTCCAGGAGCAGCGCGTCCTTGTCGCGGTAGTGGCTGTAGAAGGTGGAGCGGCCGACGTCGGCGCGGTCGAGGATGTCCTGCACCGTGATCCGCCCGTATCCCTTCTCCAGGATCAGCTCGATCAGCGCCTGGTGCAGCAGCGCGCGCGTCCGCCGCACCCTGCGGTCAGTGCCGGGCATCATCGCGTCCCCTCCCGGTTGCCGGACAGTTCCGGGCCGCCTGTCCGGTAGCGGACATGACGGCATGATTGCCCCTTGCCGGCGGAAGGCCAGCCGGCCGATCATCGGCAGCGCATCCCATAGTGAACATGCTGTCCCGGACCGGCCGCCCGGCAGGCCCGGCCGGGTCATCCTCAGCGAACGGCAGGTCACCCGAATGCCTGATATGCCCCCACTGCTGATCCGGCTGGTCACGAACCCCGCCTACCAGCTGGCCGCGGGCCGCGTCGTGCTGCCGTGGGCATTGCGGGGATGGGCGCCAGGCTTCCCGTCACCGGCATCACCGTCCGGCGGTCGGCCGCCGGGCTCGCCGTCAGGTTCAGCGCCGTCAAGCGGCCCTGAGCCCGCCGCCGACGCCATGGCGTTGGCCGGGTGCCTTCGGGGCAGGGACGGGTTATGGCAGGGGCGCAGGTGCTGGGGTATGAGGTGCCGGGGCGGGGGTGAATGCCCCGGTCTGCGGTGGTATGCCCGGGGCACGGGGGCGTGCCGCGCGGGCAGCGCCGGGACAGAAGGGCTCCGCGTGGAGGATATGTGAGCGCGGAGAGCACATATCCTCCACGCGAGCATGATCGCGGTCCTATAGATACCCCGACGGGTATTCCGAAGATCGTGAATCGGTCAACAGGATCCGGTCAGCGGTCACCAGGGCCGCTACGGCATGCGGGAGATCGTGAACGCGACCTCTCCCAGGCTCGTACCGGCTGCCAGTGGCGCTACCTGCCCCGCACGGCCTCCCGCCCATAGCGCCGTGTACTACTACTTCGCCATGTGGCGCGGCGACGGCACCAGCCACGCCAGCGAACTACGACTGCGGGTTAACGCACCAGCAGCCTGACAGCTAGTTCCAGGTGCTCGCTGACGTCGTTGGCCGAGGCCCGGCGGGTCACCCAGGCGACCAGGTTCGACAGCCACACGTCGCCGATGATGCGGGCGACGGCCGACTCTTCGGGGGTGGGCTGGCCCTCGTGGATCGCCCTGGTGAGCATCCGCTCCAGCAGGCTCGCGACCTCGTTGACCTCGGCCGCGGCGCTCGGGTCGGCGAACATGAAGGCCCGGGTCATGGCCTCGGTCAGCATCGGGCTGCGCTGCATGGCCTGGGTGATCCGGCCCAGCACGAACAGTATCCGCTCGTCCGGCGTAGCGCCTGGGACCCGCCCCAGTCTCTCCTCGGACTGCTCAAGCTCCCGGGCCAGCGCGGACACCAGCAGGTGGACCTTGGAGGGGAAGTACCGGTAGAGGGTGCCGAGCGCGACGCCCGCCTGCCCGGCGACCATCCGCATCTGCACGGCGTCGTAGCCGCCCTTGGACGCCAGTACCACGCTGGCGTCCAAGATGCGCGCCCGGCGGGCGCGCTGCCCGGCCGCGGCGAGGTTCCCGGTGGCCGACACGGTAGTAGTACCCGTTCTCGGCAACGGCATCTGACACCCCTCGCCTCCCGCGGCGATGCGGGATCCGCCCAGCAGTAAACCCATTTTACCAACGGGGTTCGCGGGCGTGAGGCCTCTCGGCGCTATCCCGGAGTGGCCGGCCTTCAGCGTTGTGAAACGCGTTCTAATTCTAGGGTTCCTCCATGCGGAACCCCCGCGGGTGGCCAGCCGGCCGCGGCGAAGGCGCCGACGGCAATGCCTGGCGTGGCGAGGGCGCCGGAAGCGGCGCGGTCGCGGCCCCGGCGTGGGC
>JAFMRC010000311.1:589-6440 GCA_017354375.1 Nocardiopsaceae bacterium | reverse complement strand
CGGGCGCGGCCACCAGGATCTCGAAGCCGGTGATCGCGGGGGAGGGGGGCGCGACCGAATGCGGCCCCCACCTCAGCGGGGCGCCGAACGCGGCGGCGGGGGTGGGGAGGTCCGCCAGGATCCGGGCGCGCTCGGTGACGATGGCGGCGATGAGGTCGTTGAACACCGCGGTCGCCCCGCCGGCTCGCGCGACTCGCGGGCCGGTGGCGGAAAGCGGGGTGTCGCGGGCGAGGATCTCGTTGACGGCGGACTGCTCCGGCGGCGCTAGTGGCGCGTCGGCGGGCCAGCGGGCGGGCGGCAGCCGGTCCGTCGGTATACGGTCGTCCGTCGGTATACGGTCGGAGGCGCGGTCGTCCCGCGCGGTGTCGGCGGGTGCGGTGCCGGCGGGCGGCGTGCCGGCGGGCGGGGTGTCGCGGGGTGCGGTGCTGACGGATGCGGGGTCGCGGCGGGTGGTGTCGGCGAGGAACGCGCGGAGCGGCGAGTTCGTGTCGAAGCCGCGCACCGACCCCGCCACCCGAGCGAGGTCCGCGGCGAAGTAGCCGGCCAGCGGGGGCGCCTCGGTATTGGTGTTGGTATCGGTATCGACCTGGTAGGTGCGCACACGGAGGCCGGACGGCTCAAGCAGGTCGGCGACGCCGAGCAGCCCGGCCAGCTCGGCGGTGAAGCCCGCCAGCGCCTGGCGGGTGAGCGGGCCTTCCGGCAGTTCCGGCAGGTTCTCGCGTGCGACCGGCAGCCGTCCCGCGCCGGACGACGCGGTCAGCCAGGACGACGGGTCACCGGAAACCGCCGCCTCGTCACCGAGCGCCAGTTGCCCCACCGCCCACGCGCACTCGGACACGGCCGGGCCGCCGATGAGCGTGCCGGACTCCGAGACGACGCAGGTGAACAGGGCGGATTCCCCGGCGAGGCCGCTGCGCACTCTCCCGAGTCGGAAGATCCCGCCGAATACGTCGTGCCGCCACGCCTTTCCCGCCGCGGCGGGTCGTCGGCCGCCCGGCTCCCAGGGCAGCGGACCGGCATCGGTGATGTCGGCTACGTTCTCCCGGACGTTGGGAGCTGGCAACGGGCGCGGGCTGAACATCTCCGCAGCCCGCCAGAGCCGGATGACCCGCTCTGCCTCCGTTACCGTGCCAGCGTCCACTGATCACCCCTCCGGCGATCGCGTCCCCTCGATGCTGCCCAAGCCAGACTACGATGACCAGGCCCCCCATGACCTGACCTTACGCAGTAATCTTCCGGGGGAAGCTCCTCGTGCCCCATCACCTGTCCCGACATGTCTCGCTACAAGGTGCGTTCGTCGTGAGAGGGGAGATGGCGCTAGCATCGATATCACTCTCGGCGTGCCGGTCACCATCGATGAGGTACTCGACTGGTTGACCGCCGCGGGCTGGTCGCTTGCCCGCGACGGAAGGCTGAACTACATGACCAGCGGGGGCGACTGGCATTACGAAGATCCCGCTAGCGAAACCGCTGCTCGCGCCGCCATGAACGCGACCCTCGCCGCGGGCAGCGTCACAGCGATCTCGCTCTGGGCGCCGGAGGGCCACGGGGTCAACACGTTGTTCTTCCCGGACGCCCGGAACATCTCGTTTGACCTCACCCTCAACAGGAGGTTGCTCCCCGGTTCAGGGATGGCCACTGACCTGGGGTGGTATCTCAGCAAGCTGTCGCCAGCTTTCGTCGGTGCCGGGCTGTCGGCCGTCGTCGCTAAAGACGGCCGCCCATAGCGATCTGAAATGTGACCTGGAATGAAGGCATACCTGGCGTGCCGCCCTGGCTCTCTAAACCACCAGCTGATTAGCTTCGGTTTTACCGAAATTTATGGATAAAGTTATCAAAACGGTCATTAGCTGGCGGGCGCCCCCATCGGGCGCCCCATCGGCTGCGTCCTTTCATGCGCTGCGAAGGGGCGCATCGGGGTCCAGGGTGAGAGGTGGGCGTTCGTGTGGAACTTATGTGCTGTATTTCAGCACATAAGTTCCACACGAGTGTTCGAGTCCGAAGGACGCACCGCATCCCGTCATCCAACCTTCCCGCAAAATCCTCATACAGTCATAAAACGGGCATGCGAGTAAGGCGACGGAGAGGGTTAAAACCTGAGGTCAGGATCCGCATGCGCAGCTGGCCACGCTCCAGAGTGAAACATAACCATAGTCGATGCGTGGCAGATCGCCGATGGCAATCATCGTGGGGCTTTTTCCATCGCCGGCCATGGAAAAAGCCCCACGATCTCGCAGGGCAGGCCCGCCCGCCCAGGCCCGCCCGGGATCCGCCCGGACCCGCCCGCCCCGGACCCGCCCGCCCGCTCAGGGCCGCTCGTTTCGCGTGGCGGGCGCGGCGGCCTGGCCGGGCGTCTTAACCTTGTGACCATGACGGAACCAGGCGGCGACGGCGAGGGGCGCCGGGACTCCCTCGACCTGGACGCGCTCGCGGTCAGTGACCGGTTCCGGCTGTTCAACTTCACCCGGCGCGACGACCACGTGGCGTACCTGTGGGTGCTGCGGGCACTGGACCGGCTCAGGAGCGTGCACCAGATCCAGGCGCACACCGAGGATGTCGCGAAAGCCCTGGAAGAGCTGGCGGATGCGTACGACGAAGTGCCGCCCATCGAGGACGGCAAGCTCCGGGAGCGGCTCGACGCGCTCGCCGAGGACCAGATGCTGCACCGCCTGGAGGACGCCTCCCGCGCGGGCAGCCTGGCCCGGTACCGCAACCGGCAGTCCGTCTACCAGTTCAGCGAGCTGGGCTACCGGGCGTTCACCGCGGTCGAGGACGTGCTGTCCGCGCGGATCAGGGACGCGAACCTGTCCCGCCTGGTCTTCTCCGACATCCTCGACGACCTGCGAGCGTTGCGCGCGGCGACCGCCGCCGACGACAGGGATCAGGTCTACCGCCGCCTGTCTCGCCTGGACACGGTCCTGGATGACATGTCCAGGCGCGCCGCGCAGTTCCACCTCACGCTGGGGGAGATCGTCCGGTCCACCGACACGTCGCCGGCCACGTTCCTTAAGTACAAGAACGCGCTGCTGGCGCACATGACGGACTTCATGGCCGAACTGGACCGCTACCTGCCCCGGCTCGCGGCGGCCGTCGCGGACATCGACGAGGCCCGCATGCTGGAGCTGGTCGCGGAGGCGGACGACCGGCCGTTCCTGAGCGCGGCCGACGTCCGGGACGACTGGCGGCGGCGGTGGGGCGCACTGCGCGCCTGGTTCGCGGAGTCCCACGGCGCGGGCGCGGCCGCGGGCCACGCTGATAACAGCAACAACGTTGATAACAGCAACAACAGGGTGGCTGAGGAGCCGGGCAGTGCCACCACCGAGTCCCGGGCGGAAGGCCTGCGCACCGCCACCCGGGCCGCCGTCTCCGGCGTGATCGCCCTCCTGCGCCAGGTCACCGAGGCACAGCGCGGCGGCGTGAACCGATCCTCCCAACTCCGCCACCTCGCCCAGTGGGTCTGCGATACCCCCGACGAACGGGCCGCGCACGCCCTCATGTCCGCCGCGTTCAACCTCCGGTCCGCCCGCCACCTCGGCGGCGTGCACGACGACGCGGAGCAGATTAGCAGCCGCGCGACCTGGCAGGACGCCCCCGGCGTGGACATCTCGGTCACCCTGTTCCGGAGGGGCAAGGCCCCGACCCCGGGCGTCCCCCAGCCGGCCCGGTCCAACCCGGCGATAAAGGCCGAGTTGCGCAGGCGGCAGGCCGAAGAGCGGGCCGCCGAGCGCGCGGCCGCCCACGCCCTCCTCGGCAGCGGCGCCCACGGCCGGGTGCTCGACGACAACGAGGTGAAGGTGCTGCTCCGGCTGCTTACCCTCGCGACCGAGGCGCGCACCGTGGTCGCGGGCCGGGTCAAGGCCGCGACCGGCGGCAACGACGTGCTCACCATGCGCCTCGTTCCGAGCGACCGCGGCAGCCAGGTCCGGACCCGGAACGGCACCCTCCACCTGCCCGGCTTCGAGCTCGACCTCACCCCGGCCCGAAGGTGATAACAGCAACAAAAATCCCCGCAGCCGACAGCGACAGCCGACAGCCGACGCAGTCGGCCCCCGTGCCCCGCAGCCGATAACCCCAAGGTGATAACAGCAACAAGATGCCCCCAGCCATCAAAGCCGCCAGCGGCGTGCAGGCCAGCGACCTCGGCTCCTACCAGCACGCGGTCCGCACCGTGCTGACCAGCGACGTCATCACCGCGACCCGGCCGCGCCCCGGCACCCTGGAGCAGGTCCTCAGGTGGGCGGACCAGATGACCAGCGACCTCCGCGACCTCCTCGGGTACACGCTGGTCGCGACCACGCGCCAGGTGCGGCTGGTCCGCCGCCTGGACACCCTCGACCCCACTCAAACCACGATATTTGCCGCTAAATCCGGCAGGCCCTTCGACCGTCGCCGCCTCGCCTACCTCTGCCTCGTCCTCGCGTCCTTCCAGCGATCCCGCGTCGAGATCAGCCTGGCCGACCTGGTCCGGGCCTTCACCCCGCACGCGAACGCGATCGACGGCCTTGGCTTCGACCCCGCGATCGGCCACCACCGGGCGGCCGTGGTCGACGTGCTCGACTGGCTGTCGGACCGCGGCGCCCTCCGGCTGTCCGACGGAAGCATCGAATCCTGGGCGAACGACACCGAACGCGGCGACGCCCTCTACGACATCGATCACGACATCTGCGCCACCCTGTTCCGCCCCGCCCGCCCCGTGCAGCACCTGACCAGCGCCGTCGGCCTCCTCGACGCCACGTTCACCAGCGCCAAGCGCCAAGCCCAGCGCGAGGCCGCCGCCCAGCGCGCCGCCCGCGCCCTCATCGAGTACCCGGTCGTCTACTATGCCCAGGTCGATCCCGAAATCGCCGAAGCGCTGCGGCAGAACGGCGTCGCCGAGAACCTCGCCCGCCTCACCGGCCTCGCCGTCGAGCGCCGCGCCGAGGGCGTCATGCTCGCCGACGCCAGCGGGCGCTTCACCGACCGCCCCTTCCCCGGCCGCGGCGGCGCCGTCAACCGCGCGGCCGGCCTGCTCCTGGCCAAGATCGCCGACATCATCGAAGATCCCGACGAGGCCCCGCCCGCCCTGGAGCCGCCCGCCGAGGCCGACGACCAGAAGGACCTCCTCGCCCGCATAGATTCCGGGTTGCCGCTGGCCGGGGTGGTCTCCGAGCTCGCCTGGTCCGCCCCGACCGACCCCGATTATCCCGAACGGATAGCGGCGCCTGCCCAGCCCCCACCGCCTCTCTCCGTCCCGTTCATCGCGGACGGCGCGCTCCGCGCGATGATCGGCGAGCTGTACGACGAGTTCGGCGCGGCGTCGTTCACGATCGCCTGGCAGCACGACCAGCGCGGCCTGCTGGCGGCGGCGGTGTCCTTCCTGGCGGACCTGCGGCTGCTGCGCCCGGTGCCCGGCGGGGTGCTGGTGCTGCCCGCGGCGGCCCGGTACCGGAACATCAAGCTGGCGCTCCCGGCCAAGCGCAGCGAGGGACAGCTGGCCCTGGACCTCTTCGACGAGCGCGGCGAGCTTGACGCTCGCGGCGGGTCCGATGAGCACAGCGGGCCTGACGAGCACAGCGGGGGTTCTCCCGATGACGAGTGATCGCTTCAAGCCGACCCGCGCCGGCGTGATCAACGTGTGGGACTACGTGGACGAGGAGTGGGCGTTCGCCGACGGCCGCCTCGCGCTGCGCGGCCACAACGGCTCCGGCAAGACGAAGGCCCTGGAGGTCCTGTTCCCGTTCGTCCTCGACGGCGTCGCGGACTCACGCCGCCTCGACCCGTTCAGCGGCGAGAACCGCACGATGAAGTCCAACCTCCTGTTCCGCGGCCAGGATTCGGAGTACGGCTACGTCTGGGCGGAGTTCGCCCGGCC
>JAFMRC010000311.1:0-579 GCA_017354375.1 Nocardiopsaceae bacterium | reverse complement strand
GCCGGGCGAACTCCGCCCCAGCGAGACGGTGACGCTGATCATCGGGATGCGGGCGCACCGGAACACCGATGGCGTGCGGATGTCGTTCTACGTGACCGGCAAGCGCCTTGGCGTGGACTTCGGCCTGCTGTCCGCCGACTCTCGGCCGCTGACCGACAAGCAGCTGAGGTCGGTGCTCGAGCCCGAGGCGCACCGCCGGACCGCCACCGAGTACCGCGACCTGGTGGACCAGCGGCTGTTCGGCCTCGGCGCCCAGCGGTACGCGCAGCTGCTGGACCTGCTGCTGGCGCTGCGCCGCCCGCTGCTGGCCAAGGACCTGGACCCGGTCAAGGTGTCGGACACGCTCACGTCCGGGCTGTCCCCGGTCGATGACGACCTCGTGCAGCAGGCGGCCCGGGACTTCGAGAACCTCTCCGCCGTGCAGAAGCTGTTCGACGACCTGACGGCCGCGAACGCGGCGGTCGCGGACTTCCGCGCGCACTACGAGGCCTATCTTCGCGCGCACGTGAAGTTCGCCCTCGACCGGGTGCGGGCGCGGGCCGGCGTGGCCGCCGGCCATGCCTCGGCGATCACCGTCGC
>JAFMRC010000535.1 GCA_017354375.1 Nocardiopsaceae bacterium | reverse complement strand
CCGGTACTCCTCCGGCATGACCTGGTAGGGCGGCCGGATGGGCCCGGCGGCGCAGTATCCGGCGGCGTCGATCCGGACCTTCTCGATCTGGATGTTGTAGGACGCGAAGATCGTCTGGTCCGCGATGAGGTGCGCGATCGGGTCGTTGGCCCACGCGATGTCGCGGGACAGTTCCTCGACTCTCGCGGCTTCTCCCCGCTCGATGGCCTCGATCAGCGCCAGGGCCGGCTCGGGTCCCATGGCGGCCGCGGTGGACCACAGGGCGGTGGTGGCGGACGCGTCGTCCGCCGCGAAGGCGGGCGCGACCATGTCGCTGGGCATGAAGTTGATCCTGCCCCTGGTGGCTTCCCGTAGTTCGCGCAGGTTGTCGGGCCGGGAGAACTTCGAGGAGGTCACGTTCGGGGCCACGTCGGGCAGCGCCGCCCAGAAGCTCGTCGCCGTGGTGAAGGGGAACCGGAAGGCCCGCTGGTTGGCGTAGACCATGATCTCCAGCTCGGGGTGGGCGCTGTAGACGTCGGCGAAGTACGACAGCGCCATGTCCTGGGTCAGCGGCTGCCACATCGGCAGCCCGAGGAGGGTGCCGTCGGCTCCCGCCTCGGCCAGGACGTCGAGTCGCTCGATGATGTCGTGCAGTCCGAGCGCCGTCGCGCCGATGTAGACGGGAACGCGTCCGCCGGCCGCGTTGACGATGCACCGCGCCACGTCGGCGTACTCGCGGGACGGCAGGGTCGCGCACTCGCCGGTGGTGCCGAGCGCGATGATGCCGCCGGCGCCGGCCCGCACGAGCTTGTCCACCACGCGCTCGGTCTCGGGGAGGTTCGCCGTGGCCGGGGACTTCCAGTGGTCCGAGCCCGGCAGGGCCGGCGTGGGGATGATGGCGTACAGGCCGCGGTGGCTGGCTGCGTCGAGGACGGTCATCTCACACCGCCACGAAGTTCGTGACCGTGCGGTTGAACTCGGCCGCGTGCTCAAGCTGGAGCCAGTGCCCGCAGCGGCTGACGACCAGCAGGCGGGAGTCCGGGATCAGCTGGCAGAGCCGGACGGACTCGGAGAAGTTGACGACCCGGTCGTCGCGCCCGTGCATGAGCAGCGCCGGTGCCTGAATCGTGGCGATCCGGGCCTGGTCAAGCTCGATGATGGGTCCCTTCGTGACCCCGGCGGTCCAGTTGTCGAGATGCTGCTGGTTCGCCAGCGCGTTGGCGAGACGCTCGGCGATGAGCTCGTCGGTGACGTTGCTGGAGTCGAACACCATCACCCCGGTCAGCGCCCTCATGGTCGCTTCGCTGGGGTGGAAGTAGGCGGCGCCGAGCGCCTTGAGGCCCTCGCTGATCCCCTGCGGGTCGAAGAGCCCGGGCGTCCCCGAGGGAGGCCCCATGGTGATGAGATGAGACACCAGGTCGGGCCGCTCGTAGGACAGGCGGATCGCGGTGGCGCCGCCCATGGAGTTCCCCACCACGGCCGCCGGCCCGGTCTCCAGCACCTCGAGGAACTCGGCGACGGCACCCGAAGGATCGCGTTCCTCGAACGTGGCCGGCTGCGACTTGCCCCAGCCCGGCAGGTCCAGGGCGAGGACCCTGAACCGCTCCGCCAGCGCGGGGATGTTGGGCTGGAAGTTACTCCAGGCCGACGCACCGGGTCCGCCGCCGTGCAAGAGCACCAGCGGGTGCCCGGTGCCCGCCTCGTGGTAGTGCAGGTCCCAGTTCTTGGTCTTCACCCGCTTGGCGGTGCCGTCCTCGGTCAGCTGAGTCATGTTCTGAGTTCCTCTCGACAGGGAGACAGTAGGGCGGCACACCGCCCCGCCCATGGCCCGTGGTCCGCTCTGCGGACCGGACCGCCCCGTCGGCCTGCCCGGCTCGACCCTGCCCGCCGTCGGTGCACCCCCGTGACCTGCGCGGAGACTCTTGCCGAGTGACGCAGGTCGCGCTATTTTGTAGCGAATAACCCAGAAATTTGTAATGCGCACCCCACGATGCCGTGTGCGGATCGCGCAGAAACGAGCGCGCATGACGACGACTGTCCCGGAGACCACGCGAACGGATCCAGCGCCGCGGCCGGAAGCCCCCGGCGTCGCCAGCGCGGTCAACAAGGCGCTGATGGTGCTCGACTGCTTCTACGAGGCCGGCCCCAGCATCGGGCTCTCAGAGCTCGCGCGCCGGGCGGGCCTCGCGAAGTCGACCACCTTCCGGCTGCTCAAGTGCCTGGAAGACGGCGGCTACATCGAGCATTACCGTGACGGCACCTACGGGCTGGCGTGGCGGCTGTTCGAACTGGGTAACGACGTCAGCCAGTGCCGGCGTGACGGCCTCGTCCAGCTGGCGACCCCG
>JAFMRC010000310.1 GCA_017354375.1 Nocardiopsaceae bacterium | reverse complement strand
GCCGGGCCGCCGCCGCGGCCCGCCGCGCCGCCGCGGCCATGGAAGAGCGTCAGCCTGACGTCGTGCTCCGCGGCCCAGGCGGCCAACTCGGCCTGCGCCTCGAACAGCCTCAGCGTCGCCGACGCCGGCCCCAGTTCCTTCGCCGAGTCGGAGTAGCCCAGCATCACCTCAAGACGGCGGCCGTTCGCCGCGAGCCTGGACTCCACGGCCGGGATCGACAGCATCCCGGTCAGCACCGACGGCGCGGCCGCCAGGTCGTCGCCGCTCTCGAACAGCGGCACCACGTCCAGCTCTGGCCCGTCGCCATCGGGGAAGGCGCAGGCCGCCAGCTCGTAGACGGCCGCGATGTCGTCGGCGGAGGTCGTGAACGACACGACGTACCGGTGACACGCCTCGGTGCCGAACCGGCGCTGGATCCAGCCGATCACCCGGATCGTGTCCAGCACCTCCGCGGTCTCGGGTGACTGGGCACCGGGCGCGCGCAGTTCCGCCAGGGCACGCGCGTGTACACCGGAGTGCTGGCGGACCTCCAGGCTCGCCAGGTGGAAGCCGAACGTCTCCGCCTGCCAGATCAGGTGCTGCAGCCTTCCGTTGGCCTGCCGGACAGCCCCCGCCGAAGCCAGCGCGGACTGGACCAGGCGCAGGTCCGTCACGAACTCGCGAGCCGAAGCGTAGGCGAGGTCGGCGTTCCGGGTGCGAGTCGCGACTATCCGTTCGGTGCAGTAAAGCAGGTAGGACCGGTACGGTTCCCGCGGCGAGCGCGCGGCGATCTCCGCCATCAGCTCGGGGTTCGCCGCGGACGCCGCCGCCAGCGCGCGTCGCAACGCATCCGACGGCGGCGCGGACTCCTCATCCACGGTCAGCGCGCGGCCGACCCGGGCGCAGGCGGTCTCCAGCGCGCGCAGCGCGTGCTCGGACTGGATCATCGCGGCCTCGCGTGTGACGGCCGCCGTCACGTTCGGGTTACCGTCCCGGTCACCGCCGACCCAGCTGCCGAACCGCAAGAACGGGATCACTGGCGACGCCACCGACCCGGAAGACTCGCCGAGCAGCACCTGATCCAGCGCCCGGTACACGTTCGGGACCAGGCGGAATAGGGTCTCGTCGAACGCCGTCATGATCGTGCGGACCTCGTCCGCGGGGGTCATCGGCTTGACCCGCAGCTGCGCGGTGCGCCACAGCAGGTCAACCTCCTCGCGCAGCGCGCGGCGAGCATCCGCGTGCCGGGCCGCCCCGACGCGCTGGTCATCCAGGACCGCGAGAATGCCACTGGTCCGGCGCAACGAGGCGACGACCGCGCGGCGGCGCGCCTCGGTCGGGTGCGCGGTGAACACGGGGTGGACGCGGAGGCCCTCCAGCAGCTCCTGAACGTGCTTCTCGCCCTGCTCGGCCCCGATCCTGGCGATCGCGTCGGCCAGGGACTCGCGCGGCGGCTGGTCGCCGGAATCGCGCATCCGCAGGGTGCGGACGCGCTGCTGTTCCTCGGCCAGGTTGACCAGGTGGAAGTAGACAGTAAACGCGCGGGCCACCTGCTCGGCACGCTCCATGGACCAGGAGGCGACCAGCTCCGCGATCTCATCACCCGCCCTGGACGCCCCAGACGCCCCAGACGCCCCGGAAGCGCCGCAGGAGGCGCGGCGCGCGTCGATCACCGCGTGCCGCAGCCGTTCGGTGTCGGCGAGCAGGTCCGGGCCGCCGGAGGCGCTGATCACCTCGCCGAGGACGTCGCCGAGCAGCCGGACATCCCGCCGCATCTGACCTGGTAGCTCGGAGGATTCCCGTTCCCTGTCCGCATTCGGAGTAACCACGGCAACACCCTAACCTGGCCACATGAGCACAGCTGAGCCCGAACTCCCCGAACCGCGTCCGGGGACGACCCATGCACCTGACCCGCACACCACGGCGGGGAAGATCGCTGACCTGGAGCGCCGTCGTCACGAGGCCGTGCACGCGGGCTCCCAGGCGGCAGTCGAGAAGCAGCACGCCAAGGGCAAGCTAACCGCCCGCGAGCGGATCGACCTCTTCCTCGATCCGGGATCGTTCACCGAGCTGGACGAGCTGGCGCGGCACCGCGCGCACGACTTCGGCATCGACAGGAACAGGCCGTACGGGGACGGCGTGGTCACCGGGCATGGCACGGTCGATGGACGGCCGGTGGCGGTGTTCAGCCACGATTTCACCGTGTTCGGCGGAAGCCTCGGCGAGGTCTACGGCGAGAAGATCGTCAAGGTCATGGACTTCGCGATGAAGACCGGCTGCCCGGTGGTCGGGTTCAACGACGGCGGCGGTGCCCGTATCCAGGAGGGCGTGGTCGCGCTCGGCCTTTTCGCGGAGATCTTCTTCCGCAACACGCGCGCCTCCGGCGTCATCCCGCAGATAAGCCTGATCATGGGGCCGGCGGCGGGCGGCGCGGTCTACTCCCCCGCGATCACTGACTTCACGCTGATGGTCGAGGGCACGTCGCACATGTTCATCACGGGCCCGGACGTGATCAAGACCGTGACCGGCGAGGACGTCACGTTCGAGGAACTCGGCGGGGCGCACTCGCACGCGTCCAGGTCCGGCGTCGCGCACTACCAGGCGGAATCCGAGCAGGACTGCATCGAATTCGCCCGGGACCTGCTGTCCTACCTGCCGTCGAACAACCTGGACGAGCTGCCGGTAGTGCCGACCGAGACCGAACTCGAGATCACCCCCGACGATGAGGCGCTCGACGCCCTCATCCCGGACTCCCCCAACCAGCCGTACGACATCCGCACGGTCGTGGAGACGGTCCTCGACCCCGGTACCTTCCTGGAGATCCACGAGAACTTCGCGAAGAACATCGTGGTCGGCTTCGGCCGTGTCGCCGGATCGCCGATCGGCGTGGTGGCCAACCAGCCGATGCACTTCGCCGGGACGCTGGACATCGACGCCTCGGAAAAGGCCGCCCGATTTGTCCGGACATGTGATGCTTTCAATATCCCAGTCCTGACATTTGTGGATGTGCCGGGATTCTTGCCTGGCACCGACCAGGAGTGGAACGGCATCATCCGCCGCGGCGCCAAGCTCCTGTACGCCTACGCCGAGGCCACCGTTCCGAAGATCACCGTCATCACCCGCAAGGCCTACGGCGGCGCCTACGACGTCATGGGCTCCAAGCACCTCGGCGGCGACACCAACCTGGCCTGGCCGACCGCGCAGATCGCGGTCATGGGAGCCCGCGGCGCGGTCAACATCCTGTACCGCCGCGAGCTGGCCGCCTCCGAGAACCCGGACGAGCTTCGCGCGGAGCGCACGCAGGAGTACGAGGACACCCTCGCCAACCCGTACGTCGCCGCGGAGCGCGGCTACCTGGACGCGGTCATCCGCCCGGCCGAGACCCGGATCCACGTCACCAGGGCACTGGCGGCGCTGCGCGCCAAGCGCGAGACCCTCCCCCCGAAGAAGCACGGCAACATACCGCTGTGACCGCGCCCGGTGGCACGAACCGCCACCGTACCGGGCGCCATCACAGCGAGCACCACCCGGGGGGACGACCCCTTCGGGGTCGACCCACAGTGCTTTCCCGGGGGATGCCCCCGGACCCCCGGACCCCCCGCAGGACCGCGCCGTGACCCCCACAGGACCGCGCATGGCGGCAGCAAACTGCCGCTACTGTTACCACTACGTAACTACTATCGCGTAGGGTAATCAGGCAGGATATTTCTGCCGGCAATACACGTCCAAGTGGCCCGCGCACACCCCCTAGCGTCATAGAGTCAGGATGATGAGCGAATTCGCCGCACCGATGCCCGTCCTCGCCAGATACGCG
Source organism: Nocardiopsaceae bacterium (assembly GCA_017354375.1). Classification (GTDB taxonomy): domain Bacteria; phylum Actinomycetota; class Actinomycetes; order Streptosporangiales; family Streptosporangiaceae; genus Trebonia. Next base: position 2,678 of record JAFMRC010000310.1, on the reverse strand, counting down.
GTAATGGTCGATGTCGGGTATATCTACGCGGCTGCGGGCGAGTTGCTCTTCGGGACGAGCTCGCGGCGCGAGTTCCGGGTGGACGCGGTCGGCCTCATCCAGGCGGTGACCAAGCACGCCGGCGAGCTGTTCCGCGGTGACCTGCTGCGGGTCTACTGGTACGACGCCGCGCGCGACCGGGTGCCCACGATCGACCAGCGGGTCATCGCGCAGATGGCCTGGGTCAAGCTCCGGCTCGGCAACCTGAACGCCCGCGGCCAGCAGAAGGGCGTGGACGCCAACATCCGCGCCGACATGGAGGCCCTGGCCCGGCACCGCGCCCTGTCCGACACGATCCTGATCGCCGGCGACGAGGACATGGTGCCGGCGGTCGAGGCCGCTCAGGCCTACGGCGTCCACGTGCACCTGTGGGGAATCGAGCCCCCGTACGGGACCAACCAGGCCGAGCGCCTGGTCTGGGAGTCCGACACCGTCGATGTGCTGGACGGCGCGTTCCTCCGGCCTTACTTCGCGAAGAACCCGGTGGCCGACACCCCGCGTCCGGACATCCAGGCGACCGTGCCATCGCCGGCCCAGCTGTTCGGGGAGCGACATACCCAGGCGCCCGCCAAGTACGGCCGCAACCATACGACGACCACCGGCCCGATGCCGAAGCTCGGCCCGGACCGGCGCCACGTCGAGGAGGCCGGCGAGCACGTCGCCCACAAGTGGATCCTCACCCGGGGCCAGGACAACATCCGCGACCTGCTGCCCGGCCCGATCCTGCCGGCGGTCATCGACAAGGAACTGCTCGTCGAGGCCGAGAAGGAGCTTGGCCAGTCGCTGCGCCCCTACCAGGAGGCGCGGGAATGGCTGCGGGACGCGTTCTGGGCTCGCGTTCACCGCGAATTCGGCATCGGAGTCGGGAAATCGGCCCGTGGCTAGCCACGACCACGATCAAGACCACGATCCTTCATCCGAACGGATAGTAGCGACTCCCCCCGCCCCCGCTCTCCGCATAATCCGCGGCGATGCGACCGACGAGGAAGTGGCCGCGGTCGTCGCGGCCCTCTCCGCCGTCACGGTCGCGGGCCAGCAGGCGGCTGGCGCCGGGCAGTCGCCACGATCCGTTCGGGAATGGAATGCCCCGTCCCGCCTCCTCCGGTCACCCGGGCATCCCTCCCCCGGTGGCTGGCGCCGCTCCGCCCTCCCCACCTAGCCCCCGCGCCCCGCCCCCGCCTCCCAGCGTGCCGAATGCGCACTTGGGCTCGCTCTTGCCGGCCCAAACGCGCACTTGGCACGCGTAAGAAGCGGTTAGGTCGGCTGCCTCAGGGAGCGGTACCGGGCGACGGCGGCTTCGCAGACGGCGCGGACCGGCCAGCCCAGGACCTGGGCGGCGGCTTCCGCCTCCGCCAGCTCTGGCGTGGCCGTTCCGAAGTCCACGGGGTGGCCCGCGGCGCCGGCCGCCTTGACGGTAACGACCTGGCGGTTGCCCGGCGGTCCCACCTCCACCGCCACCGACGTCCGGGATGCGGTCAGCCGGTTCATCCGGGACCAGCGGACGCCGAGGGTCCCGGTGTGGGCGAAAATCGCATCCGCCACGGCGCGGCGGACCGGTTCGGCGCACAGGGCGGTGAGAACCTGCCCCGGGCGGCCATGCCGGCCGATGATCGGGGCGCACCAGCAGTCCCAGGCGCCGGCCGCCCGCACCGCCTGGAGGACCGAGGGCCACAGCCGGGGGTCAAGGTCGTCGACCGTGCTCTCGACGACGGTCACCTCGCCCTCGCGCACGTCCCGCTCCGCGACGGATGCCCCGGTGACCACCCGGGTGATGTTGGGCCGGTCCGGCGTGTCCCGGCTACCGCCGCCAGTGCCCACCGCGCGTACCGTCATGGCCGGGAAGCCGCCGGGTGCGGCAGCCGCGGCGAGCAGTGCCACACCGGTCGGGGTGGTGCGCTCACCGGCCAGGTCGCCGCCGGCTAGGTCCAGGCCGGCCGCGGCGGCGATGCGGACGACGGCGGGAGCGGGCACCGGAAGGCGGCCGTGCTGGCTGGTGACGAATCCGCTTCCGGCGGCCAGGGCCGAGCAGGAGACCACCGCACCGGGCCGCAGCAGCCCGAGATCGTCCAGTGCGGCCGCCGACCCCACCACGTCGGCCAGTGAGTCGAACGCGCCCACCTCGTGGAAGTGCACGTCTTCGGGCGGCTCGCCGTGCACCGCCCCCTCAGCCTCGGCCAGCAGCCGGAAGACTCGTGTCGCGAGATCCTTCCCGGCCGGGCCGAGTCCGCTGGCACCGACGTGCCCGAGCATGTCGTCGAGGTGCCGATGGCGGTCGGGTTCCGCCGGCGTGATGATCATGGCCCGCAGGCACGCGAGGCCGCCCCGGCGGGCGGCCTCCGTCCGCAGCCCGAGGCCGGGCACGCCAAGTGAGGCAATGGCCTCGTGTACTCGTTCCGCATCGGCGCCCGCGTCGAGCAGGGCGGCGAGCAGCATGTCCCCGGCGACGCCCGCGGTCGCGTCGATGTAGGCGGCGTCCGGCTGGCCCGTCACCGGTGCACCGCGCGGATGATCTTGGCGGCGTGCGCGGCCGCCCCGAACCCGTTGTCGATGTTGACGACGACCAGGCCGGGACTGCAGGAGGCGAGCATGCTGGCCGCCGCGGCCGCGCCGCCCGCCGCGACGCCGTAGCCGACGCTGGT
>JAFMRC010000309.1 GCA_017354375.1 Nocardiopsaceae bacterium | reverse complement strand
GCGGGGCTGGACGCGAGGGGGCGGCCGCTGCGCAGCGGCCCGGAAGCCGACGACGTCCCGCTGCCGAAGCTCGGCGACATGCTGGCCGCGCAGCTGAAGGCCCTGCACGACCAGGTCGGCGGCCGGGTCGACGTGGTGGCCGAGAGCGAGGGCACCCTCGGCGTGTACGCGATGCTGGACCGGCACCCCGGGCTGCCGGTCGGCTCGGTCGTGCTGCTGTCCCCGATCGTCGCGCCCGGGCAGGTCAGCTACCCGCCGCGGACCGAGGGCCTCCCGGTGCCGGAGTACGCGCTGTCCACGCTGAACCACCTGGTGGGCGGCATGTCACCGTACGGGCCCGTCGGCGCCGCGAAGCTGCTCGGCTCGGTCGCCAAGCTCGGCGCCCGCTACTTCGACCACGTGACGACGGCCGATGGCACGGGCATCCGCTGGCTGGCGGTCATCCCGCTCGCGGACGCGCTCACGCTGCCGGCCTGCGCGCTGCCACCGGACGTGGTGCTGGTCCCCGCGCTCCACGGCGGCCTGCTGGGGGACGCCGGGGTACTGCCGATGGTCAGTTCCTTCCTGGCCGGGCACCAGGCCGTCCCGCCGGGTGCGGGAGAGGGCACCCAGGAGTGGGAGCTCAAGGCCGAGGCCGAGCTCCTCACCGGCGGCGCCGCCGCCTGGCGGATGCCCCAGACAACCCCGGCCTGTCCCTGACTAGGTCGGCCAGGAGTACCCGATGGAGAAGTTGACCGTGACCGCGAAGGTGAGGTACATCAGCCACAGGCCGGTCACCGTGTGGAAGAACCCCAGCCCCCGCTCGCCGAACGGGACGCGGACGGTGGCGAGGAACTCGGTGAGGTAGACCCCGAACAGGCCGAGGAACAGCACTCCGACGGGCCAGTCCCCGCCCGTGAAGAACACGGTGGCGCCCAGCGCCGAGATCACCATGAACGCCACGGACATGCCGGCGTTGGCCCGGGGGTCATTGCCCTGGTACCGGTTCCAGCCGATCGCGAACCAGTGGATGCCGTAGGCGGAGAAGGCCAGCGCCGCCATGTAAAGCGCGCTGGTACCGGTGAAGACCGGCAGCCAGGTCAGCCCGACGAACAGGATGAGCCCGGTGAGGAACTGGCAGAACCCGGGCATCCAGATGCCCCAGACGCCCATGGAGCGGTTGACGCTCGCGTCGCGCTTCGGCCACCCGGCCAGCTCCTGCGGGCCGTAGATCAGGTACCCAGTGCCGAGGCCGAAGAATCCAAGCGCTAGCGGAGGGAAAGCGGAAGCCGGAAAGATACTGCCCATGCTAATCACCTCACTTGATCATAATCACCCGCTATTGATCAAATCATAATGACCTTCCGGCGACAACCCGCGCCCGCCCGTGATACTCTCCCGCCGATGCGAGATTTTCCGACCCTCACGTGGTGGCGCCGCCCTAGGCGGTGACCACGGCTGAGCCTGCGCTACCGCCCGGAGACGGCGGTCGCGTTTTTCGTGTCACCCGCCGGTCACCGGGTCCCACCGTCCCATCCTGACGCCTGACACATATCGACAAGGGGCCCGAAACGTGGACACAACCCCGTTCACCGCGCGTACCGTCATAACCGCCACCTTCACCACGCCCGGCGGGGTCACGGTCACCCGCGCCGCCGAGCCGTTCGACCCGGCCGAGCTGGATCGCATCGCCCGGCGCGCCGACTACCGCCGCGGCGGCGTCATGAGTTCCGGCATGGAGTACCCCGGCCGGTATAGCCGCTGGCACATGGCCTACACCGACCCGCCGCTGGAGATCGCCGCCCGGGGCCGGGTGATAACGGCAACAAGCCTGAACGACCGGGGCCGCGTCCTCCTCCCCGCCATCCGCCAGGTGATAACAGCAACTGGCGTGGGCGCCGAGCTGGACGCGACGCCCGATGCCGTCACCGTCCGCGTCCCCGAGCCCGACGGCATCCTCACCGAGGAAGAGCGCAGCCGCCGCCCGACCGTGTTCACCGCGCTGCGCGCCATCGTCGCGGCCCTGAAGACCGACGACCCGCACCTGGGCCTGTACGGGGCGTTCGGCTACGACCTGGCGTTCCAGTTCGAGCCGGTGACGCTCCGCATGGACCGCGAGGAAGCCCAGCGGGACCTGGTGCTGCACCTGCCCGACGAGATCTGGATCATCGACCGTCGCCGGGAGGAGGCCACCAGGTACTCCTATGAGTTCACGGTCAACGGCGAGTCGACGGACGGCCTGGAGCGGGAGACGGAGGACACGCCGCAGCCGCCGCGATCCGTTCGGGATGATCCTGCCCGCCCCGCCGAGATCCCGCCTCAGCCGGCCCCGGGCCGGTTCGCGAGCACGGTCGCCCGGGCCAAGGAGAAGTTCGCCCGCGGAGACCTGTTCGAGGTCGTGCCCGGCCACGTGTTCTACGGCCGGTGCGCGTCCCCGGCCGCGTTCTACGAGCGGCTGCGGCGGCGGAACCCCGCCCCGTACGAGTTCCTGTACAACCTCGGCGGCGGCGAGCACCTGGTCGGCGCGTCCCCGGAGATGTACGTGCGGGTGACCGGCGACCGGGTCGAGACCGCCCCGATCTCCGGCACGATCGCCCGCGGCGCCGACGCCCTCGAGGACGCGGCGAACATCGCCACGCTGCTCGGCTCGGCCAAGGACGAGTCCGAGCTGACCATGTGCACCGATGTCGACCGCAATGACAAGGCCCGCGTCTGCGTCCCCGGCACCGTCGAGGTGATCGGGCGGCGGCAGATCGAGATGTACAGCCGCGTCATCCACACCGTCGATCACGTCCAGGGGCGGCTGCGGCCCGGCATGGACGCGCTCGACGCGTTCCTCACCCACATGTGGGCCGTCACCGTCACCGGCGCCCCGAAGGCCTGGGCCATGCAGTTCATCGAGGACCACGAGGCCACGCCGCGCCGCTGGTACGGCGGGGCGGTCGGCAAGGTCGGCTTCGACGGGTCGATGAACACCGGCCTCACGCTGCGCACCGCGCAGATCGCCGGCGGGGTGGCGGCCGTCCGCGCCGGTGCGACCCTGCTGCACGACTCCGACCCCGAATCGGAGGAGCGCGAGACCCGCATGAAGGCGCGGGCACTGATCGAAACCCTGGAAGAAGATCTTCCTCCCGAACGGATCGAGCCGGCTCCCCCCGCCCCCGCCGCCTCCCCCGTCCCGGCCGGGGCGCCGCTGACGGTGCTGCTGGCGGACCACCAGGACTCGTTCGTGCACACGCTGGGGGACTACTTCCGGCAGCACGGGGCGCGGGTGACCACGCTGCGGGCCGGGTTCGGCGCGGAGATGCTCGACTCGCTCGCCCCCGACCTGGTGGTGCTGTCGCCGGGACCCGGCCGTCCGTCGGACTTCAAGTGCGACGAGCTGCTGTCGGAGCTGGACGTCCGGGGACTGCCGGCGTTCGGGGTGTGCCTGGGGCTGCAGGCCATGGTCGAGCACGCCGGCGGCGACCTGTCGCAGCTGCCCGAGCCCCGGCACGGCAAGCCGGGCCGGGTGGCGGTCCGGGAGTCCTCGGCGCTGCTGGCGGGGCTGCCGGGGGAGTTCACCGCCGCCCGGTACCACTCGCTGTTCGCGTTCCCCGAGGCGGTCAAGGGCGGGTTCACGGTCACCGCCACCACCCCGGACGGGGCGGTGATGGCGATCGAGGACGCCGCGGCCGGGCGGTGGGCGGTGCAGTTCCACCCCGAGTCGATCCTGACCGCGGCGGGCCGGTGCGGCCACCGGGTCATCGCCAATGTCCTGGACCTGGTCCGGGCGCGGCGGCCCCCGGCAGCGGGAACGTGACCGCGACGCGCGTGCCGCGGCCCGGCTGGCTGGTGATCTCGGTCCTGCCACCGAGGATCTCGGCGCGTTCCCGCATGCTCGCCAGGCCGTTTCCCGGACGGCCGGCGCCGTCGCCGAGGCCGACGCCATCGTCCTCGACGACCCCGGTGACGCTCCCCTCGCCGAACCGGGCGCGGACGACGACCCGGTGCGCGAAGGCGTGCACCAGGGCGTTGCGCAGCGCCTCGCGCAGGATGACGAACAGCCCGTCCCGGCAGTCCGGCGGGGCGGCCTTCTCGTCACCGGACACGGTGACATCGACGACGGGGCCCGCGGTGGCGAAGCACTGCGCGAAGACGCGGAGCTCGCGTTCCAGGCTGCCGGGCGGGACCACGTGCCGCATGCCGGCGACGATCGCCCGGGTCGACTCCAGGACGTCCGCCAGCGACTCGCGGGCCCTGGCCAGGGAGGCCATGCTGTCCGGGCTGCCCGGGCTGTCCGGCCGCTCGGCGCTGCCCGGCCGTTCGGCGCGGATGTGAGCCTCCAGCATGTCCAGGTGGCAGAGCGCGAGCGTGATGCCGCTGCCCACCTTGTCGTGCAGGTCACGCGCGATCTGCTTGCGGTCCGCCATCACCACGTCGGCGGCGAGCTTGCCTAGCTGCGCCACGAGCACGGGGTCCGTGGCGATGGCGTTGCTCGTTTCCTCCAGCGTCCGCTGGTAGCTGGCGAGCACGCCCTGCACGATGGTCACCAGTTTTCCCGGCGCCTGGGCGCCGAGGTCGGCGTTCAGAGCATCTCCTGCTCGTGATACCAGGCGGCTTCGTCCTCCAGCGTTTGCCGGATCGGGCGGAACACGACGCCGAGCTCCTGCTCGGCGCGGGCCGAGGAGACCCTGCGATGGCTTCCCTCCAGCATCGCCCGCACGCCGTCACGGCTGGCGACGGGCGGCCTCCGGCGCAGCCTGGCCCCGAACTCGAGCGCACCCGCCGCCGCGAGCGCTACCCGCGGCGAGATGGCCCGCGGCGCCGTCGTTCCGGTGACCCCGGCGATATCCGCGCAGACGCCGGGCAGCGGGAGCCACGCTCCGGCCACGTTGTAGGTGCCCTTGCCCACGGCCGCGGCCGCGATGCAGGCCCGCGCCACGTCACGTGCGTCGACGGTGTGGTTGCCGCCGCGGGGCACGACCCGCAGCGCCCCGCGCGCGATCGCGAGGAACAGCCGTCCGGACGACGTGGGGCCCGCGTCACCGGGTCCCCACATCCACGCGGGCCTGATGACCGGCACCCGGACCGCGCCGTGGCGGCGGAACTCCCTGATCCGCTCCTCGGCGCGGATCTTGCTCGCGATGTAGCCGTTCCGCGGCACGGTGGTGACCGGCGAGCTCTCGTCGGCCAGGGCGCCGGGAACGGGCGCGAGTATGCCGTGCGAGCTGGTGTGCACGACCACGGGGACCGACTCTCGCGCCGCGGCCTCCAGCAGGGCGGTGACCGCCCAGACGTTGGTCCGTTCCAGCAGGGCCAGGTCCGGGCCGCCGGGCTGGTCGTACTCGCGGAAGTACGCGGCGGTGTGGAAGACCGCGTCGCAGCCGGGCAGCGCGCTGGCATAGCTCTCCGGGCGGGTCACGTCGCCCTCCAGCAGCCGCAGCCGGCCGGAGGACGGGAGCAGCCGGCGGGCGCGCCGCTCGTCTCGCACCAGGGCGGTCACCTCCGTGCCCAGGCCGGCCAGCGCCCTGGTGATGCTGCTGCCGAGCAGCCCGGTCGCACCGGTGACCAGCGCTCGCCGGGGTGTCGTGATCGGTTCCATCATGCCTCCGCTCCGGCCGCGGGATCGGCGGCGACGGGGGTCGCCGGTTCGGTCGGGGGGACGGGTTCTTCTTCCTCTCGCCCTCGTTCCTCTCGCTCTCTCGGGCCGAGCCGGTCCGCGAGGCGCCGCAGCGGCTCCGGCGCCCACCATGCCGCCCGGCCGCCGACGGCCAGCGCGGCGGGCACCAGCAGGCACCGCACGATCAGCGCGTCGACGCCGACGGCCAGCGCGACGCCAAGCCCGAACATCTTGATGTTGGTCACTCGCGACGAGCCGATGGCGATGAGCACGACCGCGAGGATGAGGGCGGCCGCGGTGATGATGCCCCCGGTCCGCTCGATGCCGTAGGTCACCGATGCCCGGGGATCGCGGGTCTGGTCGTAGCGTTCCTTGATGCGCGAGAGCACGAACATGCTGTAGTCCATCGAGAGCCCGAACGCCACGCAGAACATCAGCACCGGCAGCGTGACGTCGAGGTAACCGGTCGGCGTGAAGCCGAGCAGCCCGCTGCCGTGCCCCCACTGGAATACCCACACCACCGCCCCGAACGTCGCGCTGAGGCTCAGCACGCTCGCGACCACCGACAGCACGGGAACGAGCAGGCTGCCGGTGAACAGGAAGATGACGAGCAGCGTCGCCAGCGCGATGATCGCCGCGGCCGCGGGCAGCCTGGAGGCGATGGAATGCTCGGTGTCCACCACGCGCGCGGCGTCGCCGGTGACCATCGTGGTGTAGGGCTCGCCGATCCCCCGGATGTCGCGGACCAGGGCCTGGCTCCGCGGCGAGATGTCCGGCGCGGCCGGCTCGACCGACAGGTAGCTCCGGTCGCCGGAGACACGCGCGGTATCGGCCGCCGTCGGCGGCCGGACGAGCCTGCCGCCGGCGTACGTGCCCGCCGCGCTCCGCACG
>JAFMRC010000534.1 GCA_017354375.1 Nocardiopsaceae bacterium | reverse complement strand
GCGGGGGCGGAAGGTGCCGCGGGGGCGGCGGGCGGCGGCGCGGACAGGGCCGTCAGCATGAAGTCGCGGGCCTCCTGGCACCCGGCGTCGAGCCGCAGCACCTCGGCGGCCTCGGCCATCGCCCCGGCGAGGTCACCGGACTCCTGCATCCGGCGGGCGAGCGCCATCCGCAGGGCGATGTCGTCGGGGCGGGTCTCCAGCGCCGCCCGCAGGCTGTCCAGGATCGGGTCTGTCATGAAGGCCTCCTGCCGTCTGCTTGAGCCCTGTCCGGTTGCGCCGGAACTTCTGGCACCGGATCTTCCCCGTCGCTCATGCCGTCCTCCGGCACGGTTCCGGTGCCGCACCGTTTCATCAGCGCTTCCAGTTCTCCCATGACCCGCGCGTAATCCGAGTCGGGCGGGGCGGGTACCTTCCGCATCGCGCCGAGCGCCCGTTGGCTCACCTCGCCGATCTTGCCCTTCATATCGGGGCGGTAATGGACCGTGTCCGCCCACATTCCGGCCATCACGCCGATCCAGCGCGCCCCCTCGTCCCGTATGGCCGGGTCCGCGCCGTCGGGGCCGATCTGATCTAGCAGCGGCTCCGCCCGCTCGTACGCCAGGCGGGCAATACGCGAGCACCCCAACGCGACCTCGGACCCGTCCGAGACGTCCGCGGGCAGCCCGGCGATCAGGGCCTCGGCTTCCGGCCAGCGGTCGTCCTCGGCCAGCAGCAGCGCCAGCTCGGCGGAGGCCTCCCCCCTCCCGGTATCGTTTGCCACGGCCGTCCGCAGCGCCCGCTCCGCCAGGTCGCGATCGCCGGCGGCCTTGGCTGCCTTGCCCACGTTCAGCTGCACGCCGAAGTTGGCCGGGACGAGCGTGGCGCAGCGCTGCGCGAACTGCAGCGCCTCGGCGGGCCTGTCCAGCTTGAGCAGGCAGATCGTTCCTATCCGCAGGTGCAGCTCGCTGTCGGGGTCGTCGGCCAGTCCCCGCTGCGCCACGGCGAGCGCGCCCGCGTAGTCCCCCGAGTCCGCCAGCGCGATCAGCAGTGGCCGGTCCGCGTCCGGGTAGCCTTCGGCCGCGAGTTGCTGGGCGAGCGGTATCGCGCGGGCGTAGTCCTCGGCGCTGATCAGGGCCAGTGCCCGGACGTAGCGGGCGTCGGCGTTGCCCGGGTCGTTGGCCAGCACGGCGTCCGCGAGCGCGGCGGCCTGGCGCTTGGCCTCCGGGCTGGCGTTCGGCTTGTGCAGCCGGGCGGCCAGCTGCGCCTGGCGCGCGAGCAGCTCCGGGTCGCTGCCCGCCGAACCGGGGCTGCTCAGGTCGGGCTGGCCGAGGGCGGCCAGCGCCATCTGGTAGATCTCCGCGAGCTCGGCGGGGATCCCGCACCGCTCGATGTGCTCGATCACCGTGTCGATGACCCCCGGGTCCGGCCGCAGGCGGAGCGTGTCGCGCACCTGCTCCCGCGACTCGTCGAACCGGCCCAGCCCGGCGCGGGCCAGCCCGAGCTGGAGAACCGCCTGCCAGTCGCCGGGGTCGTTGGCCAGCGCCTGCAGCGTCCACCGTTCCGCCTCGGCGTAGTGCCGCGTGGCGAGGTGGATCTTCCCCGCGAGCCGGAACGCCCACGCGTACCCCGGGTCGATCGCGGTGGCCCGTTCCGCTATCTCCAGGGCCTCCGCCGAGCCGGGCGTCGCCGCGTGCAGCGTCTCGCTCAGGTTCACCAGGCAGACCGGCTGGTCCGGGTACAGTTCCACGGCCCGGCGCACGAACGGCACGGCGTCGCGGGGACGGTCCATCGAGCGGCGCATCAGGGCGGCACGGAGCAGGCCCGGCAGGTTGTCGGGGTTGACGGCGAGCAGCCGGTCGGTCACGTCCGTGGCATCGGCGAACCGATCCTGTTTGACCAGGCAGTGCCCGAGCAGCGCCAGCGCGTCCTCGTTATCCGGCTCGGCCGCGAGCACCTGGGCGATCAGCGGCTCCGCATCGCCGTGGCGCCCAAGATCGGCCAGCGCCTGCGCCCGCCGCAACGTGTCCTCAGCAGTCACCGGTACCCTTTCCGCTGCGCTCCCACCGTCCGCCCCTGATCAGCTTATGGGGGTTGTGCTCCTGCAACCTCCCGCATGCCGACATTTGCCCCACCAGCGTAAAAGGATGTTGTCAAGTGGTGCGGGCGGGGCTGGCGTGGCCTGGGATTTTGCTGTCGGCCGGTCCCGCGTGCCGGGTGCGGGCATGACGATGGCGCGCGTCGCGGGCTGCTGCCGCGAGCGGGTGCCGGCTGCCTGTCATGCCCGGTGCCTTCCCGTCCCTACGTAGCTCAAGCGGGCTCGGCCGGGGGGATGCCGGCCTGCCCCGACAGCGTTCA
>JAFMRC010000016.1:31319-34339 GCA_017354375.1 Nocardiopsaceae bacterium | reverse complement strand
CGGGGGCGGCGGCGGGGCCGGCCGCGGCGAGGCTGGCGGCGGCGAGGCGCCGGGCGGGCGGAGTATGTACGTATTCGGATACCCCAGCGATCCGCCGTTCACCGGGCTGTACCCGGACTACTGCGCCGGGATCGCGCGGCAGGCGCCGCTGGACGCCGCGAACAGCGCCGCCGTCATGCCCTGCGGGATGACCGCCGGGGACAGCGGCGGGCCGTGGCTGGCCAGGTTCAGCCCGCGGGCCGGCACGGGCACCATCGTCGCGATCAGTACGTATAAGTACAACGACGGAGCGAAGTCGCTGTACGGCACGATGCTCGGACCCGGCGCGAGGTCGCTGTACCAGGCGGCGAACGCGGCGCCGTTACCGCGCTCGTCGGGGTTACCCGAGCTCGTCGAGCTGCCGGGCTAGCGCGAAGTCGTTCTCCGTGAGCCCGCCGACCGAATGCGTGACAAGCGTCAGCGTCACCTTGTTCCAGGACACCGCGACGTCCGGGTGATGGTTGGCCCGCTCGGCGAGGTAGCCGACCGCGTTCACGTACAGCAGCGAGTCACGGAAGTCCTTGCGCGTTACCGTCTTCGTGATCGCCCCGTTGGAGACGGACCAGTCCGGCACCGTCGCGAGTTCCGCCTCTACCTGCTTGGATGTGAGTGTTGCCATACTCCAACCTTAGTTTTATCGCCGGAGACGGCTCTTGTTCCCCCGGCCTTCATCGATATTGTGACGGGGTGGAAAGCAAGGACACCAGGGACACGCCGCTACGTGCGGTGCACGAGCGCCTCGGCGCGACAATGACGGATTTCGCCGGCTGGCTGATGCCGCTGCGGTACGGCAGCGAGACCGCCGAGCATAACGCGGTCCGCTCCGACGCGGCACTGTTCGACCTGTCGCATATGGGGGAGATCGCGGTGACGGGCCCGGACGCGGGCGCCGCACTCGATTACGCGCTGGTCGGCTGGCTCTCGCGGCTCGCCCCCGGTCGTGCGCGGTACACGATGCTGTGCGCGCCGGACGGCGGCGTCCTCGATGACCTAGTGGTATACCGACAGGCGGAGGACAGGTACCTAGTCGTCGCGAACGCCTCGAATACGGAGGTCGTGCTCCGCGAACTGAACGAGCGGGTCACGAGCGCCCCGGGGGCTGGCCGGGGCTGCACGGTTGCCGACGAGACGGCGGACACCGGGCTGATCGCCGTCCAGGGTCCGAACGGGTCCTCGCGCCTCGCCCCGCTCACCTCCCTCGACCTGTCGGGCATCAAGTACTACGCGGGCGCCTACGGCTCCGTCGCCGGACGGCGCGCCTGGGTCGCCCGCACGGGGTACACGGGCGAGGACGGGTTCGAGATCTTCTGCGCCCCGCAGGACGCGGAGCACATCTGGGAGGCGCTATCGGATTCTTCCAGCCTTCCCGCCGCCGGGCTGGCCTCCCGCGATACGCTCCGGCTTGAGGCCGGCATGCCGCTGTACGGCAATGAGCTTGGCCCCGACGTGACACCGTACGAGGCGGGAGTGGGGCGGATAGTGAAGCTCGACAAACCGGGAGATTTCGTGGGCCGGGAGGCTCTCGCGGCTCGCGCGGCGGAAGGCCCGCGCAGCTCGCTGATCGGCCTCGTGGCCAGCTCCCGGCGGGTGCCCCGGCACGGCTACGCCGTGCTGTCGGGCGACGGAACCCAGGTGGGCACCGTGACCAGCGGCGCCCCCTCCCCCACACTCGGCGCTCCGATCGCGATGGCGTACGTGGCCCCTCGCGCGGAGGGACCGTTCGGGATCGACGTCAGGGGCAAGACTGAGCCGGCGTCAGTGACAGAGCTGCCGTTTTACCACCGGAAGGGTAAGTAAGCATGAGCGTTCCCGCAGAGCTCCACTACACGCAGGAGCACGAGTGGGTGTCGATCGAAGGGGACACCGCCTCGATTGGGATCACCGATTACGCGGCACAGGCACTCGGCGATGTGGTGTACGTCTCGACGCCAGAGGTCGGGGCGTCGGTCACCGCGGGCGAGCCGTGCGGCGAGGTTGAATCGACGAAGTCGGTGAGCGATCTGTACTCGCCGCTCGACGGCGAGGTGACCGAGGTCAACTCCGAGCTCGACGACAATCCCGGCCTGGTCAACGCCGAGCCGTACGGATCGGGCTGGATATTCCGCGTCCGCGTCGCCGACGGGGCCAGCGGGATAACCGCGCAGCCAGGGCTGCTTTCCCCCACCGAGTACGAGGAGCTCACCAAGAGCGCCGGCTAACGCCGCTGCCCGCGGTTACCTGCGGAAGCGGCGCCAGATCAGGTAGCCGGTGACGCCTACCGCGGCGAGCGCGACCGCGCCACCGATCAGGGGGTTGACCTGGCTGACCTGCTCGCGGGCTCGGGCGGAGGCGCGCCGGGCCACCTTGGACGGGCTGACCCGGTCGGCGATCTCGTCGATCGTCCGCGCCAGCTCCGTGCGGGTCCGATCGATCTCGGTGACCAGCTCGCCTGGCGCCAGGTTCACGGTGTCGGTCTCAGTCTCGGCCATGGGCGTCACCCTATCTCCGACGGCCACTCCGCTAACAACCCCGGCAGCCCTCGCCCGCGGCATCCGTAGAAAACCTAGCGGCATCCGTAGAAAACTAGGTGTGCCTAGATAGCGCTGAATATCTGGCATTAACGGCGCGGATGCCGTCAACTGGAAGTGCATGAGCGCGCTCCGTGCGTCGGCCGGGCATACGGGGGCATTCCTGATCGGGCGCAGAGGAGGTACCGCCCGGTCAACGGGGTGCTGAACGGCACCGGCGGCGCACCGCCGGCGCCGGCTGGGGAGCCGACCGCGACCGGTCGCCGGAGGGGCACCGGCGAAGAACCGGGAGGCGGTGAGCGCGCGAGTGTGGCCGCCCGGGCTGGCGGCCATGGGGGGCGCGGTGCGAGCCGGGGAACTCGCGCCGCGAAATAAAAACGAGTCCGGGACCCGCTAGGGGTGCGGGGTCCGGCCGGGCTCGTCCAGGGTGGCGTGGTACGAGCCGGGGAACTCGTGCCGCGGGCAGAGGGGCGG
>JAFMRC010000016.1:0-31309 GCA_017354375.1 Nocardiopsaceae bacterium | reverse complement strand
CGCGGATCCGGGCAGGCCCTCGCCGTTTTCCCGCAGCTGTTCCCCGCGCTGACCGCCTTGGCGCACTGACCGCCTTGGCGCGCCGCCCCGCGTGCCGGTAAATCGGGAAAGTCCGGGTTTCCGGGAATGCTTTATTTTCCGGGAATGCGCCGGTCAATAAAAGGACATTAGCCGCATCTACTTGAATGGCGTACCTACTAGCACTGTTTCGATTACCCTCTCTGAATCGGGAGGGGAATCAATCGTGAAAGCCAATAAGATCGCGTACCGCATGATCGCCGTAGCCGGGTTGACCATCGGATTGGCCGACCTGCCGGGCTGCGCGACAACCTACGATAAGAAGCCCATGGCACCCGAGCAATCGACGATCACGGTGGACTCCGTGCCAACCGCCGAGCAGGGCGGGCTTTACATCGCCGCCGCCGACGGGTTCTTCAAGAAGCAGGGCCTCACCGTGAAAATAAAGCCGATCACGGGAGGCGAAGAGGCAATTCCCGACATACAGTCCGGAAAGGCCCAGATAGTGGGCGGGAATTACGTCTCGTTCGTGCTTGCCGAAGTCGCGGGACGGGCGAACGGCAAGCCCGCCAGCTTCCGCGTCGTCGCGCCCGCGTGCAACATCCAGCCGGGCAGCGAGGCCCTCTACGTGCGGCCCGGCTCGCCCTACAAAAGCGTCGCCGCACTGGCCGAGAACCACGCCACGGTCGGCCTCAACACCCCCCGGGGCGTCGGCCAGGTGATGCTCGGCGCCCTGATGCAGGACAACGGGTACTCCCTCGGCGACGTTCACCAGGTCCTCCCGCCTTCAGGCTTCCCCGCCCTCGTCTCCATGCTCAGGGACGGGCGGGTAGACGCGGCCTGGCTCCCGCAACCGTTCGCCACCGTGGCCCAGCAGCAATACGGCGCGGTGCAAATCGCCGACTTCGATCAGGGCTCGGTGCAGGACTTTCCCTTCACCGGCTACATCGGCGCCACGAACTGGGTCCGCACCCACCCGAGCACGGTCGCCGCGTTCACCCGCGCGCTCGCCAAGGGCCAGCAGGTTGCCGACACCAACCGGAAGGCCCTGGAGGATGCGATGGAGAAGTACGCAAAGCTCCCGCCCATCGTCGCCGACACCATGCCTTATGACACCTACCCGCTGAACACGAACGACACGGAGTTGCAGCGGGTGTCCAACGCCATGTTCGAGTTCGGCCTCACCCCGGGCCTCAAGCGACCGTACCGGATGGCCAGCATGCTCAGCCCTGGCCACCACCAGTTACCGTCGCTGACCGTCGCACCGCTCTTCACTATGCCGCAACCGGAAATAGCGACTGACCAGAAACCCGCCGCCTGCCAGCATCCTGAACAGGGAGAATAGGTTTTCGCGAATGCGATCACCCCCAGTGAGGACGGCTTGTGGCGAATGGCGGGTTCTGTCTCTTTTTATGGGAACGCTGGGCGGAACTGGCATCCCCGTCCGCCCCCGCTCCCCCTCCCGGGTCCCTCGCGTGGCCGCCCTGGCTCTTTGCCGGAGTTCCGCACGGGCAAACGTGTCCTAAACGGGCACGGAAGTGGCCGGAACTCCGACAATGAAGTACGGGAGTAACGGGTGTGGCTGACGGGAACGGCGCGGGCGGGGCATGGGCGCGGGCGGCCCCCATAAAGAGAGACAGAACCCGAACCAGGCCCCGAACAGGGGCGGTTTGCGGCATTCGCGGATCCCGTTAGCCAATTTACGATCTTTGAAATACCTAACGGGGGTATCCAACTGTCCGCGATCACGTCCGCGTGGAGGATAAGTGCCCTCCCTGCTCACATATCCTCCACGCGGAGCCTTCCGCCCCGGCGCGGCCCTGCCCGGCACGCCCCCCCGCTCCGGGCATATCCCCGCAAAACAGGGCATGCACCCCGCCCCGGCACCTCATGCCCCCGGCACCGGCGCCCTCGCCACCGCCCGTCCCTGCCTCGAAGGCACCGAGCCAGTCGCTTACGAACTAACAGCATCCATATGACAACTAATTGTAATTAGACATTAGGATCTTCGCGGGGGCGTCGTTCGCCATAGGCCATCGCCCCCCAGGGGGCGGTCGCATTCGCGAGATAATCTGCTTCTGCTGTCACACAACCCTCTGGCGTAACGATTCACTTAGCCAGTCTCACACCACCCGAGCCCGGGCGGGAACAGCCGCGGCACGCGGATGCCGCGTCAACGATCTAGGATCGTGGCATGGGGCTGACCGCGGTTGAAGTGGAACGATTCGAAGCCTCCCGGGCGCGGTTGGCGGCCATCGCGTACCGGATGCTCGGGTCCGCCAGTGAGGCCGAGGACGTGGTGCAGGAGACATTCCTGCGGTGGCAGGCGGCCGATGTCTCGCGGATCGAGGTGCCCGAGGCCTGGCTGACGAAGGTGCTCACTAACCTGTGCCTGAACCAGCTCGCCTCGGCCCGCGTACGGCGGGAGACATACGTGGGCCAATGGCTGCCTGAACCACTGCTCGCGGAAGACCCGATGCTCGGCCCGGCCGATACCGCCGAGCAGCGCGAGTCGGTCTCGTACGCGGTGCTCACGCTCATGGAGCGGCTCTCCCCCAACGAGCGCGCGGTGTACGTGCTGCGCGAGGCGTTCGAGTACCCGTACCGGGAGATCGCCGAGATCCTCGGCATCAGCGAGGCCTCGGGGCAGAAGATCTTCCAGCGGGCCGCGAGGCACATCGCGGACGGCACGGCTCGCATCGAGGTCAGCCGGGACGAGGCCCGGCGGATCGTCGAGGAGTTCCTCACCGCCGCCACCACCGGGCGGGTCGAACCGCTCGTACGGCTGCTCACCGCGGATGCCATGGGGATCGGCGACGGTGGCGGGAAGGTTCCGGCCCGCGCCAAGGCGTTCGAGGGCGCCGTCGCGGTCGCGACCTTCTTCCGGGGGCTATTCAAGCCCAGCGCGGCCAAGCGCGCGCTCGCGGGAGGCTCGCCCGAGGTGTACGCCACGACCGCCAACGGTGATCCGGCCATCGTGGCGGTCCTCGATGAGAGCGTCGTGGGCGTGCTGTGCCTGGAGGTCACCGCCGAGGGCATTGCCGCGATCCGCAACCAGGTCAATCCGGACAAGCTGGCCCGCGCGACCGAGCGGTGGGCGGCCGACGACAACGGAGAGCCGCTGTTGACCCTTTTCTGACCGCGATGTGACGTGCTTCATACCTCCGTCCTGTCCGCGTACGCGGGGCCGCCCGGTTCAAGGGGCGAACCCGAATGAGACAGGAGCAAGGACATGCAGCACCGCATCGTCGTCATCGGAGGCGGTTACTCCGGGGCCATAGCGGCCGGGCGGCTCGCCAGGCGGCTGAGCCGAGTGGACGTGGCCATCACGCTTGTCAACGCCGAGCCGGACTTCGTCGAGCGCGTACGGATGCACCAACTCGCGGTCGGCCAGACCCTGAAGCCACGGCCGTTCAGCGAGATGTTCGCCGGCACCGGCGTCGCCGTGAAGATCGCGAAGGTCACCGGCATCGACGTTGACCGCAAGACCGTCGCCATCGCCTCCGCCGAGGATACCGGGGAGCTAACGTACGACACCCTCGTGTACGCGCTCGGCAGCGAATGGAACAGCCAGGGCGTCCCGGGCGCCACCGAGTACGCGTGCGAGGTCGCCGGCCGTCCCGGAGCGCTCCGGCTGCGCGCGCGCCTGGCCGAGCTGGACCCCGGACGGCCCGTGGTCGTCGTCGGTGGCGGCCTCACCGGACTCGAGGTCGCGACCGAGATCGCCGAGGCCCGGCCGGACCTCGGCGTCGCCCTCGCCGCCCGCGGCGAGCTCGGCGACTGGCTGTCGGCCGCCGGCCGCCGGCACCTGCGGAAGGTGCTCGGCCAGCTCGGGATCACCGTGCACGAGAACACGGACGTCGCCGCCGTCGAAGCCGACCGCGTCACCACCGCGGACGGCCGGCACGTCCCGGCCGCGGTCACCGTGTGGACCACCGGCTTCGCCGTCCACCCGATCGCGGGGGCCACGACCCTGAAGGTCGGCGGGACGGGCCGGATCGTGGTCGACGGGACCATGCGCTCGGTCTCCCACCCGGACGTGTACGCCATCGGCGACGCGGCCGAGGCGACGGGTCCCGGGGGCAAGCCGCTGCGGATGTCGTGCGCGGCGGGCTCGCCCATGGCGTGGCAGGCCGCCGACTCGATCACGGCACGGCTGACCGGCGGGAGCCTCCCGAACGCACCGCTGCGGTTCTTCCAGCAGTGCGTCTCGCTGGGCCGTAAGGAAGGCCTGATCCAGGTCGTCACCGCCGACGACCGCGCCAGGCGGGCGGTACTGACCGGACGGCTCGCCGCGATCCACAAGGAGCTGGTCTGCAAGGGCGCGGCCTGGTTCGCCGCCAACCCGACCTTCGGCCTGCCGACCCGGCGCCGCCGCGTCGTACGGGAGCCGGGCCAAGTCGGGCGCATATCGTGCGGGCGGGGGGATTTGAACCCCCACGGTGTCGCCACCAACAGGACCTAAACCTGCCGCGTATGCCATTTCGCCACGCCCGCGTAGCCGGGAGGGTAGGCGGCCATGGGGAGCCGCCACCATCCGTTATCGATCATATTTCGAGGTCTTTGCGCAACCTCTCGACGTGGCCGGTCGCTTTGACGTTGTAGTACGCCTTCTCGACCTTTCCGTCCGCGCCGACGACGAACGTGGAGCGGATCACGCCCATGGTCTTCTTGCCGTAGTTCATCTTCTCGCCGTACGCGCCGTAGGCGGTGAGCACCGACTTATCCGGGTCGGACAGCAGCGGGAAGGTGATGTCCTCCTTCTCCCGGAACTTCGCCAGCTTCGCTGGCTGATCCGGGGAGATGCCCAGCACGGCCGTGCCAGCCTTGCCGAGGTCCGGCATGCTCGCGGTGAAGTCGCAGGCCTCCTTCGTGCACCCGGGGGTCATGGCCGCCGGGTAGAAGTACACGATCACGCGCTGGCCCTTGAACCGCGACAGCGACACGTCGTTGCCATCGGCGTCCTTCAGCGTGAAATCCGGTGCCTCGTCGCCAGGCGCGAGCAGCCGTCGGTCCATCGGGACTCCTTCCGCGCTCGGGGTGCCACGTTCGGCACGGTAGCTCATCACGCACGGTAGCGTGGCGGGTGATACTGAGATCACGCTACCGCACCATCTCGGGCCGGCGATTCTGCAACTTGTTTCGATTATGCAACTAGCCTTCAGCATCTACGCATCTGACTTGCAGCATCGCGGGGGTGCGCATACGGTTAGCATCCGTCCGCAACCTATCGGAAATCTGCCCATACGGGTCGGCTCCCGCAGGAGGGAAACATGCAGTCACATCTGGGGGCGGCGCGCGCCACTGCAGCGCTCGCCGTGGTCGTCGCGGCGGGAGCCGCCGGGTGCTCGTCATCGGGGGGATCGCTGGGGTCGTCCTCATCCGGCTCATCGGGCTCGGGAATGTCCGCCACGCAGGAACTCGGGGCAACGCTCCAGAACACGCAGAGCGTCAAGTCGTTCGACTCGACGATCGACATGCAGGCCAGCGGGCTGCCCACCGGGACCTCGGGCGGGTCAAGCGGCGGCACCATGACCATGGCCGGCTCCTTCTCCGAGCAGAGGCAGCCGAACGTGACCATGCAGTTCAACGCCAGCACCCTGGAGGCCGCCGGGCAGAACGTCGGCCCGATGGACGAGGTCATCACCCCGTCCGCTATCTACTTCAAGATGCAGGCGATGTCCTCCATGATGAGCCCCGGTAAGTCGTGGATGGAGATCCCGCTGTCGTCGCTCAAGTCCGGTGAGGGCGCGGGGCTGAGCCAGCTCATCGGCCAGGCGCAGACCAGCAACCCGCTTTCCCAGGCCCAGCTCCTGGCCGGCGCCACGAACGTGAAGACGGTCGGCACCAGCACCATGGACGGCACCAAGGTCACCGAGCTGGCCGGCAGCGAGCCGGTTAGCGCGGCCCTCGGCAAGCTCCCGTCCAGCCTGCGGAGCTCGGTCGGCAAGCAGATCCAGACGCTCGGGATCAGCGAGATCAAGTTCCAGGTGTGGGCCGATGGCCAGCACAACATCCGGAAGATGGTCGTCAACGAGACCGGTGGTTCCGCGAGCATGAAGGTCACGATGACCATCAACAGCCTTAACCAGCCGGTGAACATCTCGGTGCCGTCGTCCAGCGAGGTCCAGCAGATTCCTTCCAGCGACCTCAACGGCGGGGGCATGTAAGAGCGCTTCGGCGATGAACGGGGCGAGCGCGCGGAAGGCACGGCCGCGATGGCTGATCGCGTCCTTTGCCGCCGGGGTCATCTCGGCGGTGGTCCGCCGCTCGCCCTCCGGGACGAAGATCGGGTCGTAACCGAAGCCGTTGGAGCCGCGCGGAGCGCGTGCCAGCGTCCCGGGCAGTACCCCGGTTACGGTCCACTCGCGCAGGCCGCCCGACATTTCGGAAATGTCGGGCGGGGCGGAAGCGGACGGCGCGGAAGCGGACGGCGCGGAAGCGGACGGCGGGACGCCGGGAAGGACGAGGGCGGCGACGCAGACGAACTGGGCGCCGCGGGCGTCAACGTCGGCCAGCTGGCCTAGGACCAGGTCGAGGTTGGCCTGGTCGTCACCGTGCCTTCCCGACCAGCGAGCCGAGAATATGCCGGGCATGCCATGCAACGCGTCCACCGCCAGCCCGGAGTCGTCGGCCACCGCGGGCAGCCCCGTGAACGCCGCGATCGAACGCGCCTTGAGCAGGGAGTTGTCCGCGAACGTGAGCCCGGTCTCCGGCACGTCCGGCGCGCCGGGAAACTCGCCGAGACCCGCGAGGCTGACCCCGACGCCGGCTTCACCCAGGATGCGGGACAACTCGGTGACCTTGTGCGCGTTGCGGGTGGCAAGCACGACACGGCGCTCAGCCACCTAGCGTCTCCTCCTGCATCCGCGACAGCTCCGCGCAGCCGGTGACGGCGAGGTCCAGCAGCGAGCCCAGCATCGTCCGGCTGAACGGCTCCCGCTCCGCCGTTCCCTGGATCTCCACGAATTCCCCCGTACCGGTGCAGACCACGTTCATGTCGGTCTCCGCCGCGGAATCCTCCTCGTAGCACAGGTCGAGCCGCGGCTCGCCGTCCACGATGCCCACGCTCACCGCGGACACCGACGCGATCAGCGGGCTTCCCTTGAGGCTGCCGTGCTCGCGCAGCCACGCGACGGCGTCGGCGAGCGCCACGTATCCGCCGGTTATCGCGGCCGTCCTGGTGCCTCCATCGGCCTGGAGCACGTCGCAGTCGATCGTGATCGTGTTCTCGCCCAGCGCCTTGTAATCCACGCAGGCCCGCAGCGACCGGCCAACCAGGCGGGAGATCTCGTGCGTCCGCCCGCCCACGCGGCCCTTGATCGACTCGCGGTCGTTGCGCGAGTTGGTGGCCCTCGGGAGCATCGCGTACTCGGCCGTTACCCAGCCAAGCCCGCTTCCCCGCCGCCAGCGCGGCACTTCCTGGGCGACGCTCGCCGCGCACAGCACCCTGGTGCTGCCGAACTCCACGAGCGCCGAGCCCTCGGCGTGATCGAGCCATCCCCTGGTGAAGCGCACCGGCCGGAGAGAGCCGGAGGCGCGCCCGTCTGGTCTAGACATGCCCTTCACCCTACCGACCCGCTGCCCGCGCGGCCCGGCCGGCGCTCAATCCCGGTCAGTCCTCCTTGAGGTCCACGACCAGGCCCGTGCGGGCGGGCGACAGGGGGCCGTCGTAGTGGCCCGCGGCCTCCTCCAGGGACGCGTCCGGGTCATTCCACGCCAGCAGGTGCGTCAGCATCAGCTGGCCCGCTCCCGCGGCCTGCGCGTGCTCCGCCGCCTGGCGCGCCGTCAGGTGCAGGCCCGGCGGCAGGTCCGGGCCGTCGAGGAACGACGCCTCGCACACGAAGGCGTCCGCGCCCTCGGCCAGCGAGACCAGCGCGTCCGCCGGACTCGTGTCGCCCGAGTAGGCGATCGAACGGTCACCGTGATCGAAGCGGAACCCGAATGCCTCCACCGGGTGGTTCACGTGCGCGGCCGTCACGCGGAACGGGCCTATATCCAAGGTGCCCGGCGCCAGCGTCCGGAAGCTGAAGCGGTCCATCAGGCCGTCGTCGTCACCCGGACCGCCGATCCCGGCGATCCGCTCCCGCGTGCCCCGCGGCCCGTACACGGGGACCGGCGATCGCGGACCGTCCGGCGCATAGGTGCGGGCGATCGCGTAGGCATACAGGTCGACGCAGTGGTCGGCGTGCAGGTGGCTCAGCACGACCGCGTCGATGCCGAATAGCCCGGCGTACTTCTGCAGGCCACCGAGCGCGCCGTTGCCGAAATCGATGGCAAGCCGGAATCCGTCGGCATCCAGCAGGTAGCAGGACGCGGGGCTGTCGGGCCCGGGGAAGCTCCCGGCGCATCCGACCACGGTGAGGCGCATGGCCCTCAGCTTAGGCCCAGAGCTCACCTTCGAGCTTCTGTTCCGCCTCGTCGAGGGTGCCGCCGTAGGCGCCAGTGGACAGGTACTTCCATCCGCCGTCGGCGATCAGCACGACGACGTCGGCGCGCTCCTTCGCCTTCGACGCCTGCATCGCCATCGCCATCGCCGCGTGCAGGGCGCAGCCCGCCGAGATGCCGGCGAAGATGCCCTCCTTGCTCAGCAGGTCCCGGGTCCGCCGCAGCGCGTCCGCCGACGTCACCGAGAACCGCGTCGTCAACACGGTCTCGTCGTACAGTTCGGGGACGAAGCCCTCATCGACGTTCCGCAGGCCGTAGACCAGCTCCCCGTAGCGCGGCTCGGCCGCCACGATGCGGACGTCGGGGACGTGCTCCTTCAGGAACCGGCCGGTTCCCATCAGCGTCCCGGTCGTGCCGAGGCCCGCGACGAAGTGCGTCACCGACGGCAGGTCCGCCAGGATCTCCGGGCCCGTCGTCTCGTAGTGCGCGCGGGCGTTCGCCTCGTTACCGTACTGGTACAGCATCACCCAGTCCGGGTGCTCGGCGGCCAGCCGCTTCGCCACCCGGACCGCCTCGTTCGAGCCACCTGCGGCGGGCGAGGTGATGATCTCCGCGCCGTACATGCGCAGCAACTGCCGACGCTCGGTGCTGGTGTTCTCCGGCATCACCACGATCAGCTGGTAACCGCGGAGCTTGGCGACCATCGCGAGTGAAATGCCGGTGTTCCCGGACGTGGGTTCCAGGATCGTCGATCCGGGGCGCAGCAGCCCGTCCTTCTCCGCCTGCTCCACCATGAAGAAAGCCGCGCGGTCCTTCACCGAGCCCGTCGGGTTCCGGTCCTCGAGCTTCGCCCACAACCGCACGTCGCCAGACGGCGACAGGCGGGGCAGGCCCACCAGCGGGGTGTTCCCGAGAGAGGCGAGAAGATTGTCGTAACGCATAACAGCCGCCCCGATCCGTTCGGGATAAAAGGTTGTTTTACCGGCCGCCGCCGGCCACCGCGGGCAGGACCGTCACCGTGTCGCCGTCCTTGACCGGGGTCTCCAGGCCGCCGAGGAAGCGGACGTCCTCGTCGTTGAGGTAGACGTTGACGAAACGGCGGAGCTTCTCGCCCTCGACCAGGCGGTCGCGGATGCCGGAGTGCGCGGACTCCAGGTTGTTGAGCAGCTCGTCCAGCGTGGAGCCGGTGCTCTCTACCGCCTTCGCGCCGCCGGTGTAGGTACGCAGGATGGTCGGGATGCGGACCTCGATGGCCATGTGTCAACGCTCCTCGGTGTACGTATCAATGCCTTCGATGCACAACCGCGCGGCGGCGGCCTTCATTCCGGGGTCTCCGGGAGCTCCGGGGGATCCGTGGGATCCGGGAGCGCCTCCCCGGGCTAGCACGCTAGCGGGGCGAGACGGTTACCGGCTCCTCGGTGACCTCTCCGTCGATTATGCGGTACGAGCGGAACTCGGCCTTCTGGGCGTCTCGCGTGGACACCAGCACGTAGTGCGCTTGCGGCTCGCTGGCGTAGGAGATGTCGGTGCGGCTCGGGTAGGCCTCGGTGGCCGTGTGCGAGTGATAGATCACGACCGCTTCCTCATCGCGGTCGTCCATCTCCCGCCACACCTTCAGCTGCTCGGCGGAGTCGAAGCGGTAGAAGGTCGGGGACCGTTCGGCGTTCTGCATCGGGACGAAGCGGGTCGGCGCGTCGCTACCGATGGCGCCGGCGATCACGCCGCAGGCCTCGTCGGGGTGGTCCTTGCGGGCGTGCGCGATGATCTTGTCGTGCAGCTCACGGGAGATCGTCAGCATATTCCGTCAGGGTACCTACCTAGCCAGGGCCTGGACCAGCGACTCTTGCACCGCGCCCAGCCAGCCGTACACCTCGAACGCGGGGACAGCCGGGTCCGAGGGGTCGAGGGACGCCAGCTGTCCCTCGAAGTCCTCGCTGATGTCCAATCGGACCCCGAACATCAGGCGCACGTCGTTCATCGCCCGCATCCAGTCCCGCGCCTGGTCACCGGTCAGCCGGATTCGGCCGCCCTTCTCCGGCAACGTGTCCAGCATGACCTGGGCGAAGTACTTCTTCGCTTCTCGCAGGCTCGACTCGGTGTACTTACGGAACTCCCCCGCCGCCTCCGGATCATCGTGGTAGGCATCGGGCAGCAGGCGGGCGAGAACCGGATCGGCCGGCTTCTCCTTCTCCGGGGCGTCCGGGGCGCTGTCCTCGAACATCCGCTCAAGCTCCTCGAAGACGGCCGCCTCGTCGCCGGTCGCGCCACCACCGGTCGCGCCGGTCGCGCTAGTCGCGTCACTCGCGACGCCGCCGGGCTTGCTCGGGTCGCTGAGCAGTTCCATCACGGGGCCGACGAGCGTGCGCAGCAACTGCGCCTCGTTCGCGGACATCCAGCAGCTGACCCCGCCGCCCCTGGTGGGCCTGAACATCTCCATATCGCCTAACGTCGCCTACTTATCCTGCCTGACCGTCGCCCACAGGCCGTAGCCGTGGAGTATCTCGACGTTGCGCTCCATCGCCTCCCTCGTGCCGGAGGCGACCACCGCCTTGCCCTTGTGGTGCACGTCGAGCATGAGTTTCTCCGCCTTTGACCGCGGATAGCCGAATACGTGCTCGAATACGTACGTCACGTATGACATGAGGTTAACCGGATCGTTCCACACGATCGTGACCCACGGCTTGTCCGGCACGGACTTGTCTTCTGACCGCGGAAGGTCCACCTCCGCGGGCGCCACGCTCACCGCTACGCACCTCCCTTTACATAGTCTTCCACTCGTGACCAATCTGGTGAACGGCGAGCCCCCGGACAACGCCCCCGGGGGCGTGCTCGGTACTGCCCTGCTGACCGACCACTATGAACTAACCATGCTCCAGGCCGCGCTGCACAGCGGCGCGGCGCACCGGCGCGCCGTCTTCGAGGTGTTCGCCCGGCACTTGCCCGCGGGCCGCCGGTATGGCGTGGTGGCTGGTACCGGCCGGGTCCTCGACGCCATCGAGCGGTTCACCTTCGGCCCGGATGAGCTGTCGTTCTTGCGGGATGCGGGAATCGTGGACGAGACCACGCTCCGTTACCTGGAATCCTACCGTTTCAGCGGAAGCGTCTGGGGTTACGCGGAAGGAGACGTGTATTTTCCCGGTTCCCCGATCCTCGTCGTGGAGGGCACGTTCGCCGAGGCGGTGCTGCTGGAGACCGTCGTGCTGTCGATCCTGAACCACGACTGCGCGGTCGCGTCCGCCGCGTCACGGATGGTGTCGGCGGCGGGCGGCCCCGCGCCGGGCGGGCGGCCGATCATCGAGATGGGCTCGCGTCGCACCCACGAGGCCGCGGCGGTGGCGGCGGCGCGGGCCGCGTACATCTCCGGCTTCGCGTCCACGTCCAACCTGCGAGCGCGGTTCTCCTACGGCGTCCCGACCAGCGGGACGTCGGCACACTCCTTCACGCTGGTGCACGACAGCGAGCGGCACGCCTTCCGCACGCAGGTATCGTCGCTAGGTGCCGGTACCACCATGCTGGTCGATACCTACGACGTGCCGCGCGCGGTGCGAACCGCGATCGACGAGGCCGGGACATCGCTTGGCGCGGTACGGATCGACAGCGGCGACCTGCCGGCGATGGCGGCGTCGGTACGAGCGCAACTGGACTCGCTGGGCGCATCGTCGACCCGGATCATCCTCACCGGCGACCTGGACGAGTACTCGATCGCGGCCCTGGCCGTCGCCCCGGTGGACGGCTACGGGGTGGGCACGTCGCTGGTGACCGGGTCGGGCTCGCCGACGGCGGCGCTGGTCTACAAGCTGGTGGCCCGGTCCGCTGATTCCCCGCGGGAGCTTCGCCCGGTCGCCAAGCGGTCGGTCGGGAAGCCAGGCCGCGGCGGGCGCAAGTGGGCGGTCAGGCAGCGGTCCGAAGACGGAATTGCCTATACCGAACGGATCTTCGCGACTCCCCCATCGCCCGCACCGACGGATCGGGGCTTGCTGAGGGAACTGGTGCGATCCGGGAAGGTCATCGGCCGCGAGCCCCTGTCGGCGGCGCGCTCGCGGCACGCCTCGGCGCTGGCGGAGTTGCCACCGTACGCGCTGCAGCTGTCGCGCGGCTACCCGGCGATCCCGACGATCTTCGACGACGGCTCTTCCGAGCAGGACTGACCGGGCCCGGGGGCTGCGGGCGGGCCCGGGCCCGGGGCTGGCGGCTTGGGAGAGCTGGCCAGCGCTGGGGAGGGGTAGCGATGCCGGATATATCCGGCATCGGGGTGTGGTCCTCCGGGGCTGGCGGGCCACAGTCAGTCAGCGTGGAGTTTTTTTATATATAAAATGCAAAAAAACTCCACGAGGATGCGGCGGCAGCCTGTCGTTGTTGGCATACTCGACACGTGGACAACATTCCGGCCGCCCTCCGGGAAAAGGCGGCCACCCAGGGCGGCGTCGTTTCGCGGGAGCAGGCGCTCGGCTTCAGGATGCGGCAGAGCACCATCACCTCCAAGATCAGGTCCGGGCGCTGGCGGCCGGTCCACCGCGGCGTGTACGCGACATTCACCGGACCGGTCAACCGCGAAGCCGAACTGTGGGCCGCGCTGCTCTACACGGGTGAGGGGGCGCTGCTGAGCCATCAGACGGCGGCGGAGGTAGACGGGCTCATCGACCAGCGGTCCGCGCTCATCCACCTTACGATTCCCGCCGAGCGTCACATTCGGCCCGCGGAAGGCCTCCGCGTGCACAGGTCGCGTCGCATCCGTGACCTGCGCTTCCCGCCCGGCGAGCTGCCCCGGACGTGGGTCGAGGACACGATCCTCGATCTCGCGTCGGCCACGAGCGACCTCGACGAGGTCTGCGCCCTGGTGACCGCGGCCTTCGGACGCAATAAGACCAGCGCGGGCAGCATGAGGACCGTGCTCGCCGAGCGCACGTCCCAACGGTGGAGACGCGAAATCGAAGAGCTGATCACCGCCGCGGACAACAACACGCTAGTCGCCCCGTTAGCCTAAAAACCCCTCGGCGTTGCGGGGCTGGTGTCGATAGCGTGAGCGCATGGCTGTCGATTTCTCTGAATTCGCTCGCGTGCTGAAGTCCCTGGACGTAACGGGCCAGGTCCGGGAGCTACCCGAGCCAGCACCGACCGCGGCGACCGCGGCCGCGCAGCTTGGCTGCGAGGTCGGCGCGATCGCGAACAGCCTGGTGTTCAGCGCCGACGGGTCGCCGTTGCTCGTCATGACCAGCGGAGCGCACCGAGTGGACACCTCGCTCATCGCCTCGCTGATCGGTGCCGCATCGGTATCCCGAGCGGACGCCCGCTCGGTCCGGGAGTGGACGGGCCAGGCGATCGGCGGTGTGGGACCCGTCGCGCACCCCGCGCCGATCCCGACCCTGGTGGACAACCAGCTGGCCCGCTACGACGTGGTGTGGGCCGCGGCCGGCCACCCGCACACGGTGTTCCCGACGTCCTTCGCCGAACTGGTGCGGATCACCTCCGGCACCCCCGCCGACGTGGGCGAGTGACGACGCGGCGGTGACTGGCGCCCTTGGGCGACGTTGTGATTCCAGTACTCGGTTACCCGCGTCATGGTGATCACGGTACGGTGGGCCTCGTGCGCGCACTCATAATCGTCGATGTTCAGAACGACTTCTGCGAGGGCGGCTCGCTCGCGGTCTCCGGCGGTGCCGCGGTGGCCCGCAGCATCACGTCCCTGTTGAGGCAGGGGAATCACGGGTACGACTACGTGGTCGCGACCCAGGACTTCCACATCGACCCCGGCGATCATTTCTCCGAGCACCCGGACTACTCCGAGTCCTGGCCGCCGCACTGCGTCGTCGGGTCGGCTGGCGCCGAGTTCCACCCGGACCTGGACACCCGGCTGATCGGAACGGTGTTCCGCAAGGGCGAGCACGACGCGGCCTACAGCGGCTTCGAGGGAGCCGACGGCGACGGTGTGCCTCTCGCCGACTGGCTCCGTGCCCGCGGTGTGGACCGGGTGGACGTGGTCGGCATCGCCACCGATTACTGCGTCCGCGCGACCGCAGCCGACGCGGCCCGAGAGGGCTTCAAGACCCAGGTCCTGCTCGGCCTGACCGCAGGCGTCGATCCCGGGACGACCGCCGACGCCATCGCCTCCCTGCAACGCGGCGGCGTCGAGGTCACCCCGGCTTGATCCGCACCTTCGCGGTGGGAGACGGCTGTGCGATGTTCACCGGGATCTCAACATCAACCGAGTTGCTGCAGCGATTCCGTCATCGCTATTGCTGCGGGGTCGTTGAACTCTGCGAGCAAGGTCACGGCTTCCGCTGCCGCCTCATGTGCCGCTGCGCGGTCTCCGGAGGCGGACAGCGCTTGCGCCAGGTTGTGCAGAGCGACGGCCAGCGGCCACCTCGCCGCATGGGCACGGAACACCTCCACCGCGTTGCGGTGCAGTTCGATCGCGGTGTCAGGGTTGCCCATCTGGTGCTGGACGGTGCCCTGCAGATCCCAGGCTTGAGCCTCCCGTACCTTCTGTCCAGCTCTGCGCAATTGGTCCGTTGCCCGGCGGAATGTGTCCCGTGCGTCGGTGAGTTCCCCTGAGAGCTGCTGGACCGTGCCTAGCTCTAGCAGCCAGTAGCCTTCCCGTCCTGGGTGCCGCTGCTGGACCGCTAGCCTAACTGCTTCCTCGGCAGCTTCCCGCGCGCGGTGCAGGTCATCCCGGGCGCGGCAAACCATGCTCAGCAGCCGCAGCGCGTTGCCCTGGCTGCCGATGTCGCCTCGTCGCCTGAGGTCGGCGAGCGCGTCGAGGACGAGGGCTTCCGCAGCCCGGGTGTTCCCGAGCCCGATGAGTGCTTCGGCGAGGTTCTCACGGATCACCGGCAACCAGGTCTCGTCATTCAGTTCCGCGTAGATAGCCAGAGCTTCCTCGAACACCGATCGCGCGGCGCTGAGGTGATGACGGCGGACCTCCAGCAGGCCGAGGCTGTTGAGGGACAGGGCCAGGCCCCGCTGGTCCTGGGCTTGTCGGCGGACCTGCAGGGCTCGGGCTAGATATTCCTCGCTTCTATCGAGATCGTGGGCCTGTGAGTACGCCATTCCCATGCTCTCGAGCAGTTCGCCCTGGGCGGCGAGGTCACCGGTTGCCTCGGCCGACCGCAGTCCGGTATCAGAGGCAGCGAGCCAGTCCTCGACCATGCTGAAGCGCATGTGGAACGCGCGCAGCACGACCGCTAGCTTCCAGGCGATGTCATGCCAGCCGTGCTCGTTCGCGGCGGTCACTGATGCCATCAGGTTCCCGCGCTCGCGGTCGAACCAGTCCACGGCTTCGTCGTACGAGCCGAACGTCTTCGGTGCTGGCTCGCCGTCCAGTGCAGGCTCGATCGAGACGCGGGCTTCCTTCGGGTTCACCAGCGGTTGCGCGGCGTCTGCCGACCGCAGGTACCACAGCAGCAGGCGCCGCATCGCGTCGTCCCGGCGCTCTGGCGGGTCTTCCCCGCGAGCCTGGTCCACTGCATAGCTCCGGACAAGATCGTGGAACTGGCACCTGTCTACGGCTGGACGCTCCAGCAGGTGCGCGCCGACCAGGATATCCAGGGCATGTCCCGGGGCGGCCTGCCCCGCAAGGGCGGCTGCGGCATCGTGGCTGAAGTCGGGGCCAGGATGCAGCGAGAGCAACCTGAACAAAGCGGTCGCCGCTTCCGGTAGAGCCTGGTAGGACCACGCGAACACCGAGCGCGCGATTGCGGGCTCATCCCACTGCGCATGATCGTCGATGGTGAGCGTTCTCCAGCGCGCGGACTGCGCGCGCAAGTCAGTCACCAGCTCCTCGACGGGCGTCACAGGATGGCTCAGCGCTTGCTCGGCCGCGATCCGCAGCGCAAGGGGCAAGCGCGCACACAGCATGGCGAGTTCCCCAAGCGCCGCTGGCGAATCCGCCGGGCGCTCTTCGCGGGTGAGGCGGTCAAGCAGGTCGATGGCATCGCGCTTCTGGAGCGGCCCCAGGGGCACACGGCGTGCTCCATCCCGCGCAACCAGCCCGGACATCTGGTCCCGGCTGGTGACCAGCACCGCGCACTGTCCCTCCCCGGGGAGCAGCGGACGCACCTGACCGAGGCGCCGTGCGTTGTCCAAGACGATGAGCAGGCGTCGGTCGGCGACCGCCGAGCGAAACTGAGCGGCAGCTTCATCGACGTCCGTCGCCAGTTCGCCGCGAGGGATCCCGAGAGCCAGCAGGAAGCCCCACAGGGCACGGAGCGGGCTAACCGGCTGCGTGGCGTCGTAGCCGTGCAAGCCAGGCAACTGACTCGGGCGCGGAACGACATGTCCCTGCTGGTGGAAGTGCACGCAGCCAGACACATCACGCGCTTGGACCACGTCCCCGGCGTTGCCCGACATCTCCGACCGGACGTCGCCGTCACCGACCTGCGACACTACCGTGTGGGAACGCTATTGACACGCGGAGGCGGCAGCGGCGCCACCTCGCGCTCGAAGAACTCCGCCACATCCTCGCCGCGGGCGTAAAGCCGCCGGATAAGGTCGGTTGCGCGGCCGACGGCCCGCGGGTCGGTGACCTTCACGCCCCCGGTAAGCTCCCCGTTGGCGTCGTACAGGATGTGGTAAGCAACCGACGGGCCAAGCGTGACGATCTCCGGAAGCTCACCGTCATCCTCAAGGTCGCGGACCGCCGCAGCGGGCAGAATCCGAATTAGCTCGCCGCACTCCGCCCGCAGCTTCAGCGAGTGCAGCTCCCATTGGAGATACGGGATGATCGGCTGTGCTACGACCCGGAGCCGGTACAGGCCGGTACCCTTTTCGGCTGCCTCAGCGCCGAACTTCATCAGCGGCCCACGGCGCGCCTCGATCAGTCGCAGCGCCTCGTCCCATTCCCCGCGCGCAAACGCCTCCCAACTCGCGGTGCCGGGCTGTCGGAAATGCTGGCGCCTCTCCAGCTTCCACGAGTCCTGCCCGGCGAGCGTCGAATCTACGGCCCGGAAGTCGGCCCGGTAGTCCGCTAGGGCAAGGCGCGTTCCCGCCGCATCCCACCCGTCGAGCGGATCAGGCATCCGGCATATCCGGCTTCGCGGCAACGATCATGCTGCGCGGGATCACTACCACCCGCTCATCCCTGGCAACCTTCACATCCGTCGGCAGCCGCCCTACGTACGACGTCGTAACGTCCCGCCCCACCAGCGCGATGTCCCCGTTGCTTAGTTCCAAAATGTCCGGGCACCCGTCCCGGTCATCCGTCTCCCCCAACTCTGCGGCCGACTTCCCCAGCCGCCGAACGAACGACGCGGATGTGTCAGCCTCCCACCGGTCACTCATCGCCCGTCCTTCCTGATTGTTACTCCAGTAAACGGACTGTTATCAGCCCGATTCAAGGATTTCCGCACTATCGAGGAAGGTCAAGCCCCTTATAACGGCGCCTTATCCCTGAGTGCGGAGGCGGGAGAGAGCCCACTTCCGGATCATCGCGATCCGGGCCTGGATCTGCTCGGCCGACGCCTGCGGGATCGCGGGGCCGCCGCACGCCTTGCGCAGCTCGCTGTGGATGACGCCGTGCGGCTGGCCCGTGCGGTGGCTCCAGGCGCCTACCAGCCCGTTGAGTTCCTTGCGCAGCGCGGCCAGCCCCTCCCGGCTCACCGTCTGACCGGATGGCGCTGCCTGGGCCGACGCAGCGGCCTGAGCTGACGTAACGGCCTGAGCCGGCTTTCCAGGCGCATCAGGCCGACCGAACGGCGCGGCAGGGGACTCCGTCCGCGCTGCCCGTGCCGCCGCCGATCGCGTGTTCAGCTGCGAGGCCTGCCGCTTGCGCAGCAGTTGCGCGACCTGTTCCGGCTCCAGCAATCCGGGCAGCCCGAGGTAGTCCGCCTCCTCGTCAGACCCCGCCTCGGTTCCGGTGCCGAACTCGCCGCCGTCGTACAGCACCCGGTCGAACGTCGCCGACGCCTTCAGCGCCTCGAACCGCGCGCCCTCAGGCTCCCCGTCGGGAACCGAACGAGTCCGTTGCGCCTCCGCCAGTTCGTCTTCGGCGTCACGCTGTACGGCGGCGATGACGTGGTCCCGCTCGGCCTCCAGCTCCGCGGCAAACCCGAGCAGGACCGGCACCGAGGGCAGGAACACCGACGCGGTCTCCCCGCGCCGCCGCGCTCGCACGAAACGGCCGACGGCCTGCGCGAAGAACAGCGGCGTGGACACGCTGGTCGCGTACACGCCCACGGCCAGGCGCGGCACGTCGACGCCCTCGGACACCATCCGGACCGCGACCATCCAGCGGTCGGAGGACTGCGCGAACTTCCCGATCCGCTTGCTCGCGGCCGGGTCGTCCGACAGCACGACGACCGGACGCTGCCCGGTGATGCGCCGCAGCAAGGCGGCGTAGGCGCGGGCCGAGTCATGGTCGCTGGCGATGACGAGGCCGCCGGCGTCGGGCATGCCGCGGCGCACCTCGGTAAGCCTCCTGTCCGCTGCCTCGAGCACGCGCTGGATCCAATCGCCGTCCGGGTCGAGGGCGGTCCGCCAGGCCTGCGCGACCTGGTCTTTTGTCATCGGAGTGCCGAGCGTGGCGCTGATCTCGTCCCCGGCCCGGGTCCGCCAGTGCATCTCACCGGAGTAGGCGAGGAAGATGACCGGCCGCACGATCCCCTCCGCGAGCGCGGGCCCGTATCCGTACACGTAGTCGGATGCGGACCGCTTCGTCCCGTCGGCCTCCGGAACGTAGCTGACGAAGGGGATCGGGTTGGCGTCGGAGCGGAAGGGCGTCCCGGTCAGCGCGAGCCGCCTCCGCGCCGGGTCGAACGACTCCTTGACCGCGTCACCCCAGCTCAGCGCGTCGCCCGCGTGGTGGATCTCGTCGAAGATGACCAGCGTGCGACGCCCCTCACTGCGCCGCCTGTGCAGCGCCGGGTGCGCCGCGACCTGTGCGTACGTCACGGCGACGCCATGAAAATCGGCGCCGACCGGCCCCTGGGAATTGCTGTAGGACGGGTCGATCGCGATGCCGAACCGCCCCGCCGCCTGCGCCCACTGGTACTTCAGGTGCTCGGTGGGCGTGACGATCGTGATCGCCATGACTTCGCGCAGGTCGAGCAGGCGCCTGGCTACCGCCAGCGCGTACGTCGTCTTGCCCGCACCGGGCGTGGCGACGACCAGGAAGTCACGCTTAGCTAGACGAAAATACTCTTCGTAGGCAGCCTGCTGCCACCCGCGCAGGCTTGAAAACCCCTCGCGGGGGGCTCCGGGGGGTCGTCCCCCCGGGCTAGCACTTTCCCGAACGGATCGTGGCGACTGCCCCAGCCCCGGGCGACTCACTCGTCCCCGTCGTCACCTGGCGGCAGCGACTCGTAGATTTCCTTGCACTCAGGACATACTGGGTATTTCTTCGGATCCCTGCTCGGCACCCAGACCTTTCCGCACAACGCCTTGATGGGAGTGCCGAACACGGCGCTCTCCATGTGCTCGCTCTTGTCGACGTAGTGCGCGAAGCGCTCGTGGTCGCCATGTGACGTGTCAACCTTGAGATCTTCGTGGACTTTCAAGTCGCCGTCAGGCATTACCTCGGTGCTCACGGTTCCCAGTCTACCGCCTGTCCTCAATTGAGTCCGGGATCCACGGGGCTCAATTGAGTCCGGGATCCTCGGGGTAGGTGGCGAGAAAGGCTGCCTCGCCCTGCTGGCGGCGCAGCACCGAGCGCCAGAGCCGCTCTGGCTCGGCCACGAAGACGTCACCGGGCTCGGCGGCGGCCACGAGCCACGCGCCCTCGTCGATTTCGGCCTGCAACTGCCCAGGAGACCAGCCGGCGTACCCGGCGTAGACCCGCAGTTCCTTGATGGCCGGCTCAAGCAGGCGCGGTGGCGTGTCCAGGTCCAGTAGCCCGAGCCGTGCCAGCGCCGGGGTGCCTTGGAGCGCCCGCCAGCCGATCGGCTCGTCGGTACCGGGGATGAGCGCGAGCGCGAGCGCGCTGTCGGTCGATACGGGACCCCCGCGGAACACCACCGAAGGACCCGTCGCCAGGTCCGTCCACTGCTCCAGGACGCGGCCGACCGGGACCTCCGTCGGCCGGTTCAGCACGACTCCGAGGGTTCCGTCGGCTACCTCGTGCTCGACGATGAGGACGACGCTGCGCCGGAAGTTCGGATCCCCCAGCAACGGAGTGGCGACGAGCAAGCGCCCCGCTTTCGGATCGGACCCCGTGTGTTGCATGTAACCATGATGGGCTAAGTTCCGGCGTCATGTGGACCCCGGAACGGCCCGGCTCCTACAATTTGCCGATTTTCTCGTCCGCGACGGCAGCGTTACGGACCGCGGCGGCCACTCCGGAGGCCACGTCGGGGTGGAACACCGAGGGGATGATGTAGTCCGGCCCGAGCTCCTCCGGGGCCACCACGTCGGCAAGCGCGCGGGCGGCGGCGACCAGCATCTCGTCGGTGACCTTCACGGCCTGCGCGTCCAGCAGGCCCCGGAACACGCCCGGGAACGCGAGCACGTTGTTGATCTGGTTCGGGTAGTCGCTGCGCCCGGTCGCCACGACCGACGCGTACTCCCTGGCCACGTCCGGATCGACCTCGGGATCGGGGTTCGCCAGCGCGAACACGATCGCGTCGGCGTTCATCGTCTTGACGTCCTCGCCGGCCAGGACGCCGGGCGCCGAGACGCCGATGAACACGTCCGCGCCCTTGACCGCCCCGGCCAGGTCACCGGTGTAGCCGGCCGTGTTGGTATGCCCCGCGATCCAGCTGAGGCTGTCGCCCATTCCAGGCCGACCCTGGTACACGGCGCCCTGGTCATCGACCGCGATCACGTCCGTGGCGCCGGCCGCCAGCAGCAGCTTCAGCACGGCCGTGCCCGCGGCGCCCGCGCCGGCCATCGCGATCCGGACCCGGGCCAGGTCCTTGCCGACCACCCGCAGCGCGTTGGTGAGCGCGGCCAGCACCACGATGGCCGTGCCGTGCTGGTCGTCGTGGAAGACGGGGATGTCCAGCTGCTCGCGCAGGCGGCGCTCGACCTCGAAGCAACGAGGCGCGGAGATGTCCTCCAGGTTGATGCCGCCGAACCCGGGCGCGATCGCGGCGACCGTCCGCACGATCTCGTCGATGTCCTGGGTGTCCAGGCACAGCGGCCAGGCGTCGATGTCGGCGAACCGCTTGAACAGGGCCGCCTTGCCCTCCATCACCGGCAGCGCCGCGTACGGGCCGACGTTGCCGAGGCCGAGCACCGCGGAGCCGTCGGTGACGACGGCGACGGTGTTCCGCTTGACGGTGAGGCGGCGGGCATCCTCGGGCTTGGCGGCCAGGGCCATCGACACCCGCGCCACGCCCGGGGTGTAGGCCATCGACAGGTCGTCGCGGTTGCGCAGCGGCACCTTCGAGCGCATCTCGATCTTGCCGCCGAGGTGCAGCAGGAAGGTACGGTCGCTGACCTTGTGCACGGACACGCCGGGGATGGCGGCCATCGCGGCGACGAGCGACTCGGCGTGCGTGGTGTCGGTAGCGGCGCAGGTAACGTCGACGCGGAGCTTGCCGTGGTGGCCGGGCGTGACGTCGAGCGCGGTCACCACGCCGCCGGCGTGCTCGACCTCGCGGGTGATATCGCTCACCGCGCGGCCCTGTTCGGCTACGTCCAGCCGCACGGTGATGGAATACGAAACGCTCGGCGCCATCGTCACGATGCCGTCCCGCCTCTCCTAATTAGCACGGACCGCCCCTAAGTAGCACGGACCGCCTTCATCCGGGGACGGCATTATAGTATCCATGATCAGGCCGACGGTTTCTTAACTGCTCGCGCGAGAGCACGTAACCTTCACTCATGGCACCGGATACCGGCACGGGCCCGGCCGCCGGAACGAAGGTTCCCGGCCTTGGAACGGACGCCGACGCGATCGACGTTACCCGACTGCGGGTCGCGATCGCGCGGCTGTCCCGGCGGCTGCGCCGGCACGAATTGGCCGGGCTGACGCCTACGCAGCTCGCGGCGCTGTCCACAGTGGAGCGATCCGGGCCGCTGCGCCTCGGCGACCTCGCGGCCGCCGAGGGCATCGCGCCGTCCACGCTGACCCGGCTGGTATCGGCGCTCGAGGAGTCCGGCTACGTGAAACGGGACGCCGATCCCAAGGACGCGCGGGCCAGCACGCTGGCCATCACGCCCAGGGGCCACGAGATCCTCGAGAACCTGCGCCAGGAGAGCACCGCCCTCCTGACCGAGTCGCTGCGGCTGCTCACCAGCGAGCAGCGGGCCGCACTGTCCACCGTCCTCCCGGTGCTTGAACAACTCGCCGGCACCGACCCCGCTCGCCACCCGCCCCCGGTAGAGTAAACGGTCATATGTCAGTGGTCTTACCAGAAAGGTACGATCGTGCGGCGCCTGGCCATGCTTGTCCCATTGCTCCTCGTGCTTGGCCTGGTGGCCGGCGTCCAGACCCTGGTCGGCGGAACCCATGCCGCTGCCGCCGCCACGTCGGCGATCACTGTCGACGGGCAGAGTTCCGGTCGCACGTTCGACGGCATCGGCGGGCTCAGCGCTGGCGCCTCCTCGGCGTTGCTGCGGGATTATCCCGCCCAGCAGCGCTCGCAGATCCTTGACTACCTGTTCAAGCCGGATTACGGGGCATCCCTGCAGACCCTGAAGGTCGAGATCGGCGGGGACGTGAACTCCACGGATGGCGTCGAGCCCAGCCACGAGCGCGCACCCGGCCAGGTCGACTGTGGCCGCGGCTATGAGTGGTGGCTCATGGAGCAGGCCAAGGAACGCAACCCGAACATCAAGTTCTACGCCCTGGAGTGGGGCGCTCCCGCCTGGGTGGGCAACGGCGCCAACACCGTCTGGACCAGCCAGAACATCAGCTACTTGCTCGACTGGCTGGGCTGCGCGCGCCAGCACGGCTTGTCCATCAGCTACCTCGGCGGCTGGAACGAGACCGGCTACAACGCCGCGTGGTTCGAGCACCTGCGCCAGGCCCTCGACAGCAACGGCTACTCCGGCGTCCAGATCGCGGCCGATGACAGCTTCCACTGGTCGGTCGCCAACGCGATGGCCAGCGATCCGCGGTTCAACGCCGCCGTCGGCGTGGTGACCAACCACGACCCGTGCAGCGGGATAGGGACCAGCCAGCCCAGCTGCCCGAGCACGGCGACCGCGCAGGGCCTCGGCAAGCCGCTGTGGAACAGCGAGCAGGGCGCCCAGGTGTATAACACCGACGCCGGCAAGCTCGCGGAGGAGCTGAACCTCGGCTACATCGACGGGAGGATGACCGGCCTCATCACCTGGGCGCTGATCTGGTCGGCCTATTCCAGCCTGCCACTGCAGGGCACCGGGCTGATGCTGGCCAACACGCCCTGGTCGGGGAATTACACCGTCGACGGCACCATGATCTGGGCGATGGCGCATACCGCGCAGTTCGCGCGGCCCGGATGGCGCTACCTGGACAGCGGCAGCCAGCGCCTGGCCGGGGGCGGCAGCGTGGTCAGCCTGCGCGCGCCGGGCACCGGCGACTGGAGCAGCATCGCCGAGACCGTCGGCGCCACAGCGGCGCAGCCGGTGACTTACCAGGTGCAGGGCGGGCTGTCCACCGGGACGGTTCACGTCTGGGCGACGAACCTGGACTCCTCCGATCCCGGCGACTGGTTCCAGCACGTGGCCGACGTGCGACCGCACAACGGCTCGTTCGGCCTGACCCTGAAGCCCGGCTACATCTATAGCCTCACCACGACCACCGGCCAGCACAAGGGCACGGCCCAGCCGCCGCCGGCCAGTCCCTGGAAGCTCCCCTACTCCGAGAACTTCGACCGATACCCGGCCGGGACGGCGCCACGGCTGTTCACCGATGTCGGCGGATCCTTCGACACCGCACCCTGCGACGGCCGACCGGGAATGTGCCTGCAACAGGAGGTCACGGCACAGCCCGTCACCTGGACCACGATCGACGACTATCCCCTTACCGTGGTCGGCGACCCGGCCTCATGGCGTAACTACCAGGTCGGCGTCGACGCGGAGCTGCAGCAGCCCGGCTACGTCGAACTCGACGGCCGGAACCCGCCAACCCAGGGCCGCAGTGCGGGCTTCTTCAGCAGCCCGCCGGGCTACCACTTCCGCATCGATAACGAGGGCGACTGGACGCTGTACAAGCAGGACGTGGCCGCCAGCAAAACCACGCTGGCCAGCGGAACCGCCAGCTTCGGCGTGGGCAAGTGGCACCGGCTCGGCCTGCGGATGGACGGCGACGAGATCACCGTCAGCCTGGACGGCAAGCCGCTGACCACCGTAACGGACTCGACCTACCAGGTAGGACAGGTCGGCCTGGAGGTCTCACCGTGGGATCGCGCGCAGTTCGACAACCTTTCCGTGGGCGGAGCCTAGAAGAGCAGGGCGGCGAGCCTGCCACGCGCCTTCTTCACCGTCGGGTCGTCGGGGCCGAGGATCTCGAACAAGTCCAGCAGGTGCAAGCGCGCCTTGTCCCGGTCCTCGCCGGTCGTCCGGCCGATCACGCCGAGCATCCGGTTGAAGGCCGCCTCGGCCTCGCCGGTCGCCAGCTCGATGTCGGCGGTCTTCGCCTGGGCGCCGACGTCGCCGGGGTTCGCCGCCGCGTCGCGGCGCACGGCCGCCGCGTCGTAGGAATCGACCCGCCTCATCAGGTTCACCTGGGCGAGCATTCCCTTCGCGGTCGAGTCACCCGGGCTCTCGGCCAGCGCCTTCTCCAGCACGCCGACGGCCCCGTCCAGGTCGCCGCGCTCCATCGCCTCCTGCGCCTGCTCATAGGCGGGTGGGACGGCGCTAGCGGCATCCGCGTCGGCTGCACCGGGCCCGGAGCCGACACCGAGCTGCTCGGCCACGCCGAGCACCTGCGCTAGCCACTCCCGGACCTGCGCCTCGGGGATCGCCCCCGGGAACGCCGAGACAAGCTGGCCGTCCACGATCGCGACCACCAGGGGGATGCTCTGCGTCTGGAGCCGCTGGAAGAAGAAGGCGGCCACCTGCTGGTTGGCTTCGACGTCGATCTTGGCGAGGGTCCAGCTGCCCGCCGCCTCCTGCGCGAGCCTTTCCAGCACCGGGCTGAGCTGCTTACAGGGCTGGCACCAGTCCGCCCACAGGTCGACGACGACCGGCGTGGCCCGCGAGCGGAGCACGACCTCGCTGTTGAAGTTTTCCTCGGTGACGTCGATGACGTAGGCGGACGTCCCGCCGGACGGCGCGCCGTTGCCGGACGTGTCCTGCTCGGCGGCACGGGCGGCCTGCTGCCTGCGCTGCGCGGCGGCCTGCCGCGCGCCCAGGTCAACGGCCCCGTA
Organism: Nocardiopsaceae bacterium; assembly: GCA_017354375.1. Classification (GTDB taxonomy): domain Bacteria; phylum Actinomycetota; class Actinomycetes; order Streptosporangiales; family Streptosporangiaceae; genus Trebonia. The sequence continues at coordinate 5,675 of JAFMRC010000016.1, read as the reverse complement.
CAGGGAGAAATCCCGCGGCTGCTGCATATCTCCATCCTGCACTATGGTCAGAGTGTCCAATCCACTTCACCGCCACACAGTGTAGCATGTTGTGTGCTACAGTTCTTCCCATGGCACAGAAGGGCAGCGGTCGCAGGGGCAAGCCGCTCAGCGCGACCCTCGGATACTCAGGGCAGGATCCCGTCCACCACTCGACCAGCAGGCCCCGGTCGATCGGGATCCGGGAGCTACGGCAGCACGCGAGCGTCTACGTGGACATGGCCGAGAAGGGGTACACGGTGGACATCACCAACCGGGGCCGGCTGGTGGCGCAGATGGTCCCGGCGAAGCAGCCGGACAGCCCCCTGGAGCGCTGGATCGCCCGCGGGGTGATCGAGCCCGCCGAGGAATCCGGCAGCAGCGCCCTCGACGTCGATCCGTACCCGGCAGTGCCGGAGGGACAGGTCACCGCCGCCGGGGCTCTCGAAGAAATGCGCGCGGACGAGGAGGACCGATGATCTACATCGACTCCACCGCGCTGGTCAAGCTCGCGATCACCGAGCCCGAGTCGGGCGCGCTCGCGAGCTGGCTCGCCGAGCGGTCCGAGCACCCGCTGGTCTCCAGCACCCTGCACCAGGCGGAGGTGCTCCGGGCCATCTGGCGGGCGGAGCCGGCGGCGCTCCCGCGCGGCCAGCGGATCATCCGCCGTATCCAGCGCGTCGTGCTCAGCCAGGAGATGCTCGACAACGCCGCGACCGTCGCGCCGCGGAAGCTGGGCACGGCGGGCGCCATCCACCTCGCGTCGGCGATCGCCCTCCGGCGAGACCTGGTGGGCTTCGTCACCTACGACAAGGCCCTGTACGAGGCCGCGGCCAACGCCCTTTTGCCGGTTGCGCGCCCGGTGCCGTAAACCGCCACCTTACCGGCCGCACGCCGGCCACCCGCCCGCTCATGAACGGCCCGAGTGCGCATTTGGGCTTGCTCTAGCCGGCCCGAGCGCGCACCTGGCACGTTTAGAAGGCGGCGGGCTCGGCCTGGAAAGCGGCGGGTCGGCCTGGAAGGCGGCGGGCTCGGCCTAGAACGCGGGGGGCTCGGCGTAGCTGCCCCAGACGTCCCGGAGGGCGCCGCAGATCTCGCCGAGGGTGGCCTCGGCGCGGACGGCGTCCAGCATCGGGGGCACCAGGTTGGCCGTGGTCCTAGCGGCCGCGACCAGTTCCGACAGGGCCTTCGAGACCGCGTCGGCGTCCCGGGCGGCGCGCCGGGCGACCAGGTCGCGGACCTGCTCTCGCTCCACCTCGGGGCCGATGCGCAGGGTCTCCAGCTCGTCATCCACGGTCTCGGTGTGCGACGTAACGCCGACGATCTGCTTCTCCCCCTTCTCCAGCTTCCGCTGGTACTCGAACGCGGCGTCCGCGATCTCGCCGGTGAACCAGCCGCTGGAGATTCCCTGGAGTATCCCGCCGGTCATCGACCCGTCCGGGGACATCTCCCGGATGCGGGCGAAGATCTTCTCCGCCTCCGCTTCCATCCGGTCCGTCAGCGCCTCCACGTACCAGGAGCCGCCCAGCGGATCGGCCACGTTGCCCACGCCGGTCTCCTCCGCGAGTACCTGCTGGGTACGCAGCGCGGTCTGCGCCGCCGCCTGCGACGGCAGCGCGAGCACCTCGTCCAGCGCATTCGTGTGCAGGGAGTTCGTGCCGCCGAGCACGGCGGCGAGGGCCTCCACGGCGGTGCGGACCACGTTGTTGGCCGGCTGCTGGGCGGTCAGCGACACGCCCGCGGTCTGGGTGTGGAACCGAAGCCACTGCGCGCGCGCCGTGCGAGCCCCGTACACGTCACGCATCCAGCGCGCCCAGATCCGCCGCGCGGCGCGGAACTTCGCGATCTCCTCGAAGAAGTCGATGTGCGCGTCGAAGAAGAACGACAGCCCTGGCGCGAACTCATCGATGTCCAGCCCCCGCGACAACCCCAGCTCCACGTACCCGAACCCGTCCGCCAGCGTGAACGCGAGTTCCTGCGCGGCCGTCGATCCGGCCTCGCGGATGTGGTAGCCGGACACCGACAGCGGCTTGTACCGGGGGATCTCGCGGGCGCAGAACTCCATCAGGTCGCCGATCAGCCGCAGGTGCGGCTCGGGGGCGAACAGCCACTCCTTCTGCGCGATGTACTCCTTGAAGATGTCCGTCTGCAGGGTGCCGTCCAGCGATGAGATCTCCGCGCCCTGCCGCTGCGCGGCCACCAGGTACATGCAGAAGACGGGCACGGCGGGCCCGCTGATCGTCATCGACGTGGTGATCTCATCCAGCCGGATGCCGTCGAACAGCGCGTCCATATCGGCCGCCGAGTCGATCGCGACGCCGCAGTGCCCGACCTCTCCGAGCGATCGCGGGTCGTCGGAGTCGCGCCCCATCAGCGTCGGCATGTCGAAGGCGACCGACAGCCCTCCCCCGCCAGCGCCGATCAGCATCTTGTAGCGCTCGTTCGTCTGCCGCACGTTGCCGAACCCGGAGAACTGCCGGATCGTCCACGCCTTGCCCCGGTACCCGCTGGCGTACAGACCGCGGGTGAACGGGAATTCACCCGGCCAGCCGATCCGTTCCGGCGGCTCGGCGCCATCAGGCGGTCCGTAGACCGGATCGACGTCCAGCCCGGAAAGCGTGGTGAAGTCCGCGTCCCTGACCTTGCTCCCGGCGTACCGCTGCTGCCAGCGCTCGCGCCCCCCGTCGACCTGCTCGGTCATCCTGTGTCCCCTTCGGTCACCGTTCGTAAAATTAGTAGGACATCCTAATAGTTTGAGTGTAGTGGCCGGGGTGGGCGGGAGGAAGGGCACTGCCCGCGGCGGGCGGGAGGAAAGGCACTGCCCGGGTGCGCGGGAGGAAGGGCACCGTCGGCTTGCGGCAAGAAGCGAGCAGGAAGTGCGACTGCCGGAAAAATTAACAACCGCGCGCGGCCGAACGACGTCTCAAGGATTGACCAGGTATTCCGGGTACCCTGGCCGGCCCCCGGTGCCCTGTCGGCGTTGTCGGCGTTCAAAGGTGTGGTAACGATTCATGCGCTCCACCAATACCCTCGAAGATACGCCGCCCTCTGATGGCATGATCACCTTCGGCGGCGTTGCCAAGGCGCGCGCTGCCGCCGTCACCGCCCCGGCATGGCGGAAGGCGCGCGATGAAGGAGGCCGGGTGAGTACAGAGGCGGGAGTGGAGCCGGGTACCGGCCCGCGACCCGGGCTGGGCTCTGGCACGGGAGCCAGCCGCGTCCTCGCCGAGCAGTTGTTTACCGCGCATTACCCGAAATTGGCGGGATGGGTGCGACGACTGGTAGATGACGATGAAACAGCACATGAAATAGCTTCCGAGGCATTTGTTCGATTGCTCTCTCGCTGGACGAGTATCCGCGCGCTGGATAACCCGCAGAGCTACCTCTTCATGATCGCCACGAACCTGGTGCGTGACCACTGGCGCAAGACCGAGCGCGAGCGGCGCGCCATGCGCAGCGTCACCATGGTCGCCGATCGCGAGCCCGCCTTCGACCCCTCACAGGACGTGCACGTGCGCTCGCTCATCCAGGACCTGCCGCGGCGGCTACGGGATCCGTTCCTGCTGCACTACTACGCGGGCTTCGGCGTGCGGGAGATCGCCACGCTGCTCAAGCGGCCGGAGGGCACGATCAAGGCCGACCTCTACCACGCCAGGGACCGGCTGCGCCGGGCGCTGGCATCGGGGGTGCCCAATGCCTGACGACCCGAGGCCCCCGATGCCTGACAACACGACGCCTGAGAGCCCAGGACCCTCCGATGACTCCGGGCACGACCCGCTGGATCACTGGCTGGACCACCAGATCCAGCCGCTGCCGCCGCCTCCTGGCACGTTCGAGCTGATCACCCGGCGGGCACGCCGCCGCAAGCTGCGCCGGGCCGCGGTCACCGTCGTCTCGAGCGCGGCGGTGGCGGCGGGCGTGCTGGTCGCCACCATGAATCCCGCGTTGCTGCACCTGACCACCCCATCCGAAACCGGGCGGGTGGCGGCGGGGGACCGTCAGCCCGGCGCGCGTGCTTCCGGGACCCGCACTCAGCAGCCGAACGGATCGGGCAGACTCTCTCATTCCACCCATCCTCCGGCACCTTCGGCCGGCCCGAAGCAGTCGCCTGGAGGACCGGTACCCGCGAACTTCGCCCCGTCGTCGGTGACGTTCGTGTCGCCGACGCAAGCCTGGGTGATCGGGCAGGCGGGCGTCCCCGGCTCCTGCTACAACGGCAACATCTGCACATCGATCGCCTCGACCTCCGACGGCGGCGGCACGTGGCACGGCGGGCCCGCGCCGGTGGCGGGCGCGGCTAGCGGGCCGAACGGGGTCAGCGGGCTCCGGTTCCTCAACGAGGAGGACGGCTGGGCGTTCGGCCCGGAGCTATGGGCGACGCACGACGGCGGAAGCCACTGGCGCCCTGTGGACACGTTCGGGCAGCGGGTCACGGACCTGGAGGCGGCGGGAGACCGGGCATACGCGCTGTTCGCGGACTGCTCAGGAACCTCTGGCGCCGGGTTCGCGGCGGACTGCACCAGCTACACGCTGATGACCACCACTGCGGCCAGTGACGACTGGGTGCCGGTCGGGCCTGCTACGAGCAACCTGACGTCCGGAGGTTCCGGAGGCAGGAGCGGCTCCGGGAGCGGCGGGTCGCCGGGGAGCGGGTCATCCGCATCGGCGATGCTCGCGCTCTCGGGCGATACCGGATACCTGGTGGCACCGGACGGGACGCTGTACTCCGGGCCGCTGGACGGGGGGGCATGGTCCAAGGCCGGCGCGGCGCCGTGCCGACCGTCGTCCCCGCCCCAGGCCAACGGGCTCCCGGCGGCCGGGCAACTCGCCACGGTAAGCCCAGGACACCTGGCGATGGCCTGCGACGGCGGGCCTTCGGCCAGCAGCCCGCCCGCTGTCTGGTCGTCCTCCGACGGCGGCGCGGCCTGGACGCGGCAGTCCTCCGGTGCCTGGTCCGGCACGACGGACCGCGGCACGATAGCGTCGCTGGCCGCCGCGCCGGACGGGTCGCTGGTGCTGGCCACCACGAGCGGTATCTTCATGCTGCCCGCCGGGGCGCCGCGATGGCAGACAGCCACAGCGCCGGGCGGGAACATGCCCAGTGGCGGGTTCAGCTACATCGGCATGACATCGGACAGCATGGGCGTGGCGCTGCCCGCCGACACGTCCCTCCACGAGATCTGGGTAACCACCGACGGCGGCCACACCTGGACCCCCAAACCCATCCGCTGACCCCAGCCCGCCGCCCCCTGCCCGCCTACCCCAGCCCGCCGCCCCCTCAACCGCGGCTCCAACGTGCCAGGTGCGCACTCGGGCCAGCAAGAGGCTGCCCAAACGCGCACTCGGCCTGGCTAGAGGGGTGGGGGAACCGGCTAGAGGGGAAGGGACCCGGTCGCGGGGATGCGCCCCGCCCAACGTGCCAGGTGCGCACTCGGGCCAGCTAGAGCGAGCCCAAACGCGCATTCGGCCGGAGAGGGGTGGGGGCGCGGTCGCAGGGAGCGGCGCGGGCGCGGTCCCCGGGGGGTTCGAGGCGCCTCGCCCAACGTGCCAGGTGCGCACTCGGGCCAGCTAGAGCGAGCCCAAACGCGCATTCGGCCGCGGCAGGAGGGCGGGCCGAAGCGGGAGGGCGGGCCGCGGCGGGGGGCGCGGGGCTGGGG
>JAFMRC010000533.1 GCA_017354375.1 Nocardiopsaceae bacterium | reverse complement strand
CCGGTCTCCCGCCCCCCACCGGGTGGCGGCGCGCCCGTACGGGCCGGCGAATCGGAGCCAGCCGCGCAGCGGGGCCGGCAGCGCGCGCCAGCCGAGTGTCAGGGCGCGCACCGGATCGTCGGTTACGTGCCGCACCATCACGGACACGGCGAGCACGGCCGCTCGCGGGGTGGGGGCTATCGTCACGCCGGCGGATACTAACGCATACTCGCCCGCCCCGCTGGTGCGGCATGCCGTAACCTCAACACCGGCGGCCGTGATATCAAGACCGGCAGCTGCGGCAACCGACAGATTCCGGCAACCGACAGATTCCAGGGAAGGCGATGCGGGCGTCCATCACGCACGTGCTCGGGGCCAGGCCGAACTTCGTCAAGGCGGCACCGGTGATCCGGGCACTCGCCGCGCTCGGCCACGAGCAGCGGATCATCCACACCGGCCAGCACTACGACGAGCGGATGTCCGACATCTTCTTCGTCCAGCTCGGCCTGCCGGAACCCGACGTCAACCTGGGGGTCGGCTCCGGGTCGCACGCCCGGCAGACCGCGGACGTCATGGTCGGCCTCGAGCGGGAATTCACCGAGCATTCACCGTCCGTCGTCGTCGTGTACGGGGACGTGAACTCCACCGTCGCGGCGGGGCTGGCCGCGGTCAAGCTGGGCGTGCCGCTGGCCCACGTGGAGGCGGGGCTGCGGTCGTTCGACGCCTCGATGCCGGAGGAGTGGAACCGGCGGCTCACCGACCAGATGTGCGACATCCTGTTCGCCACGTCACCGGAGGCGATCGGCTTCCTGGCCCGCGAGGGCCGCCCGGTGGACGCGGTCCACCTGGTCGGGAACCCGATGATCGACACGCTGCTGGCGAACCTGGAGAAGTTCGACGCCTCCTACGGATCCCGCGCCCACGGGCTGACCGGGAAGTACGTGGTCGCGACGCTGCACCGGCCGGCGAACGTCGATTCCCCGCCGCGGGCGGCGGAGCTGGTCGCGGCCCTGCACGAGGTGGCCGCGGAGCACGACGTGATCATCCCGCTGCACCCGCGGGGCCGGGCGACGCTCACCGCGGCCGGGCTGCTGGACTCGCCCCGGGTTCACGTGGTCGATCCGCTCGGCTACATCGAGTTCATGTCGCTGGTGCGGGGGGCCGCCGCGATCGTCACCGATTCGGGCGGCGTGCAGGAGGAGACTACCCTGCTTCGCGTGCCATGCCTCACGCTGCGCCCCAACACCGAGCGCCCGATCACCGTCACCAGCGGGTCCAACCGCCTCGTCACCCGCGACGAGCTGGCCTCCGCCGTGCTCAAGGCCACCAACGACGGCCCGTACGCCGGGGAGCTGCCGCCGCTGTGGGACGGGCAGGCCGGGCCGCGGATCGCGCGGATCCTGACCAGGTGGCTGGGATCGGAGAGCGCCGATGACTGACCTGACGCCGCCGGGCGGCGGGGTTCCCGCCGACGCGCTGTCCGGCGAGACCGGGGAGACCGTGCTTCCCGAGGACGCGGGCCTGTCCGCCGAGTGCGAGCGGCTCGCCCGGCAGCTGCGCGACACCCGGATGCAGCTGGCGATGACCGAGTCGCGGCTGGCCGCGCTCGAGGGATCGACCAAGATGCGGTTCGGCAACTTGCTCGCCTACACCGCCCACCAGCCCTGGCCGCGCGGCGTGCGGCTGCCCAGGGAGCTGTACCGGCTGTGGCGCGAGCGCGGCCTCAAGCCCACCGGCGCGCAGAACGCGATGACCGCCCTGGCCAACGCCCAGCTCACCGACCTGGCCGGGGCCGGCGAGCGGTTCCTGTCCTCGCTCACCACGCCGGGCTCGGTGGCACGGCGGGCCGACCCGGCGCTCACGCTGACCGGCGGCGTGGAGGAATCCGCCGAGCGGGTCCCCGTGATCACCGGGGCGATCAGCCCGCTCGGCTGCGCCACCCTGTCCCCCGACGCCGTGGTGCACCCGCTGCTTCCGCACGACGCGGACGTGGTGCTGGAGGCCGTGGGCGCGGACCTGGTGCTGATCGAGGCCGCCGCGCTGCTGCCCACCTCGCCGTGGGCGTTCGCCACCGATCCGGCCGCCGCCGACCGCGGCCGGCGGCTGGCCCGGATGATCGTCATGGCCCGGTCGCTCGGCAAGCCCGTCATCCTGGTGCGGAACGTGCCGGCCTCGGCGCTGCCGGGGCTGAGCTGGCTGGTGCCGGCCTGCGACGCCGCGCTGGACACCGACCTCGGCGTGCAACTCGCCCGGTTCAACCCGATCGGGATCTCCGATGGCCGGCCGTCCGGGCCCGTGTACGCCGCCGACCGGGATCCGCGGGAGGCGCCCGCGGTGCGGACGCTGCTCGACGCGCTGACCGGCGGGCCCG
>JAFMRC010000015.1 GCA_017354375.1 Nocardiopsaceae bacterium | reverse complement strand
GCCGGTCGCCCGCCGCGCGGTCGCGGCGGCCTCCGGAGCGGCCCTGCTGGCCGGCTCGGCCTGCACCCGCTGGGGCATCTTCCACGCCGGCGTCGCCTCCGCCGAGGATCCGAAGTACACCGTCATCCCGCAGCGCGACCGCCTGAACGCCGCGATCGCCCGCTGACGGCCGTTACGCGCGCACCGGGCTATTGGGCGCGTGGAGTCGGCGGGACCAGCGCCACCACCAGGCGGAGAGCCGGTGCAGTCGGGTGCGGGTCGGGCGGAGGCTCTGTTCCGAGGGCGGGTCCCCCTCGCCGCGCGCCAGCCGGGTGAACATGTCGTACTTGGCCGCCAGGGCGGGAGCCTCCGCCCGTAGCGCTCCGTCGATAACGTCGAGCCGTTGTCGCAGGGGAGTCCGGCGGCGGGGAATCCGCCGGTGGGAAAGCAACCGCATGATGGATCAGGCCCGCATCGGGTCGTGGCCCACCGTCATCAGGGCCCGGCGCCAGCGGTGGTCGGCGGGCCCGTCGGGCGGCGGGTTCTCTTCCTCTTCGGTCACGAAGTCGGTGACCGTCCGCATGACCTCGGTGTCCTCCGGCGTCAGGTCGACCTTGCGCTTGCGCAGCAGGGCGACGACCTTCTCGCCCAGCTCGGGCAGGCCCAGGCCCGGGAGCTCGCCGCTGAACGCCTCCTGGCCGGAGGCCTCGGTCAGCAGCCAGGTCCGCAGCTCATCGCCGGTCATGTTGACCACCTCGTGGAAGCTGTCCCAGACCAGTTCGGTGTCGGGCGGGATCCGGTCAGCCATGGTGATCCTCCTTTCCGGTGCGCCTACACCCGTTAAACGCGCCCTAGGCCCACACCACTGCCCCCAGCGCCCGGCGGCTAACGTCCGGCGGACGCATAACCAGGGGGATCCGGGGCAGCGGTCGGCCATGAGTTCCAGACCACCCGCCGCCCTCCGAAGGACGCTCCGGCGCCGTGCCCTTACCTGGCTGGCCTGGTGGGTGCTCATGATGGCCCTGTGGGTGATGATCGACGACTCGATTCAGTTCGATGAGCTGCTGGCGGGGGCGGGAGCCGCGGCCCTGGCCGCGCTGGCCGCCGAGATCGTCTCCTACCAGGCCTCCGTCCGGCTCCGGGCCGACGGTAACGGCGCCCTCGTCGTGGAGGCCGCGGGCCTGCCGGCCCAGCTCGCGCGGGACACGGCGACCGTGTTCGCGGCCCTTGTCGCGAGGCGCCCGCCGCACGGCGAGTACACCGAGATCCCGGTGGACGACCTGCCTCCGGACGGGGCCGGGCACGTCCTCCGCACCGGGATCCGCAGCTTCGCGCCGAACACCTTCGTCGTCGGCATCGACGCCGAGCGCCAGGCGATGCTCGTGCACCGCCTGGTCGCGCCTGGGGGAAACGTCCGGCCTCGGGAAAACGTCGCGTCTCGTGAAAACCAGGCGGGAGGGTCGCCATGAGCTTCATCGTCGCCGCGATCGCGTTGCTCGCCTGCGCGGTGCCGGCCGGGATCGTCATGGTCCGGGGCACGGCTGCGGACGCGGTGGTGGGGTATGAGTTCCTTACCGCCGTGGCCGTGATGGTGTTCGCCCTGCTGGCCGAGGGATTCGCCCGTCCGGGCCTGTTCGAGTTCCCCATCGTCCTGGCCGCCTTCCTGTACGGCGGCGGCCTGGTCTTCGTCCGGGCCCTAGAGCGCTGGATGTGACCGGCAGTGAGGGGTGACCGTCAGTGATCCGGCAGATCATCACCGACGTGCTGCTCGCCCTCGCGGTCGTGACCGTGGCCGCGTCCGCGATCGGCCTGCTCCGGACCACCACCGCCGCGGACCGGCTGCACTACGTCACCCCGGCGGCCGTGGTCGCCCCGCTTCTCGTGGCGGCGGCGGTGTTCGTCCGGCAGGGACTGGACGAGAACACCGGGGAGACCCTGGTGGCGGCGGGGTTCATGCTCGTGACCGCGCCGTACCTGTCCCACGCCACGATCCGCGCGGTGCACGGGCAGGCCGGCCAGCGAAAGGAGACCCGGCGGGAGGAGCCCCGGCGAAAGGAGCCCCGGCGATGACCCTGATGGGAACCCTGCAGGCGGTGATCCTGGTCCTGGTCGCCGCGGGAGCGCTCGCCGTGGCCCGGGCCCGGGACCGGGTCCGGCAGGTGCTGCTGCTGAGTGGCTACGGGATGCTGCTGGCAGTGTTGTTCTTCACGTTCCAGGCGCCCGACGTCACCCTGTCGGAGCTGGCCGTCGGGTCGGTCGCGCTGCCCCTCATCCTGCTGCTGGCGATCTTCAAGGTCGATAAGGCGAGGGATGCCGATAAGGCGAGGGATGCCGATCAGGCGAGGAGGGGTCGGCGATGAGCCAGCGCCAGCGGCTGATCCTGTTCTCCGTCGCGATGGCGGGCCTGGCCGCCTGCTTCGGCTGGGCGGCGTCGGGCCTGCCGGGCTTCGGGAACTACCCGGGCCCCTACGGCCCGGTCATCCTGCACGACGCCGTCGCCCAGACCCGCGCCACCGGCGTCGTCTCCGCCGTGAACTTCGACTACCGCGGCTTCGACACCCTTGGCGAGGAGTTCATCCTGTTCACGGCGGCGGCCGGGCTGAGCGTCGTGCTCCGGCGGCTGCGCGGCGAGCGCGAGCGCGAACCCGATCGCGAGCCCGAAACTGATAACAGCAACAAGCCGGGCACGTCCGCCGCCGTCAAGGTGCCCGCCCTGCTCTTCACCGGTCCCACCGTCCTCATCGGCTGGTGGCTCGCCTCCCACGCCCAGGCCAACCCGTCCGGCGGCTTCCAGGGCGGGGTCACCCTGGCCAGCGCCCTGGCCCTGGTCTACCTGGCCGGGGAGTTCATCGCGTTCCGGCGCCTGTCCCCGGTCATGCTCACCGACGCGGTCGAGGCGGCCGGCGCTGGCGGGTTCGCGGTGATCGGCCTCATCGCCCTCGCCATGGGCCTGCCGTACCTGGACAACTTCGTGCCGCTGGGGACGATCCCCGGCTCGGTCAGCTCCGGTGGGACCATCCCGCTGATCAGCTTCTTCGTCGGCCTGGAGGTGGCGGCCGCGTTCACCTTGATCATCGGGGAGTTCCTGGAGCAGACCCTGCTGATCCGGAGGGGCTTATGGATTACTTCCCGTTCATCGTGGTCGCCTGGATCCTCGCCGTCGGCCTGCATGGGATCGTGACCAGCCGCGACCTCATCCACCAGATCATCTGCCTGGTCGTCGTCCAGTCGTCCACGTACGTGCTGCTGCTCGGCGTCGGCTACGTGACCGGCGGCGTCGCCCCCTACTTCTACGACATCTCGCAGCGCGCCAAGGCGGTGGACCCGGTCGTGCAGGCGCTCACGCTCACCGACATCGTGGTCGAGGCGGCGGTCACCGCGCTCCTGCTGTCGTTCGCGGTCCAGGCCCACAAGCGGTTCGGCACCCTCGACCCGCACGAGCTGGTGGAGTTTCGGGGCTGATGCCCTCCCTCCCCGTCGTCGTGCCGCTGATCGCGGCGGCCCTGCTGCTCGCCGCCCGGCCGCTGGCCACCTACCGGCGGACCCTCGACCTGGTCGCCGTGGGCACGTCGGGCGCGGTCGCGCTCATCCTGGGCTTCCTGATATTCCGAACGGATCATTCCGGCTCCTACTGGTTCGCCGGCTTCCATCCCGCTCACGGAATCGCCGTCGGTATCGAGTTCACCATCGGCCCGCTGAACGCTGGGCTGGCCTGCCTGGGCGCGACCGGCATGACCGCCGTGATGGTCTTCTCCTGGCGGTACTTCACCCAGGTGGGCACCTACTTCCACGTGCTGATGCTGACGTTCCTGGCCGGGATGACCGGCTTCTGCCTGGCCGGCGACGTCTTCGACATGTTCGTGTGGTTCGAGCTGATGGGCGTGTCCGCCTACGCGCTGACCGCCTACCGGCCGGAGGAACGCGGTCCGGTCCAGGGCGCGCTGAACTTCGCGATCACCAACAGCGTCGGCGCGTACCTGACGCTGACCGGTATCGCCCTGATCTACGGCCGCACCGGGGCGCTGAACATGGCCCAGATCGGCGCCTGGGTGGATCGCCACCCCCCGTCGGGGCTGGTCACCATCTCGTTCTTGCTGATCATCACCGGCCTGCTGGTGAAGTCGGCGATCGTGCCGTTCCACTTCTGGCTGGCCGACGCGCACGCCGTGGCGCCGACGCCGGTGTGCGTGCTGTTCTCCGGGGTGATGGTGGAACTCGGCCTGTACGGGATCGCCCGGATGTACTGGTCGGTGTTCGGCCCCGGTCTCGGCCACCGGGCCGCCGTCGGCCACGTGTTCCTGGCCCTGGGCGTGCTCACCGCGGTGGTCGGGGCGCTGTACTGCTTCCGGGAACGGCACGTGAAACGGCTGCTCGCGTTCTCCACGATCAGCCACGCGGGCGTGTTCCTGGCCGGGTTCGCCCTGCTGTCGCCGCTGGGACTGGCGGGCGCCGCCCTGTACGTGGCCGGGCACGCGTTCGTGAAGGGCGCACTGTTCCTGGGCGCGGGCATCGTCTTGCACCGGCTGCGCTCGGTCAACGAGACCTGGCTGCATGGCCGCGGCCGGAAGCTCCCGGTCACCGGTGTCCTGTTCACCGCCGCCGCCCTCGGCCTGGCCGACCTGCCCCCGTTCGGCACCTTCCTCGGCAAAGGCTGGATCGACGACGCCGCCGAAGCCCCGGCGGTGACCCTCATCCTGCTGGCCTGCACCATTGTGTCGGCCGGCTCGGTCCTGCGCGTGGCCGGGGGAGTGTTCTACGGCCTCGGCGACCCGCCCCGCGAAGACGAGCGGATGGCCGCCGAAGCCAACGAGGAAACCGGCGAGACCGACACCGCCCGCCAGCGCACGCCGCTGTCCATGCTCGCCCCCCTGGCCCTCCTGACCGTCGCCGGCCTGGCCGTGGGAATCACCGCGATGGACCCTCACGCCAGCGACGCCCTCCTGGCCGCCGCCGCTCAGTTCCAGGGCCAGCCGGCAGTCAAGCCGGCCGACGTGACCGTGTCGTCAGTGGTGACCGGGGTTGCATCGGCCGGGGGCGCGGTGGCCGTCGGCCTCGCGGGCCTGTACTGGCGTAGGCTCCCGGTCCTGCGAAGCCTGTACGAGCCGGGAGCCCGGGGACTGGGGCTCGCCGACCGCTTCCAGAGCGGCGTCATCAACGACTACGTCACCTGGGCCATTGCGGGCCTGGCCTGCCTCGGCGGAGTCCTGGCCGCGATCATCCGCTGATGGATCAGTCGGTCTGGGAGGCGAGAACGGGCGCTGGCTCCGGCCCTGGAGATCCTTCCGGCAAGGGCTGCGGGCGCACCATGATGCCGGTGGCCGCGGCCGCCACGATCACCAGGGCACAGGCGATCCAGAAGGCCAGGTGATAGCCGTCCGTCAGCGCGACTGCGGCCGGGCGGCGCCGTGCGAGCAGTGCCGAGGTCCGCGACGCGGAGACGGTCGCCAGTACCGCGAGCCCGACCGCGCCGCCGATCTGGCCGGCCGTGTTGACGAGTCCGGAGGCCAGTCCGGCGTTCTCGGGGGTGGCACCGGACATGGCCAGCGTCATGAGGGCGGGGAAGCACAGGCCCGCGCCGGTGCCCATCAGGACCGTGACCGGGAAGACGTGGGGCAGGTACCCGCCGCCCGTAGCCGGGATGGCGGCGAACAGGGCCAGCCCCGCCGCGATCAGCACCAGGCCCGACAGCACCGTCGCCTGGGCGCCGAAGCGCACGACGATCCGGTCGGTGTACCGGACGGACAGGATCCCCATGATGACGGCGACGGGCAGGAAGGCCAGACCGATCCGCAGCGGGTCGTATCCGAGGATCTGCCGCAGGTACAGCGAGCCGAGGAAGGACATGCCGAACATGCCCGCGGTGCCCAGAACCTGGATCAGGTTCGCGCCGGCCACGCTGCGCGAGGCGAGGATCCGCAGCGGCATGAGCGGGTTCCGCGCCGTGTGCTGCCGCAGGACGAAGCCACCCAGCAGCGCGAGCGAGCCGATGCCACCGACGATCGTCTCGGGGGCCGTCCAGCCCCGTTGCGCGGCCGGGCCCGAGATCGTGAAGACGCCGAGCATCATCGCGCCGGTGATCAGGACGGCACCGGGCACGTCGGCGCCCGCCCGCAGGCCGGTGCCGCGATCCGGCGCGACCATCCGCCGGGCGGCGGCGGCCGTGACCACGCCGATCGGCAGGTTGACGAAGAAGATCCAGTGCCAGTTCAGGACCTGCGTCAGGACTCCCCCGGCCAGCAGGCCCACCGCCGCGCCCGCTGACGCGACGAAGGCGAACACGCCGATCGCCTGGGCCTGCTCCCGCGGGTCGGAGAACATGGTCACGATCATGCCGAGGATCACGGCCGAGGTGAGCGCGCCGCCGGCGCCCTGCAGGAACCGCGCGGTGATCAGCATCTCCTGGTTCACCGCGAGCCCGCACAGTAGCGAGGCGACGGTGAAGACAGCGAGGCCGACCAGGAAGACGTTCCTGCGGCCGGCCAGGTCGCCGAGCCTCCCGGCGAGCAGCAGCAGCCCGGCGAACGCGATCAGGTAGGCGTTCACCACCCAGGCCAGGTTCGATTGCGAGAAGCCCAGGTTGGCCTGGATGGACGGCAGCGCCACGTTGACGATGGTCATGTCCAGGACGATCATCAGCATCCCGGTGCACAGCACCACCAGGGCTATCCAGCGCGAGCGGTCGGTAGCGGATCCGGTCATCGTCTTCCCCTTGTCGCCGAGGCGGGCCTTCCCGCCGGCCCCATATATGTGACACCCGCCGAGACGAAAAATCAGCGGCCGGCCCTTCACTAGATAGGGTTGCTGGATGACGACCTCATCTCGCAGGCTGGTGAGCTCCGGATCGCCTCTTGAGCCGCAGATCGGGTTCTCCCGGGCCGTGCGCTCGGGGGCGTACGTGTGCGTCGCCGGAACCGCGGCGATCGCGGACGACGGGAGCACCACGGCTCCTGGTGATGTCTACGCCCAGTCGGTCCGCTGCCTCGACATCGCCGAGCAGGCCCTGCGGGAGGCGGGCGCGTCGCTGGACCACGTCGTCCGGACTCGCGTGATGCTCACCGACGTTACCCGTTGGCACGAGGCCGCCCGAGCGCACGGCGAGCGGTTTGCCCAGGTCCGCCCCGCCTGCACGTTCGCCGAGGTCTCGCGCTTCATCGACCCCGAGTGGCTCGTGGAATTCGAGGTCGATGCGCTAATCCCGGACGCGATCTAACCGGGCGATCGCACGCCGAGGTTAACGGCTGTCGCCGCGGGTAGCGGGCGGGCATGACACGCATCGGATACTTCCTGTCGTCGGAGGAATATAGCCCGGCGAGCCTGATCAGGCAGGCCCGGCTGGCCGAGCAGGCCGGGTTCGAGGCGCTGTGGATCTCCGACCACTTCCATCCCTGGCTCGACGAGCAGGGCGAGTCCAGTTTCGCCTGGTCCGTGATCGGCGCCCTGTCCCAGGTCACCAGCCTGCCGATCGGGACGGCGGTGACCTGCCCGACGATCCGCACTCATCCGGCGGTCATCGCGCAGGCCGCGGCGACCTCGGGCCTGCTGACCGACGGCCGGTTCACCCTCGGCGTCGGCAGCGGTGAGGCCCTGAACGAGCAGATCACCGGCGCCCGCTGGCCCGCCGCCGCCCAGCGGCTGGACATGCTGGAGGAGTCGGTGGACATCATCCGGCGGCTGTTCAGCGGTGAGCAGGTCACCCACGACGGCGAGTACTACGAGGTGGAGACCGCGCGCCTGTACACGCTGCCGGACCAGCCGCCGCCCATCTACGTGTCCGGCTTCGGGCAGAAGTCCGCGCGGCTGGCCGCGCGCATCGGCGACGGGTACATCTGCATGAAGCCGGACGAGGACCTGGTCCGGACCTACCGTGACAACGGTGGCGGCGACCGGCCGGTGCAGGGCGGCCTCAAGGTCTGCTGGGGACCCGACACGGACCAGTCCCGCACCACCATGCGGCGGCTGTGGGCCACCGACTACATTCCCGGCGAGGCGGGCCAGCTCCTGCCGCTGCCCCGGCACTTCTCCCAGCTCGCCGACCTGGTGACCGACGACATGGTCACCGCCCCGTGCGGCCCGGACCCCGAACCCTACGTCGAGGCGGTCCGCGCGTTCGCCGACGCCGGGTTCGACGATGTGTACCTGGCCCAGGTCGGCGGGAACCTCGAAGGCGCCTTCGAGTTCTTCGCCGATCGGGTGTTGCCCCGCGTCCGCGAGCGCCAGCCGGCCTGACCCGGATTCTGGCGCCCAGCGCGGGTAAAAAGGCTAATCACACGACATTCAAGGGGGAAAGAGCGAATGGCTGGGAAGACGGAGACGGGCGCGGAGACGGAGACGGTCGCGGTCATCGGGGCAGGCGGCATCATGGGCCTCCCGATCGCGCGGAACATCGCGCGGGCCGGCTTTCCCGTCCGGGCCTGGAACCGGACCCGGAGCAAGGCCGAGCCCCTCGCCGCCGACGGCGTGCACATCGCCGGCACCCCGGCCGAGGCGGCCCGCGGGGCCGGGATCGTCATCACGATGCTGTCCGACGCCGACGCGGTGACGGCCACGATGGGCGGACCGGGCGGGGCGCTGAGCGTCATGCCAGGTCCCAACGCCGAGCCCGGCGGCGACCGCACCGACGACCCGCACGGCCCGCACCACGCGCTGTGGGTGCAGATGAGCACGATCGGGGAGCCCGCCACCAAGCGCTGTGCGGAACTGGCCAACGGCCGGGGCGTCGGCTTCGTGGACGCCCCGGTGCTCGGCACCAGGCAGCCCGCCGAGGCCGGACAGCTCGTCATCCTCGAATCGGGTCCCGAGGAGGCCCGGGGCCGGATCCGGCCGATCTTCGACGCCATCGGGTCCAAGACCATCCGGGTCGGGGAAGCGGGCGCCGGCACCCGCCTGAAGCTGGTGGCCAACAACTGGGTCCTGGCCGTGGTGGCGGCCGGCGCGGAGACCATCGCCCTCGCCCAGGGGCTCGGGCTGGATCCCGGCCTGTTCTTCGGCGCCATCGAGGGCGGCGGGCTCGACATGCCGTACCTGCGGATGAAGGGCAAGGCGATGACCGAGCGGAACTTCGAGCCCGCGTTCCCGCTGCGGCTGGCGGCCAAGGACGCGGACCTGGTCCGCGCCGCGGCCCGGGACCGGGGCCTGGACCTGCCGGTGGCCGACGCGATCGCCGACCGGCTGGCCGCCGGGGCGAAGGAACACGGCGACCTGGACCTGGCCGCCACCTACCTGACCAGCGCCCCGGATCGGTAAAGGGGAGTATCCGCCAGATCCCCGGGTAGCCGCGAGGCATGGAAACCAACGGCGACTCGCTGTCGGTGGAGCCGATGCGGCTCACCGGCTCGGAAGCGTACGTGTACGAGGCCATCGCCACCCTCGAGTACCTGGGACGCCCGGTCACCCGGGCGGAGATCGAGGTCGTGGCGGAACAGGCCAGCCCGGAGGTTACCGGGCGGATCCTGCGCGGGCTGTCCGACCAGCGGCTGATCGAGGAACGGGGCGAGGCCGAGTCGCGACACGAGCCCGCCTACCGGCTCGCCCCCGGGGCCCGGGCCATCGCCCTGCCGGACGACGATCCGGGCGGCGTGTCATGACCGCCACGGTCTCCTGGGGCACGGTGCGGGAAACGCCCCGGCACACCTACCTGGTCGCCGGGGTGGCGGCGATCGGCGGGATGCTGTTCGGTTATGACATCGGGGTCATCAGCGGCGCGGAGAACCTGCTGAAGGCGGGCTTTCACCTGTCGTCCGCCACCGAGGAACTGGCCGTGGCCGCGGTGCTGATCGGCGCGGTCATCGGCGGCGTCATCGGCGGCCCGGCCGCCAACCGGTTCAGCCGCCGCTACACCCTCCTGGCGATGGGGATCCTCTACGGCGCCGGGGCGATCCTGACCGCCGTGAGCTGGGACATGGGGTCGTTCCTGGCCTTCCGGATCATCACCGGGGTCGCGGTGGGCGCGTCCTCGCTGGTGGTGCCGGCCTACATCGCCGAAATGTCCCCGGCGCCCATCCGCGGCGGCCTGGTCATCCTGCAGCAGCTCGCCATCTCCGGCGGCATCCTCATCTCCTACGTCCTGGACTTCGCGTTCGACTCGGCCGGCTGGGGGTGGCGGCCGATGTTCGCCGCCGCGGTGCTTCCCGCCGCGGTGCTGACCGTCGGCATGCTGCGGATGTCGCACTCGCCGCGCTGGCTGGCGATGCGGGGCCGGTGGGACGAGGCCGACGCGGTGCTCCGGCGCGGCAACCCGCGCGGCCACCAGGCCGAGCTGGAGCTGCTGCGGCGCAACATCGCCGAGAGCGAGGGCACCTCCTGGCGGG
Source organism: Nocardiopsaceae bacterium (assembly GCA_017354375.1). Lineage (GTDB taxonomy): Bacteria > Actinomycetota > Actinomycetes > Streptosporangiales > Streptosporangiaceae > Trebonia. Next base: position 24,408 of record JAFMRC010000015.1, on the reverse strand, counting down.
AGCTGCTGCGCCCCGGGATGCGGGGCGCGCTGGTGGCGGGCGTCGGCCTGGCGGTGTTCCAGCAGTTCGTCGGGCCGAACACGGTGCTGTTCTACACGCCGACCATCTTCGGCTACGCGGGAGTGGGCGGCAACTCGCTGCTGCCCACCATCTACGTCGGGGCGGCCCTGTTCGTGTTCGTGTTCCCGACCATCGCGTTCGTCGACGTCGTCGGCCGCAAGGCGCTGTTCTACCTCGGGCTGGCCGGCATGGGCGTGATGCTGGTGCTGCTCGGCGCGGCCCTCGGGTCCGGCGCGTCGAGCTGGGGCGCGGGCGTGCTCGTCGTCCTGCTGGTGTACGTTGCCTGCTACTCGCTGTCGATCTCGCCGTTGTTCTGGCTGATGAGCGCGGAGGTCTTCCCCAACCGGCTTCGCGGGGCGGGCGCCAGCGCGGCCACGGTGGCGAACTGGGGCGCCAACCTGCTGGTGTCGGTCACGTTCCTGTCGCTGATCAACGCCGTCGGGAAGGCCTGGACGTTCTGGATCTACGCCATGTTCGCCGGGCTCGCGATCGTGTTCACCTGGCGGTTCGTCCCGGAGACCAAGGGCCGGCCGCTGGAGCACATCGACCGCTACTGGACCGGAGGGCGCCGCTGGCCGGGATAGGCCTCCAGGGGGACGATGGCTTTGTACGGTGAATGGTTGCCTAATCGCCTGGTGAAACGTTTCAATCCAACCATTCACCCTACAAAGCAAGCCACTGGGGTTTTCCCAGCAAGGGCGACTCGATCACGGGAGAGCCGCGGCTGGGCGCCCGGCCCACGCGCTGCCGGACGACAGTGGTGCCCCCATCGCCGCAGTCCGGCCCCGCAGCAGCGTTGGCGCCGTTGCTGTCGTTGCGGCCTCGGCGCGTGGCGAACCTGTCCAGGAGCGTAGTTCCTGCTCGGCGATCCTGAGAACCTGATCGGGGATCGCCTCGGTGGCGTGCTCGATGAGGACGAGGCCCTCGGATCCTGTTAAGGACTCACGTCGCCCAAGGGCTTGGTTTTCCAGGCCAAATTTGCGCGGCCAGTTTAGACGCGGAGGCGTCGGGTCCGCAGACGGCGGTCGGCAGCGTGTTATTCTCGGCTGCCCAGTAATCCCAGTTCATTAGGCTCTTGCCGCCAATAATTTTTCCGTCCTTGTGGGACCGCCAGGTATAGAGCGCCGCACCACGCCCGGGCGAAACACCCCGGCCGGTAAGCGGAAGAACCTTACCGTCCCGGTACCACGGCTGCCCCGTCGGTGGCTTTATCGTCCCGTGACTAATGCCGCACTGGGTCAGCAGGGGCGCGCCTTCCCCGAAACGGTTGCTAACCGTACCCTGCGCGTGCGTCGGCCCCTGCGTATGCGTCGGCGCTCCACTGGAACAGCCTGCCAGCGCCGTGACGGCGATACATGCAGCAACTAGGCGGATCGCGGCGAATTTCGAACTCATCTCCATAGCCGGACCACTATCTCACAGGCTCTTCAGCTAGGCGCGATATATCTACATGGGCACCGGCTGGCCCTTGCCCACCACGGTGATGCCGCCCGGCGAGACCACGAACCCCCGCGCCCGGTCGTGCTCGGCGTCCACGCCGACCTGCGCGCCCTCGGGAATGACGACGTTCTTGTCGATGATCGCGTTGTGCACCACGGCTCGGCGGCCGACCTGCACGTTGTGCAAGATCACCGACTTCTCCACCCGGGCCCAGCTGTTGACCCGGACGCCGGGGGACAGCACGGACTGCCGCACCAGGCCGCCGGAGACGATCACCCCGTTGCTGACCAGGCTGTCGACCGCGCGCCCCACCCGGTCGCCATCGTCGTGCACGAACTTGGCCGGCGGCAGCGGCGGCACCGACGTCATGATCGGCCACTTGGCGTTGTACAGGTTGAACTGCGGGTGGACCGTACGGAGGTCCATGTGCGCGTCGAAGTAGGCGTCGATCGTGCCGACGTCGCGCCAGTAGCCGGGATCCCGGTCGTCCTCGCCGGGAACCTCGTTGGTCAGGAAGTCATACGCCTGCGCGGCGCCATCGCGGACCAGCAGCGGGACCAGGTTGCCGCCGATGTCGTGCTTGCTGGCGGCGTCGGCGGCGTCCCGGCGCAGCGCGTCGATGAGGATCCGCGTGTCGAACACGTAGATGCCCATCGACGCGAACGATTCCTCCGGGCTGTCCGGCAGCGTCGGCGGGTCGGACGGCTTTTCCAGGAACGAGGAGATCGTCCGCCCGTCCCGTCCCACCCCCACGATGCCGAACGCCTTCGCGTCCTGCCTGCTGACCGGGATGGCCGCCACCGTCACCCCGGCGCCGTGGGTGACATGCTGGTCGATCATCTGCCGCAGGTCCATCCGGTACACGTGGTCGGCGCCGGTCACGACGACGATGTCCGGCCGCTCGTCGTTGATCAGGTTCATCGACTGGAAGATCGCGTCCGCCGACCCGGTGTACCACTGCGGACCGAGCCGCTGCTGCGCCGGCACCGGCGTCACGTAGTAGCCGAGCAGCGCCGACAGTCGCCACGTCTGGGAGATGTGCCGGTCCAGGCTGTGGCTCTTGTACTGGGTGAGCACGCAGTTCTTCAGGATGCCGCTGTTGGCCAGGTTGGACAGCGCGAAGTCGATCAGCCGGAACGTCCCCCCGAACGGCACGGCGGGCTTGGCCCGGTCGTCGGTCAGCGGTGCCAGCCGGGTGCCGGCCCCGCCGGCCAGCACGATCCCCAGGACGGACGGGTCGAGCTTCATGCAGCACTCCTTCAGTACCCCACCAAGGTCAACACCTTCCTACCCCGAACGGATACTCGCGACTGCCCCGCCCCCAGGCTTACCCGTGAGCGGGGGCGGGGGGCGCGGGAAGCGTTGCGTGCCACCGGTTGAGGGCCTCCAGGGAGATCCCGGCCATCAGCCCGACGAAGGACTTCGAGTCGTTGACGTGCGGAAACGGCTCCGCGGGCATGGGCCGATCCAGGAACTCGCACAGCGGCCCCCAGCCGTCCGCGGGCGACCACTCCAGCAGCCGCTCCGGGGGAACGTTCCGGCGCACTTCCTCGTTGTGCCGTTCCATGACCTCGGCCGCGGATTTCTCGTCGAAATGTTCCGGGTCGCCGCCGTACAAGCTGGACCTTTCGGTCAATTCACTGATGAACTCCATGAACTCCCGCATTGCCGGGTCGACCTGAGCGTGTGCCATGTTCAGGTAGCGCTGCGGGGAGTCGCCGTGCAGGACGGTCCAGACGGTGCTGTGCACGCTCCGCGCCCACGCGGCACCGTCGCGCACGCTGAGCAGCACCTTGGCGTCCGGATAGGCTTCCATGAGCTCCCGGTAGAAGAAGGCACCCGGGTAGTCCACGGTGGCATCGAACCCGTCGAAGATCCTGTCCCAGTCTGGCCGCCCGTGCAGGGCGTCCGCCCATAGCGGGACGGGACTGAAGTCGCTCATCACGCTGATCATGTGGTAACAGCGAAACCCGAGCATTTCCAGCGCGGTTTTCTGGGTGAGCGTGGCGGTTCGCGGCAGGCCTGCCCCGATTATCTTCACGTGTTCTCCAGGTGGGGGAAGACGCACTCATTCAGTCGCGGGAGCCGATTCAGTCGCGGGAGCCTAAGGCGGCGCTGTCATCATGACCCGCCTGCCGCCGCGCGTCAATTTCTTGCCGTCATTACCATGGCGGCATGGCCCGATGGGAACCCGGCGCTCGGGAGCGACTGATCCGTTCCGCGCTGGAACTGTTCCAGGAGCGGGGATTCGCCGAGACGACCGTGCCCGAGATCGCCGCTCGCGCCGGGGTGACGAATCGGACGTTCTTCCGCTACTTCGGGGACAAGCGCGAAGTGCTCTTCGGCAACGAGGACCAGGCCGCCGCCAAGCTGCGCGCCGCCCTGGCCAAGGCTCCCGCCGGGCTCGGCGCGGCCGACTTCCTCCTGTGGGGGCTGGAACTGTATGCCCGGGAATACCTCGACGGGCATCGTGATGAATTCCGCGTGCTCCGCCGGATCGTCGAGTCCGACCAGAGCCTGATGGAACGATCCCTGAGCAAGCGCCGGGCCCAGTGCACGATCCTCGGCGACGCCCTGCGCGAACGGGGCATGCGCCCGGCGCGGGCGCAGCTCCTCGCCGAAGCGGCCATCGGCGCCCTGTCCATCGCCATCGGCGACTGGGTCCAAAGAGACGACGAGACGGGCATCGACACGCTGACCATCGAAGCGCTCACCGCACTCCGCGCCGACCTCGGCGGGATCGCCGCGGCCCGCTCTCCCGCGGCCCGGCGCTAACCGCGGCGGAGCACCTCAGTACCGCCGGAACGGCCCCTCGTCCGGAATCGCTGCCCTCGATCTGATGTCACACCGCGACATCGCTGGTATGCTCACCATAGTGATGTCGCACTGTGACATCACTATGTCGTGATCATGCGGATCACCGGAAGGGCAGGCTCATGAACACATTCGTCGTGGCTGGCGGCACCAGCGGCATCGGGCGCCAGGTGGCCCGGGAGCTCCTCGACGCGGGGCATCGCGTCGTCATCCTGGGCCGGGACAAGCGCAAGGGCGAGGAATCGCTCGAATCATTCGGCCCGCCGCGCGACCGGGCGATTTTCCTGCCGGCTGACCTCTCGACCCACGATGGCGTGCGCGACGCGGCACGCCAGATCGACGAGGTGACCGACCGCATCGACGGGCTGGCGCATTCGGCGGCCGTGTTCGATGCGAAGGGCACCAGGACCGCCGACGGCCTCCGGCTCTTCTTCGCGCTGGGCTACCTCAGCCGTTACCACCTGACGCAATTGCTCCTGCCGAAGCTCCTGCACTCCGAGCGCCCGCGCGTCATCATGCTCACCGCGACCCTCAACCAGGTCCCGGAACTCAAGCCGGAGCTATTCCCGTACTTCGAGCGCTTCGGCCTCATGACCGCGATCTCCCAGGTCAACGGCGCATGCCTGTACTATGCGGACTACCTCGCCAAGACCCACCCGCGGATCTTCGCTGGCTGCGTGACCCCCGGATTCGTCCGGACCGGCCTCTTCAAGCAGGCCCCATGGTTCATCCGGGCCAGCGTCGCGCTGACCGGCCCCTTCCGCGCTAACAGCGTTGAGGTCGGCGCGCGCAACGTCGTCCAGGCGCTCCTGTCGGGCGAGGGATCGTCGGCCTACGTGTGGAACAAGGCAGGCGACTTCGACCGCAGGTGGCCCATCACCGTGGACCCGGCGATCCAGGATTCCATCATCGGCTCGTCTCGCCGGGTAACCGGGGCATAAGCCTCGGCCCGGACGGCGCGCCGTGGGCGGGCGTGCGAGGATGGCGGGGCGGGGACTGGCGAGGAAGGGGCAGGCAGGGATGAGCCGGGTGGTTGTCATCGGGGCGACCGGGCATATCGGCACGTACCTGGTGCCGCGGCTGGTGGACGGCGGCCATGAGGTGATCGCGGTCAGCCGCGGGACCCGCGGCCCGTACCGTGGCGGCCCGCAATGGGACGCGGTGACCAGGGTCGCCGCCGACCGGGAGGCGGAGGACGCGGCGGGAACGTTCGGCGCCAGGGTGGCGGAGCTGCGCCCGGAGGTGGTGATCGACCTCATCTGCTTCACCGCGGCGTCGGCGGGGCAGCTCCTGGAGGCGCTGCGCCCGTCACGACCGCTGCTGGTGCACTGCGGGACCATCTGGGTGCACGGCCCCGCGCTGCGGGTGCCGGTGACCGAGGACGAGCCGCGCACCGCCTACGGAGAGTACGGCACGGGCAAGGCCGAGATCGAGGCGCTGCTGCACCGGGAAACGGCGGCGGGAGGGGTCCCCGCCGTGGTCCTGCACCCCGGCCACATCAGCGGGCCGGGCTGGCCGGTCATCACCCCGGCCGGGAACCTCGACCCCGCCACGTGGACCGCGCTGGCGACGGGCCGGCCGCTGGCGCTGCCCGACCGCGGGCTCGGCGTCTTGCACCACGTGCACGCCGACGACGTGGCGCAGGCCTTCGAGCTGGCGCTGTCCCGGCCGGAGGCGATCGGGGGCAGCTTCCACGTGACCGCCGAGCAGGCGATGACGCAGCGGGGCCTGGCGGCCGGCGCGGCGCGGTGGTTCGGCCGCGAGCCGGTCCTGGACTTCGTCGGCTGGGAGGAGTTCACCCGCCGGGCCGGGCCCGAGCACGCCCGGGTCACCCGCGAGCACACCTCCCGCAGCATCGCCGCCAGCATCGCCCGGGCCCGCGAGGTGCTCGGGTACGCGCCACGGCATACCTCGCTCGGCGCCCTGCGGGAGGCGCTGGAATGGCTGGTAGCCAACGGCCAGGCGGACACCGGTGGCCAGCCGCTCGCGGCTTCCTAACGCGCGGCGGCGTCACCACCGGTACCAGCGGCGCCCCTCGCCGAGCCGGACGGCGAACCCGACCAGCCAGGCGACGAGGACGATCGCGGCGACCACCCACAGGGCGTGCAGCGCGAACCCCAGCCCGCCCAACAGGATGGCCAATAGCAAGACGACCAGGATCAAGCTCATCGTGATTCCTCCTCGATGACGTGATGTTCCGCGGTCGGCTACCCCCGAAATGCCTGGCGTAACGGGCTTATCGCACCTGAAGGGCATGGAGTACGCCGCGCACGTCATCGTGCAATAATCCGGCGCATGCCCGGCGATATAGTCACCATTCGAACTCCCCGCAGCCAAATGCAGTCGGTGCGCGGTGGATTGGCCGTGTTCTCCTGCGCCGGCGTTGTGGCCACTGTCCTCGCCATCACGCTGGAAACGCCTGGCTGGTGGTCCTTCGCCGCGTTCGCGGACCTGTGCTGGCTGATCGTTGTCCCCATTTACGTCTGCTACGCCATCGCTTATACGAGGTTCGGCCCGGAGGGGTTCTGCGCCCGGGGCCGTGCGGGCGGGAAGCACTGCTACCGCTGGGGGCAGATCGCCAACCTCGCGTGGGTGGCAACCCGCGGCGCGCGCCAAACCAAACACGCGATCCTCGTCACGACGATCGACGGCGACCGGTTCAGTCTCGGCGCCCCGCGGGCCACCGACGCGGTGGGCTACCGGGAATTCGCCGACGATTTCGCGCGGCTGTACGGCGCCTGGCAGGCCGCCGCCGGGCGCCCCGCCCCGCGGTCCGCCTTCCCGGAACCTGCCACCCCGGCAACCGCCACCGGACACCCCGGCCCGGAGCTCGAGACCAGTTCCAAACGGGTTTGGCTGACTGCCTTGCTGATGGCGGGGCTAATCATTGAGGTCTTCGTTGTCGCCGTCTTCATCGTGGCTCTGGTGCAGACCTCCGCCCCCGCGGGCGCGATCGCGGCATTCGTCGTGCTCGTGCTCCTCGTCTTCGCGGCGGAGCTCAGCGTCCCGGCTTACCGGCACCACCGCCGCAGGGCCCGTGCCCGGGCCGGAATGGCCCAGTATGGAGGGCCACTCGGGTTCTGACCGGGCACGGGACCAGGGAACGGTTACCCGCGGGGAGGCAGCACCTCGCGGACGGCGGTTGCCAGGGCGTTCACCCCGGCGGGCAGGGTCGGGTCGAGCCGCGGCGCGAACTGCGGCGAGTGGATCCCGGGGGAGCCCTCGGGAGCGCATCCCAGGCCCCAGAAGCAGGAGGGAACGCCGGCGTCGGTCCCGAACAGCCCGAAGTCCTCGCTGCCCATGATCGGGTCGATCTCCCGCGAGGGCTCCAGCGCGGCGGCGAGCCGAGCGGTCAGGGCGTCGTCGTTGACCGTGACCGGGAACGAGCTCAGCACCGCGTACTCCGGCGGGCGCGGCGCGCCGGACGCGGCGGCCTCCGCGTCGATGATCCGCCGGGCGCCCTCGGTGAGCCGGCGCTGCACGTCCGGGTCGTAGGCGCGGAAGTTCAGCGTGATCGTCGCGGTGTCCGGGATGATGTTCTCCGCGTGCCCGGCGCGCAGCCGCGACACCGTGACGACTCCCTTGTCGGCGGGGGCGATCTCCCGCGCGACCAGGGCCTGCAGTCGCATCACCGCGGACGCCGCCATCACCACCGGGTCAACGGTGCGCTCCGGCTGCGACCCGTGCCCGCCGCGCCCGTGCAGGGTCACGTCCCAGCTTTCCGCCGCGCCGAAGAACGGCCCGGACCGGTACAGCACCGACCCGGTGCTCCAGGGAAGCACGTGCTGGCCGAGCGCCAGGTCCGGCACGCCGGTCTTCGCGTACAGGCCGTCGTCCAGCATCGCCCGCGCGCCCGCGCCGATCTCCTCCGCGGGCTGGAACACCGCGATCACCGTGCCCTGCCAGGAGCCCGTATCGCGGGCCAGCTCGGCCGCCGCCCCGCACAGGCAGGTCACGTGCAGGTCGTGGCCGCACGCGTGCATCACGGGCGTGCGGTCGCCGCGCGCGTCGTCGGTGACCACGTCGCTGGCGAAGTCCAGCCCGGTATCCTCGCGCAGCGGCAGCGCGTCCATGTCCGCGCGGACCAGCGCCGCCGGGCCGTCGCCGTTGCGCAGCACGCCCGCCACGCCGGTGCCGCCGAGGCCGGTGGTGACCGTGAACCCGGCGCCGGCCAGCCACTCGGCGGCGATGCCCGCCGTGCGATGCTCGGCGAACGCCAGCTCGGGATGGGAGTGCAGGTCCTTGTACAGCTCTTCCAGCGTCATGACCGCATTATCGGTGCTCCAGCGTCGCACGTGAAGGATGGTCATCGCCATGTCACGAAATAGCACAGTTCAGAGGCGAACGCGGGAAAAAGCCTTTGGAACGCGGGTGAAAGTGCAGAATTGGGCAGGTGCCGAACGCCATCCCCGGGCGCCCGGCGCGAACGTGACGAGGGGCCAACGAGCGCAGAGGCAGTGTGATGAGCGTATTCGAGCCGGCGGTTGACCGCGCCCTCGTCCTGGCCGGGCACGCCGGGCCGGTGAACTCGGTCGCGTTCAGCCCCGACGGCGGCATGCTGGTCACGGCCGCCGAGGACAGGACCGCGCGAATCTGGGACACCGCCTCGGGCGGCCAGCTGCACGCCCTGACCGGTCACGACGACGCCGTGCTCGCCGCGCCGTTCAGCCCCGACGGCGCCACCGTCGCCACCGTCAGCGCCGACCTCGCGCCCCGGTTGTGGGACGCCAGGACCGGGGCCTGCAAGGCGACGCTGATCGGTCACGCCGACGTCGTCTACTCCGCCGCGTTCAGCCCCGACGGCGCGGCTCTCGTCACCGTCAGCTACGACGCCACCGCCCGGTTGTGGGACGCCAGGACGGGGGCCTGCAACGCGACGCTGGCCGGGCACGCCGATGTGGTGTACTCCGCGGCGTTCAGCCCCGACGGCACGCTGCTGGCCACCGCGGCGGGGGACGGCACCGCCCGGGTCTGGGACACCAGGAACGGGCGCATGGTGTCGGTCCTGGCGGGCCACGACGGCGTCGTGTCGGCCGTCGCGTTCAGCCCCAACGGACGGCAGGTGGCGACCTCCGGCTTCGACGCCACCGTCCGGCTGTGGAACCCGGTCACCGGTGCGCCGCTGGCGACGCTGGCCGGCCACCGGGGCACCGTGTGGTCGGTCGCCTTCAGCCCGAACGGGTCGGTCGTCGCCGCCGGCGGGGAGGACGGCACCGCGCGGCTGTGGGAGGCCGGGACCGGCGCGCCGGCCCGCGCGCTCGAGGGGCACGGCGGCTCGGTGTTCGCGGCGGTGTTCAGCCCGGACGGGATGAGCGTCGCCACCGCCAGCTACGACGCCGCCGTCCGGCTGTGGGACGCCGCCACCGGTCGCTGCTCGGCGGTCCTGGCCGGCCACGACGGCCCGGTGAACGCCGTGGCTTTCCGGCCCCACGTCAGGGGTCTCGCCACCGCCTCCTCCGACAAGACCGCCAGGCTGTGGTCCCTGTAACCCAGTAACCCAGTAACCCAGTAACAGTGCTACCCCGGGGGACACCCCCGGACCCCCGGACCCCCGGCTACCGGCCCGGGGGATTCGCCCGGGAAAACGAGCAGGCGAGAACACCCGTTCGGGATAATCGGATTAGGGGGTAGCAGGCCAGGGCGGCGAGCGCGCCGAACAGGGATCCGGCGACCACCTGCGCGGTTGTGTGCTGCCTCAGTTCCACGCGGGACCAGGCGGTCAGCGCGACGAGGGCGTAGGCGCTGGTCACTGGCGGGCCGAAGGTCAGCGCGAGGATCGTCACGCTCCCGGACGCGACCGCGCAGTGAATGGAGATCTTCCAGACCGTGGTGATGGCGGCGAGGACGGCGACGCTGACGAGCATGAACGCGAAGCACCCGGTCAGTTCCCGCGGCGCGCCGCCGACGGCGAGCAGGGTCAGCCCCGTCGCGACGGACGCGACGATGAAGCCGAGTACGGTGAGCCGGGAGCGCTTGTCGCCGACGTTCCGGTCGCTCCAGTTGCCCCGGCGGATGCCGCGGTTGATGAACAGCGTCGGCGCCGCGCCCGCGAACAGCGCCGCGACCAGGCCCCAGCCCAGCCCCCGGATGCCGCCGGAATGCCAGCCGATGGCGAGGACGGTGACCACGATCCAGTTCTTCGGCTCCAGAAGGTACGTGACCTTCCGGGCCGCGGACCCGCGCGTCATCTTTCCCTCGCGGGCACGGTTCCCCTCACAGATGCTAGGGAACCATCCGGGGGCCGCGCTGGCAAGCGCGCGATCGCCGGCGCGGGCCGGTCGATGGCTGGAAGACTAGGGTCGGGAGACTAGCCTGGTGGAGGCCGGCGCGTTAGTGGCGGGGACACAACCTGGGGCGACTCGGTGCGGGGCCGGGGGAATCTTTTCCTGGCGCGGTTCGCCGGCTCTTGCGAGGATTGAAGAGGCGAGGACCGCCCCGCGGATGCGCAGCACGCGGCCACGGGCCCGCCGGAAGGGAGAACCGACCCCCATGGCCCTGCGAGACATCCTGGCGGCGGGCACGTTCGCGGTCACCGCCGAGCTTTCCCCGCCGCTGGATCCGGTCGCCGCACCGGTCCGCCAGGCCGCGGAGGCGATCGCTGGCCTGGTCGACGCCGCGAACGTGACCGACAACCAGGCCGCCACCACCAAGGTGTCCCCGCTCGCCGCGTCCACCTGGCTGATGGAGAAAGGCGTCACCCCCATCCTGCAGGTCACCACCCGTGACCGGAACATCATGGCGATCCAGTCCGATCTCCTCGGCGCCTGGGCCCTTGGCGTGCGCAACGTCCTCGCCCTGTCCGGCGACCCCCTCAAGGTCGGTAAATACGCGGATATGGCGACGGACGTGAAGGACGTCGATGCCCTCGGCCTGCTGCGGCTCATCCGCAGGCTCAACCAGGGCGAGCTGGCCGCGGGGGAGACGCTGACGACGCCCACGGACTTCTTCGTGGCCGGCGCGATGAACCCCCTGGTGGACCCCGCGCAGCGGATCGAGGACAAGATCAGGGCGGGCGCGCGGTTCTTCCAGACCAACATCGTCTTCGACGTGCCCCGGTTCGCCGAGTGGTTCGCGCCACTGGCCGCCGGGGGGGTGCTGGCCGGCACCCCGGTGATCGTCGGCGTCATGCCGCCGCGCAGCACCCGTGCCCTGGAGCACATGCACCGGAACATCCCGGGTGTCGAGGTCGATGACGCGACGTTCGCCAGGCTGGCGGGCCTGTCCGGCGCCGACGCGAAGGCCGCCGGGGTGAGCGTCGCCGCCGACGTGATCAAGGGCCTGCGCGCGGTTCCCGGCGTCGCCGGGGTGCACATCATGGCGCCGGGCTGGGAGGCCGAGGCTATCACCAGGGTGGTTGAGACTGCTGGCCTGCGCGATCGTAATCTTGGTTTATGGATGACCCCCGCTGGCTGACCGACGAAGAACAGCAGGCATGGCGGCCGCTCGCGGCGCTGCTTTTCCGGCTGCCCGCCGCCCTCGACGCGCAGTTGCAGCGAGACGCGCAGGTCACCCACTTCGAGTACCTGGTGCTGGCCAGCCTGTCGGAGGCCCCGGACCGGAGCCTGCGGATGAGCGATCTCGCCGCGATGGCCAGCGGCTCGCTGTCCCGGTTGTCGCACGTGGTCAGCAGGCTGGAGCGGCGCGGCTGGGTCCGGCGCGAGTCCTGCCCCTCCGACGGCCGGTTCATCAACGCGGTGCTCACCGACGCCGGCTGGGACAAGGTCACCGAGACCGCGCCCGGCCACGTCGAGGCCGTCCGCAAGCTCATCGTGGAGGCGCTGGACCCGGAGGAGTTCCGCGCCCTCGGCGCCGCCTGCGCCCACATCCTGGACCGCCTGTAACTCCTCGCGCCGGGGCCGAAACGACAGCGACGGCGCCATCGCTGCCGGGTTATACCCGGCCAGGGTATTTACCGTGCCTGGCTGTGTCGTTAGGGGCGAGCGGAGACCCAAACGACACGGTTAAGCGGCCTGTGCGTCTTGGGTTTAAGGGAAAGGTTAAGGCTTTAGCGTACATAATGGACAGTATGCGGCTTGATACCCCAGCCAGTTCCGCGACAGACCCCCTGGCCAGTGCGCGAGCAGCCGCGGCAGCGTGCCGTAGCCCAGGTCCAGGGCCAGGCGGTAGCCATCCCAGTCCACCGCGAACCCGCTGCACGCCCGGCCCGGCTCCGGAAACCCGCCGCAGCTTCCGAGCACGGTGACTTGCCGCTCACCAGCTGGCACGTCGGCACCCCCCGCTTCGCTTAGGTTGGCCGGTAGATGTCAGAGCGGTGGTCAACTCGGACCACGCGGATTACTCGCCGCTCCTCATCGACGCGGAACACGACCCGGTACTCACCGCGCCTTGCGCCGCGGAAGCCTTCCAGCTCGTCGTGCAGCGGCTTGGAGACCCGCCAGGGATCTGTGCTGAGTGGCCCGTGGATGAACTCGAAAATCGCCCACGCGGCGTTGAGCGGAACTCCCTTTGGCGGCCCTGCCTGGAGGGTCCGCAGCACGCCGGAAGCGAGCCGGACGGAATACGCGTCGCTCACTCGTCGGCATCCTGGCGCTGGCGCTCTTCGAGCACGGCCCGTAGCTCGTCCATGGTGTGATACTCCCCGGCCGAGACCTCCCGGTCGGCGGCCAGGATCTCCGGCACGGCGCCAGGTTCGGCGAGCAGCTCGCGGGTCATCTGCAGTGACTCGAAGTCATCGACGGCGATGACCATGACATGCGGCCGGCCGCTCCGCGTCACGATCACGCGGTCATGAGTGGCCGCCACCTCGTCGGCGATGGCGGAGAAACGGGTCTTGACATCGTTGAGTGGCAGGATCGTCATGGTCAGAATTATAGTTGACCATAATCTTGACTACAACGGTCGGCGGTGACGGGATGCTAGGCCGCGTCGCGCGTGGCCTCGATCTCGAGGGTGACGCGGACCGCGTCCGGCACCATGAAGCCGCCCGCCGCCAGTGCCACGTACCCGAACTTCAGCACGTCGAAGTCGCTGCGGGCGATCTCCGCGGTCGCGGTGAGGCCCAGCCGGGTCTTCCCCCAGGTGTCGGTGATGACCCCGTGCGGCGTGAGCGTGAGGGTGACCGGCCGGGTGATGCCGTGCAGCGTCAGGTCCCCGTCGAGTTCGTAGCCGCCGCCCGGTGCCTCGCGCAGCGCCCGGGACGCGAAGTCGATCGCGGGGTACCGCTCGGCGTCGAGGACGTCGGGGCCGAGGATCTTCTCGTCCCGCATCTTGTTGGCGGTGGTCAGGGTCGACACGTCGATGGACGCCCGGACGGACGAGGACAGCAGATCGCCAGCGATGATGATCGTTCCCGTCGGGCCCGCGGCGATGCCGTGGGCGAACGCGACCGTGAAGTGCTCGACGGTGAACTCCACGAAGGAGTGCATCGGGTCGATCGTCCACGTGCCCGGCTCGGGCAGCTGATCGCTCATGGAACCCTCCGGTGACATCACAGGTCCGCGGGCAGGATGCGAAAAGAATCGAAGCGCCTGGTCAGGGGAACAATCGCACGGAAGTGCCGCTGGTCGGTGGTGAGGATCTCATTAGTGTCATAGCGTTCAGCCAGGACAGCGTTCACAGCGTCGGTCATCCCGATCTTCAGGTCTTGGTGCCTGGCGGCTAGCCGCCTGGCTGAGCGGAGGTCATCGATGTCCAGATCGGGGAGTTCGTACGCGCCGCTGGTCAGGTCATCGATCACGTCGAGTTCCCTGGCAACCCCGGCCTTGTCCAGGGCCATGTAGTCGATCTCCGCTATCACCAGCGGCGAGATGACCGGTGGCTGGCGGACGCTGCCCAGCATCGTGAGCACCGCGTCATGTAGGGGGTGCTTGGCGACAGTTCCGGCAAGATAGCCGGAGGTATCGATGATCAGCTGTGCCACGAGGCGCCCTCAAGGCCGTCCGCCCCGAACCCCGAGGAGAGATGTTCGTCCAGGTTGTCGATGACCGCCGGGTCGAGATCGAGCTGGGGCGGATTCGGCCGGGGACGCTGCGGCTCGTCGGCCAGGAGCTGGTCGATCGCGTCCCGGATCAACTCCGCCTCGCTGCGATGACGGCGTTGGGCGGCTGTTGACAGCCGCCGCTTGGCATCCTGTGAGAGGTAAACGGTCGTCCGTGTCATCGTCATGACATATATGGTAGTCCTCACTCGGGGAGGAGCAAAGCCCCGCGTCGCCCCACGCTGGGGGCAGGGGCCGAGGCCGACCCTGGGAGGCTTACGCCGACGTCCAGGCCGCCCGCGGGGCGGGCGCTCGCGGTGAGCGTGGCGCCGTGGGCGCGGGCGACGGCCGCGACGATCGCCAGGCCCAGGCCGTGGCCGCCAGCTCCGGTCCCCTCCCGCGCCGTCCCCATCAGCCACACCCGTTACTCTCGTACTTCCGGGGCGGGCCTGCGGGGAACGGTCATATGCCTCTTATCGCCGCCGGGGGAGCCGCGTGTTTCGCGGGTTACCCCATGCCGGTAGTGAGCCCCGCGTGCGCCCCGGCGGATCCGGGATCCGCGGTCTCGGCGAGGCGGTCGCGGGCGTCCAGCCCGAACGTAGTGGCGCACTCGGCTAGCAGCTGGGGCGGGTCGGCATCGACGAACGGCATGAATGTCTCCTACCTGACTATCTCTTCGATAGTCAGCAGCATCGCAGGACCCTGGCTTCCAGTCAAGTAGCCAGGTAGCCTGGACGACATGGAGTGGCGCGAGCAGGATCCCGCTAACTGCAGCATCGGGCGGACGCTTGAACTCGTGGGCAGGCCATGGGCGCTGGTGGTGCTGCGTGAGGTCTTCCGCGGGCTGCATCGGTTCGATGAGATCCAGCGGCACATCGGGATTTCTCCCGCGGTCCTCAGCAGGAGCCTGAGCGCCCTGGTCGCCGATGGCCTCCTGGAGCGACGGCCCTATCACGAGGCGGGCCAGCGCGTACGTCACGAATACTGGCTGACCACCGCCGGGGGTGAGCTGTTCCCCGTGCTTGCCGCGCTGAAGGCATGGGGGGACAGGCACCTAGCCGATCCCCCCGGCCCCGCGACCGTGCACCGCCACCGCGGCTGCGGCGCACCCACCGTGGTCGCGTTGCGCTGCGACCACGGCCACGTGCTTGACAGCTTCGGCGATATTACAGTCGAACCCGGCCCCGGAGCCGTCCGGCTCCGTGAGACGGAGTCGAGACGCCCATTTCTCAGACAGGGTCCGGAACCTCGTTGAGCGGCTAGATTATCGTCGCAGGTTCGGCTAGATCAACACGGTATGAGCGGCTATTTAAACAGCAGTGTGGCGGCTAGATGAACACGCAGTGGTGCTGGTCGCGGCCCGCTCGGCACGGATGCCGAGGACGGGCTGACCGCCCCGGACACCCCGCCAGCCGACTTCCCACGGCCAGTGGCCACGGTCGTCGGCGTGCACGAGTTGCAGCGCCCGCAGCCGCGGGCCATAGAGCGCGACCGCGACGTTCAGGTGCGCCGTCGGCTCGGCGACCTCGACGATCTCGATCAGCGGCCCGCCGGTCAGCGGAACCCGCTCACCCGGCCAGGGCGCCTCGGCGTGCAGCAGGTGGGATGCGACGCTGTTCAGCAACGTGGTGGCGGGACCCGCCCGCATGCCGGTCACCACCAGCTCCGGCTTACCGTGCTCGGTCAGTCCCACGGTGTATGCCCAGGGCGGGCGCGCCCCGTCACGCTCCACCCCCACCACTGCGAAGCAGTACCGCTCCTTCCACTCGCGAATGTGGTCTAGCCAGTCCTCGAACGTGCTTCCCGGATGATCACACTGCCAGCACATTCCCGTTCCTCCTTAGCGTGAACGACCAACGAGTCCACGCTAACGCCGGCCACCGACATTCTGTTCGATCCTTAGGACCGGCGGCGATCACATGCCCCGCGCGAGCACCACGGTACGGCGCCAGACGCCTGGAAACGGTCACCACCTGCGCGATGATCGGCGGCTGCTTACCCGGACGCCCGCTCCAAGCTGGAGAACGCCTACCTCGGTCTCACCAGCGACGCGGGAGAGTTCCGACCCGCCGGAGGCGGGGAACGGGGGCAGTCGCGAGTATCCGTTCGGGGAAAAGGGTTCGGGTGGGTCTTGCGCGCGGAGTGGGCAGGGGCCGACCAGGCCGGGCCGGGGTCCTGCCACTTGCCCCATGGCAGGACCCCGGCGTCCCGGCGCCGTCGTCGTTGGCGCCCGCGACGCCTTAGTCCGCCGCCTCGGGGGTGACCAGCGGGTAGGCCCCGGTCTCGTCGTGGACCTCGCGACCGGTCACCGGCGGGTTGAACGCGCACACCGTGCGGACGTCGGTCTGGGCACGCACGGTGTGGTGCTCGTGGCCGTCCAGCAGGTACATGGTGCCGGGCTCGAGGACGTGGGTCTCGCCGGTCTCCTCGTTCACCAGCTCGCCCTTGCCCTCGATCACGTACACGGCCTCGACGTGGTTGGCGTACCACATCTTCGTCTCCGTGCCCGCGTACAGCACCGTCTCGTGCAGCGAGAACCCGGGGTTCTCCGCGGCCAGCACGAGACGGCGGCTGCGCCACGTCGGCGTCTTCACGTCCCTGTCGGTGCCCGTCACCTCGGCCAGCGTGCGGACGATCATCCGCTCTCCCTTCCTGTCGCCTGCGTTCGGTTCACGTGGTGCGCGCGGTTCACGGGCGTGCGGTGCGGACCGCCTTGGCCAGGATGTCCAGGCCGGCGTCGATCTCGTCCTCGGTCACGGTGAGCGGCGGCATCAGCTTCGTCACCTCGCTGTCCGCGCCCGCGGTCTCGACCAGCAGCCCGTCGGTGAAGGCGGCGGCGCACACCGCGTCGGTCACGGCCGGGTCGTCGAACGCCAGCCCCCAGGCCAGGCCCCGGCCGCGCACGGTCGCGCCGAGGTCGGCGTGCTCGTCCGCGATGGCCGTCAGGCCCCGCTCGACCTGCTCGCCCTTGGCGAGGGTCTGCTTCTCCATGTGGTCGTCCGGCCAGAAGCCCAGCGCCGCCGTCGCGGTGACGAACGCCGGGTTGAACCCGCGGAACGTCCCGTTGTGCTCGCCTGGCTCCCATACGTCCAGCTCCCGCTTGAACAGGGTCAGCGCCAGCGGCAGGCCGATCCCGCTCAGCGACTTGGACATGCACACGATGTCCGGGACGATGCCAGCCGCCTCGAAGCTGAAGAACGGCCCGGTGCGGCCGCACCCCATCTGGATGTCGTCGACGATGAGCAGCATCTCGTGCCGCTGGCACAGGTCGGCCAGGCCGCGCAGCCACTCGTGGTTGGCGACGTTGATGCCGCCCTCGCCCTGCACCGTCTCCACGATCACCGCGGCGGGCTTGTCCAGGCCGCTGCCGGAGTCGGTCAGCATCCGCTCGAACAGCATGAAGTCGGGGATGCTCCCGTCGAGGAACTGGTCGTACGGCATCGGCGCGCCGTGCGCGAGCGGGATGCCGGCGCCGCTGCGCTTCATCGAGTTCCCGGTGACCGCCAGGGCTCCCAGGGTCATGCCGTGGAACGCGTTGGTGAAGCTGACGACCGTCTCGCGGCCGGTGTACTTGCGGGCCAGCTTCAGCGCGGCCTCGACCGCGTTGTTGCCGGCCGGGCCGGGGAACTGGACCTTGTAGTCAAGGTCGCGCGGCGTCAGGATCGCCTGCTCGAAGGCGCGCAGGAAGTCGGCCTTCGCCGTGGTGTACATGTCGAGGCTGTGCACGATCGAGTCGCCCGCGAGGTACTCCAGCAGGGCTTTCTTGATGTCGGGGTGGTTGTGCCCGTAGTTGAGCGCGCCCGCGCCCGCGAAGAAGTCTAGGTACTCGCGGCCGGACTCGTCCCACACGTGGCTGCCCAACCCGCGGCTGAACACCGCTGGCCATCCCCGGCAGTAGCCTCGGACTTCGGACTCTAGCTGGGTGAATACATCGATGGTGTCGATTGTTCTTCCCGCCTGTCGTTGGGTCCGGACCCCGGTCGGCCGCTGGCCTACAGCGGGCCGATCCGGATCAGGTCCTCCGGTTGGTGGTTGTCTGGGAAAAGGGTGCTTTCGAAGCCCTCGGTCCGGGCGAGCGGCGCGCCGTGCGCCCGCGCGAACGAGGCGAACATCCGGGCCGAGGCGTCGTTGCCCGGCGTGACGGTCGCCTCCACGTACCGGCAGCCAAGCCGCTTGGCGGCGTCGCCGATGCCCATCAGCATCCGGACGCCGATCCGCTGGCCCCGGTACGCCGGGTCGACCGCCACCTGCCAGACGAACAGCGTCTCGGCGGAGTCCGGCCTGCGGTAACCGGTGACGAAGCCGACAGCCTGGCCGCCGGCTCGCGCCACCACGCTGGTGCCGCTGAAATCGCGGCACCACAGCAGGTAGCTGTAGGGCGAATTGAGGTCCAGCTCGCCCGCGTCGCGTGCCAGTCGCCACAGGTCAGCGCCGTCCTTGGCGCTGGGGGCCTCGATGCGGATCCGCGGCTCGGGTGGCCGCTCGGCGCGGCTCGCCGCATGGGGGGCATGGCTAGTAGGCACGTCTTGAACCTAGCCAACGCACGTGGCCGCGCAAGCTCGCGACGTCATCGCCAGGCGCCTCGGAGGTTTAGCGGAGGCGGTACTTGGGGTAGGGCTAAGGAACTTTGCTTCTTGCGACGGCCCGCGTCGGCGCGGCGCGGCGGCCGTCCGGCCCCCGAGGGTGCGGCACCGCCGGTCCAGCAGGGGATACGCACTCCCCGTCGCGGCGTGCGCCGGGCGCGATCGACGCTGTGAGCGTTCGACTACGCGTGGTTATCCGGGGCATGTTACACCCGAAGGCACCCCAAGAAAAATATGAGTTAAGTCATACGACAAATAGGGCAAATTTCACTAGAACCCGGGGAAGACCCGGCGCAGCAGGCCCAGGTCCGCCGCGGCACCGACCGCGGTGACGCCCGCGGGGGTACGCCGGGGGCCGAGCCGCCCGGCGAGCAGCCGCACCCAGGCCTCGGCGGGCAGCGACAGCGTCCCATCCGGCTCGGCCGGATCGGTGTCGCTGACGCTGATCTGCTCGCCCAGGTGCAGTGCGCGGACCAGTTCCGGGTCGGTGGTGGTGACCTTGATGACCGCCTTCCGGCCGCTAAGCGCCTCTGGCTTGCCGGCGAAGGAGGCCATGTCCCCGGCCCTGGGGGCGAGCACGGCGGCGGCGTCCGCGGCCAGCGTCGCCGCGGGATCGAAGCCGACCCGCACGTCCCAGGAGTGCAGCGCGATCTCGTTGAGCCGGAGCCGGGCGGCGGTCGCGACATCGATGGGAGCGGGCAGGAACCCCATGTCGATCCGCAGGTCGTCGCGGTCGGCCAGCGAGTCGAACAGGGCGAGCAAGTCGGCGTCGGCCCGGCCGAACCCGTCGGCGCGCTCGCGGCGGCCCATCGCGTCCCACCGCGCCCACGCGCTCTTGGCGGCGTCCATGCCGGGATGCGGCTTGCCGTCCACGGCGGCCTGGAGCGTGGCCTGGGCTATCTCGGCACCGCTGCCCAGGTGGCCGAGTACCTGGGAGACGTCCCATTCGGCCGCGCCGGTCGGGTGGGACAGGTCGGCGTCGCTCAGCCTGGATGCGAGGCTGGCGAGGGCATCGTGACCGCTGTGCAGCGCGGCGATCACCGCGGCGGCATCGCTCATGTATCCTCCCGGGGGCTCGGCTGGGGGAAGCTCGGCTGGCGCCGAGAATATCGCGTGCGTGGCTTGTATTGTGATCTCCCGGCAGCGTGATCTCCCGATGGAGAGGACTTGAGTTGGGCGACAGCCGTTTTAACCGGAGAAATTTCCTCATCGGCGGTGGCACCGTGGCGGGGCTAGCCGGACTGGGTGGCGCTGGCGCCATCGGCTACGCGTGGCCTCATTCCCCGGGTTCGGCTGACGACGCCACCACCGACGCCGCCGGGTCCTCGTTCAGCACGCCGGACTGGGGCGCGCATTCCTATGTCTCGCGAGGCGACCTGTTCCCGCCGAGGGTTTCCGTCACCATCTCCGGTAGCACCGAGGGCGTGCCCCCGTACCTCTTCCTCGCGAACAAGCCGTACAAGGGGCCGGTATCGGTGGGCCAGAAGGGCCTGCTGATAACCCAGCAGGACGGGGAGCCCGTCTGGTTCAGCCCGATCAGCGGCAAGGGGCAGGTTCTCGACCTCAACGTGTCGTCCTACAAGGGGAAGCCGGTGCTCACCTGGTGGCACGGGATAACCGGTGCCATCTACGCGAAGGGGAACTGCTACATCGCCGATTCCTCGTACTCGCCGGTCGCCACCGTCAAGGCCGGGAACGGGCTGATGGCGGACATGCACGAGTTCAACCTCACCGATCAGGGGACCGCGCTCCTCGACGCGTACCGGCCGCACACGGTGGACCTGTCCCCGGTGGGCGGCCCGTCCAAGGGCACGCTCGTGTCCGGCGTCGCCCAGGAGATCGACATCGCGACCGGGGAGGTGATCTTCGAATGGGACAGCATCGACCACGTGCCCATCACCGAGACGAAGGAGCCCTTCTTCGGCGGGACCACGGACAACCCGTACGACTACTTCCACATCAACTCCATCGCCGTCGCCACGGACGGGAACCTGCTCATCTCCTCCCGGCACACCTGGACGGTCTACAAGGTCCACCGCCACACCGGCAAGGTTCTCTGGCGGCTCGGCGGTAAGAAGTCCGACTTCAGCTTCGGCCCCGGGGCCGGCTTCTCGTGGCAGCACCACGTCCGCGAGCCCGCCAGCAACCTGGTCACCGTCTTCGACAACGCGTCCTCGCCTCCCGAGGCGTCGCAGTCGCGAGGCCTGATCCTGAACCTGGACACTCAGCGGATGCACGCCACGCTCCAGCAAGCGTTCACCTACCCGGCGGCCGGCCTGCTCTCCGACAACCAGGGCAGCATGCAGCTCCTGCCCGGGAACCGGGCCCTGGTCGGCTGGGGCTCGCAGCCTTTCTTCAACGCCTATGAGGCGGACGGCTCGGTGACGCTAAGCGGGAACCTCCAGATCACCAACCAGTCCTACCGGGCGTTCGCCGGCCAGTGGACCGGCCACCCCAAGGACAAGCCGGCGCTCGTGGTCAAGCCCAACCCGGCCCGGGGCGTCGCGGCGTACGCCAGCTGGAACGGCGCGACCGAGGTGGAGACCTGGCGGGTGCACGCCGGCAAGAGCGAGTCGTCCATGGACGTGGTGGCCCAGCTGCCGAGCACCGGGTTCGAAACGGTCATCCCGGCGAACAGCGCCGGGCCGTACTACATGGTCACCGCGCACGACTCCTCGGGCAGCCAGCTCGGCCAGTCGGAGGTCGTGCACAGCGGCTGAGAGCTATTTCACGCTATTTCGCTATTTCACGTGAACCGCGAGGGACTTGCTCGCCAGGCCGGCGCCGCCGCGCCATAGCTCGAACCCGGCCTCCACCGAGATCAGGTACCACGACGGGCTGGTGTAGCCCCGGGCGACCGCGTCGCCGATGACCTTCCCGATGTCAAGGCCCTCTACCGAGGCGTGCGGGCTGGTCAGGGTGTAGGAGATCGTGTTCCCGTGCGACGCCGTGGACGAGCCGGTGGACCAGACGTCGTAGTGGCGGATGCCGATCTTGACGTTCCGCGCGACCTCGCGGCCGGCGGGCTGGACGGGGCCGCGGTGGTTCAGCCAGATCATGATCTCCGAGCCATTCGACGCCCCGCTGGTGCGCGGCGTCCGGTTGACCCAGATGTCGTAGGCCACGTCGTAGGCCTCTCTCTGGTGGTAGGGCTGCGCGGTGGACCAGTCGGTGGTCACCGTCCCGGGGCTGAGGGCGGACACCGGCAGCGGGTGCGCCGCCAGGCCCCCGGAACTGCAGCTGCCCCAGTGACAGCCGGTATAGGCCGACGGGTAGGCGCCGGGCGTCCCGTCGGTCGGGTTGGCGATGGCCGACCGGCTCACCGAGAAGGCCGTGCTGTCGCCCACCCGGAGGCACTCGGAGGCGGAGGAGGCGTACTCGTCGTTCTCCACGACGTAGCTGCCGCCGTCGACCTTCGCGGAGGCGGTGTGGCACAGCGACCTCATCGATGCGGCCGCGCTGGATGTCCCGGCCAGGCCCGTCGCGGAGGCCGACGCGGCCAGTAGCACGAAAGCGGATGCGAGCGCAGAGTGGGCGCGGATCATGGCTAGCTCCATTGTGTCCCGGCATAAACCGCCGGATGTGCGCACCATCCGCTACGTATGTGCCCAGCCGTGAACGGCTGTGAACGGTGTAAAGACGTAATAACTATCGCAGGTTACCGAAAACCATTCGTGGAACCCCCGCAACCACCGGCAACGGGGCAACCGACGACTATAGTTAGTAACTATAAGTAACTACAAATTACCGCTAGCTACCGCTAGCCGCTTCCAGCCGCCGGGTGAACTCCGCGGCGGCCGCGCCCGGGTCGTCCGCCTCGGTGATCGCGCGGACCACCACGACGCGCCGCGCCCCCGCGTCCAGCACCGAATCCAGCGTCGCCAGGTCGATCCCGCCGATCGCGAACCACGGCCGCTCCGGCGCCCAGGACGCCACCTGGGAGATCAGCGACAGCCCGGTCGGCGGCCGTCCCGGCTTCGTCGGCGTCGCCCGCACCGGCCCGGCGCAGAAGTAGTCCACGCCCTCCTCCTCCGCCGCGGCGGAGGACTGGGCCGGGCTGTGGCTGCTGCGCCCGATCAGCGGCCCGGTGCCGAGGATGGTCCGCGCCACGCCCACCGGCAGGTCGTCCTGCCCCAGGTGCAGCACGTCGGCCCCGGCCGCCAGCGCCACGTCCGCCCGGTCGTTGACGGCCAGCAGCCGCCCGTGCCGCGCGCACGCGTCCGCGACCACCTCCAGCAGGGAAAGCTCCTCGCGAGCCTCCAGGCCCTTCTCCCGCAGCTGCACGATGTCCACCCCGCCGGCCAGCGCCGCGTCGAGGAACCCGGCCAGGTCCCCCCGCTCGCGCCGGCCGTCGGTGCACAGGTACAGCCGGGCGGCCGCCAGCCGCTGGCGCACGTCGGTCATAACGCCCATCCAACCACGCGTTACCATGGGAGGAGCAAACCACGGGAGCCCGCGACCGGGCTGAGAGGGAGGCGAGGCGGCCTCCGACCGTCGAACCTGATCCGGGTAATGCCGGCGAAGGGAGCGCCTTCATGGACGCAACGGACGCGGATGTCATCGTCGTCGGCGGCGGCGTCATCGGAACCGCCGTCGCCTGGCGGGCCGCCGCGGTCAACGGCACCCCGGGCGACGGCACCCCGGGCGCGGGCCGGGACGTGATCCTCGTCGACCCGGGCGACGAGAGCTCCGCCGCCAGCTTCGTCGCCGCCGGGATGCTCGCCCCGGTGTCGGAGAGCGTGTTCGGCGAGGAGGACCTCCTCGCGCTCAACCTGCTGGCCGTCGATCGCTTCCCCGGCTTCGTGCGGCGGGTCGAGGAGGCGTCGGGGCAGCGGGCGGGCCTGCGCGCCGAGGGCACCCTCACCGTGGCCTACGACGGCGGCGACCTGGCGGCCCTGAACCGGCTGGCGGAGTTCCGCCGCGGCATCGGCCTGTCCGCCGAGACGGTCAGCGGGCGCGAGTGCAGGCGCCTGGAGCCGTTCCTGGCGTCGGGCGTGGCCGGAGGCCTGCTGGCGGCGGGTGACCTGTCCGTCGACAACCGCCGCTACCTGCGCGCGCTGCGGGCGGCGGCGGCGAGCGCCGGGGTCCGTACCGTTAGGGCCACGGCGACCGCGATCGGCGAGGGCACGGTTACCCTCACCACCGGCGAGGTGATAACAGCAACAAGCGTGGTCGCGGCGGCGGGCTGGGCGACCAGTCAGCTCGACGGCGTCCCCGACCCGGTGCGGAAGGCGATCCGCCCGGTCAAGGGACAGATCCTGCGGCTGCGCCACCCCGGCGACCTGCCCCCGGTCGCGACCCGCACCATCCGGTCCCTGGTCGCCGGCCACGAGGTGTACCTGGTGCCGCGGGCCGACGGCGAGCTGGTCGTGGGCGCCACCCAGGAGGAGCGCGACGACACCGATGTCACGGCCGGCGCCGTCGGTGACATCCTGCGCGACGCGACAACCGTGCTGCCCGCCGCGGGCGAGCTGGTCCTGGCCGAGGCCAGCGCCGGGCTGCGGCCCGGCAGCACCGACAACGGCCCGGTCGTGGGGCGGGCGGCCGAGCGGCTGATCGTGGCGGCCGGGCACT
>JAFMRC010000532.1 GCA_017354375.1 Nocardiopsaceae bacterium | reverse complement strand
CGCCGGCCGGCCCGACCGCGTCCGCCCACGCCCGCGTCGCGGTCGCGATCCCGGACAGGTGGGTGAGGAAGTTCAGCATCGTCCGTTCCGCGCCGAGCACGCCAGATGCCGATCCGCTGACCCGCAGCACGGCGTCGCCCGGTGTCACCCGGTCGCCGTCCGCGCGCAGCGCGGTCGCCGACACGTGCCGGTATCCGGCTACCCCGTACCCGGCATGTCCCAGTTCGTTGATCAGGTCCGCCACGGCCATGGCGACCGGGACGCCGGCGAGCACTCCGTTCTCCCGCGCCACCACGTCACCCGTCACCACCCCGGCGTCGCCAACGGTCGCGGAGGAGGTGATGTCCGGCCCTTCCCGGTAGTCCTCCGCCAGCGCATCGCGCACGACGCGCTCTACGTCGCGCCAGGGGAGCCCGGCGGCTTCGAGCGCCGCGTAGGCGTCTGGTGTCACTGGTCCTCCCAGGTCACGCGGATCTGCTCTCCATCCTGGCGGATGAGAGTGTGCCGCGCCTTCTCCGCCGTCCCGGGCGCGTCGCCTCGCCGGTGGCAGCCCCGGCTCTCGGTGCGATGCAGCGCCGCCGCCGTGATCAGCTCCGACACCAGGCGGAGGTTCGCCGCCTCCACCTCGTCGAGCCCGAAGGGGGTCGCTGCCGCATGGGGGACCCGGGTCGCTGCCGCATCCACCCCGCTCTTCGGGGGTGGCTGCCGCATCCGTCCGCTCGGGCCGGGGACCGGGGCCGGGCCGGGGGCGATGAGCCGCAGCAGGCGGTTGAGGCCGGGGGCGTCGCGGAGCACCCCCGCGTACCGCGACATGGCCGCCGCCAGCTCCCCCCGCGCCAGCTGCCCCCGCGCGAGCCCCTCCCGAAGGGACTCGATGTGACATCCACGGGGATAGAAGGGGGTCGGCGTGACATCGAGCATCCTCGGAACGTGGTCGTTGTGACATCGAGCCCCGTCCTGGGCGGTGCGAGCCCCGTCCTGGGCGGCGAGGGCGTGGCCGGATGCGGCGACTTGGCCCGCGCGGCGGCCGGTGATCACCGCCTCGACCAGGGAGTTGGACGCGAGGCGGTTGGCGCCGTGCACGCCGGTGCTGGCGGCCTCACCGACCGCGTACAGGCCGGGGAGGCTGGTGTGCCCGTCCAGGTCGGCCCGGATTCCGCCACAGGAGTAGTGCGCGCCCGGCGCGACCGGAATGAGGTCCGTCACCGGGTCGACGTCGTGCTTGCGGCACGCGGCGGTGACCGTCGGGAAGCCGTTTTCCAGCACGTCCGCGCCGAGCGCGGTCGCGTCCAGCCAGACGTGCCCGGGCACGTCGCCGGAAGCACCGTCGCCGGAAGCGGCGGTGATCACGGAGTGGACGCGGGCGGCGACGACATCGCGCGGGGCGAGATCGCCGCGCGGATCGTGCCCGGCCATCAGCGGCCTGCCGTCGAGATCGCGCAGCACCGCCCCGGCACCGCGCAGCGCCTCGGTGATCAGCGGACGCTGATTCCCCGGCCAGCCCCCGATCACCCGCCCGGGTGCCGCCGCGTCCTCGAGCCACAGCACGGTCGGATGGAACTGCACGAACTCCGGATCCCGCAGCACCGCCCCGGCCCTGGCGGCGATCGCGAGGGCGTCGCCGGTCGCCGCGGGCGGGTTGGTCGTGATGGCGTAGGCCTGGCCGAGCCCGCCCGCCGCGAGGATCACGGCGCGGGCGGAGACCAGCCCGGGGTCCAGCTCGCCTCCCGGGCCGATGGTGGCAGCCATCAGCCTCAGGTTCGCGTGCCCTCCCCGGGTCGGCTCCGCCCGCCCGGCATCGACCGCGAGGTCCAGCGCGACCACGCGGTCGAGGATCTGGACGCGGCTGGTCCGGCTAGGGGTTGTTGCGCCGCGGATAAGGGCTTCGAGCAGCGCGCGGTGCACCTCGGCGCCAGTGGCGTCGTCGCCGGAGTGGACGATGCGGTGCGCTCCGTGCCCGCCCTCCAGCCGCAGCGCTCGCCGTTCAAGCTCCGCCCCCCGGCGGACCAGCCACTCCACGGCCCCCGGTGCGCCCGCGGCCAGGGCCGCGACGACGTCGGGCTCGCACAGTCCCGCCCCTGCGGAGACCGTGTCGGCCGCGTGCGCGGACGCCGTGTCGCCGGAACCGATCGCGGCGGCGAGCCCGCCTTGGGCCAGCGGCGACGCGCCCCCGGCCAGGTCCTTCGTGATCACGAGCACCGATGCCCCCGACGCCGCGGCGCTCAGCGCGGCGGAGATCCCGGCCGTCCCGGAACCCACCACGACCACGTCGGCGTCCCGCCGCCACAGCGGTTCGCCCACCTCGCCAGCGGTCATGTCGCGCTCTCCGGCCCGGCCGGCGCGGGCGCCGGGCCCGTCGC
>JAFMRC010000308.1 GCA_017354375.1 Nocardiopsaceae bacterium | reverse complement strand
GCGTAGCGGTCCCGGCGGGCCCGCGGCGGTCGCCCGCCGCCCCGGAGGCGCCGGCCCCGGGGAAACCGGCCCCGGGGAAACAGGCCCCGGAGGGACTGGCGCTGCTCGACGCGCTGTCCTGGCTCCCCGAACGGGTCGCCACCGCGGCGCGGCGCGGCCGGCCGGACGAATTCGCTCGCTACCTCGAGCGTGTGGCAGACTTCACCATCGCGGCCCTGACCTGCCCGCGGGGGAGTGACAGACTTGTCCTGGCCAGGGCGGCGCGGGCCGGCCTCGCCGCCAGCCTTGAGCTGCTCGGGGCCAGCGCCCCTGACCGCCTGTTACGCAAGCTTGTGCAACGCAAGCTGTTACCCAAGCAACGGAGAAAGAGCAGTGATGAGCGAGCCACGCCCCGCGCATCCGCGCCCCGCGGATCTGCCCGCGCCGGCGGCCGACCTGAACGCGCTGGACGCGCGCATCTGGCCGCTGAACGCGGCACGGGATCCCGCGAGCGGCGCGCTCACGCTCGGCGGCGTGGACGCGCGCGACCTCGCGGGGCGCTTCGGCACCCCGGTCTTCGTGACCGACCCCGCCGACGTGCGGCAGCGCTGCCGGGACTACAGCGACGCGTTCGGGGATGACGCCAACGTGTCCTACGCCGCGAAGGCGTTCTGCTCGCGGGCGGTGCTCCGCTGGGTGACCGAGGAGGGCCTCGGCGTCGATGTCTGCAGCGGCGGCGAGCTGGAGGTCGCGCTGTCGGCCGGCGTGGACCCGGAGAAGATCACCCTGCACGGCAACAACAAGCTGCCGGATGAGCTCAAGCGCGCCGTCACCGCCGGCGTCGGGCACATCGTCGTCGATTCCTACGAGGAGATCGCGCGGCTGGCGTTCCACGCCGACGCCGCGGGAGCCCGCCCGAACGTGCTCGTCCGCGTTACCACCGGCGTGGAGGCGCACACCCACGAGTTCATGGCGACCGCGCACGACGACCAGAAGTTCGGGTTCTCCCTCGCCTCCGGCGCCGCCGACGAGGCGGTGCGCCGGATCATCTCCCTGCCGAACCTGGAGTTCAAGGGCCTGCACAGCCACATCGGCTCGCAGATCTTCGACACCGCGGGGTTCGAGGTGGCCGCTCACCGGGTCGCCGAGCTGGCGGCCCGCATCCACGGCGAGCACGGCATCGCGATCGAGGAGCTGGACCTCGGCGGTGGCTTCGGCATCGCCTACACCCAATCCGACGACCCGCCGGACGTATACGAGCTGGCCAAGAGCCTGCGCGCGGTCGTCGCCGCGCAGTGCGCCGCCGCGGGCCTGGACCAGACGCCGCGGCTGACGATCGAGCCGGGTCGCGGGATCATCGGCCCGTCGACGGTGACGCTGTACGAGGTCGGGACGATCAAGGACGTGGACGGCCTGCGCACGTACGTGAGCGTGGACGGCGGGATGAGCGACAACATCCGGACCGCGCTGTACGACGCGACCTACACCTGCGCTCTCGCCTCCCGACGCTCGGACGCGAGGCCCATGCTCTCGCGCGTCGTCGGACGGCACTGCGAGAGCGGCGACATCGTGATCCGCCACTGCTACCTTCCGGAGGACCTGGCGGCAGGCGACCTGATCGCGGTCGCCGCGACCGGCGCGTACTGCTGGTCGCTCGCGTCGAACTACAACCACCTGACGCGTCCCGGCGTCGTCGCCGTCACGGGCGGGGACGCGCGGGAGATCGTGCGCCGCGAGACCCTGGACGACCTGCTCGCGCTGGACGTCGGATGAGCGGCGAGGCGCCCGAGCGGACGCTGAAGGTCGCCATGCTCGGCTGCGGCACCGTCGGCACCCAGGTCGCCCGCCTGCTGACCGAACGGCAAACCGATCTCGCCCTCCGGTCCGGCGCCAGGCTGGAGCTGGCCGGCATAGCGGTGCGGCGGCCGGGCCACGCCCGCCCCGGCATCGACCCGGGCCTGCTGACCACGGATGCCGAGGAGCTGGCCACTCGCCCGGACATCGACATCGTGGTGGAGGTCATCGGCGGCATCGAGCCCGCGCGCTCGCTGCTGCTCGCCGCGATGAAGGCGGGGAAGCCGGTGGTCACCGCGAACAAGGCGCTGCTCGCCGAGAACGGCGAGGAGATCCACGGCGCCTCACGGGACACGGGGGCGGACCTGTACTACGAGGCCTCCGTCGCGGGCGCGATCCCGCTGCTGCGCCCGCTGCGCGAATCCCTGGCCGGCGACACGGTGCACCGGGTGCTCGGCATCGTCAACGGCACCACGAACTTCATCCTGGACCGGATGCACACCTCGGGCGCGGGCTTCAGCGAGTCGCTGGAGGAGGCGCAGGCGCTGGGGTACGCCGAACCGGATCCCACCGCGGACGTGGAGGGCTTCGACGCCGCCGCGAAGGCGTGCATCCTGGCCGGGCTGGCCTTCCACACCAGGGTCACCGCCGCCGACGTGCACCGGGAGGGCATCACCGAGGTCAGCCCGGCGGATATAGCGTCCGCCAGGACGCTCGGCCGGACCGTGAAGCTGCTGGCGATCTGCGAGCGCTCCGAGGCCGGGGTCAGCGTCCGGGTCCACCCCGCGATGATCCCGCGCAGCCACCCGCTCGCCTCTGTCGGGGGCGCATACAACGCGGTGTTCGTGGAGGCGGACTCCGCCGGCCAGCTGATGTTCTACGGCGCAGGCGCGGGCGGCGTTCCGACGGCCAGCGCGGTGCTGGGCGACGTCGTCGCGGTCGCCCGCAACCGGGTGGCCGGGATCCGGGGCCCGGAGCTTTCCACGTACGCCGGGCTGCCGGTCTTGCCCATGGGCGATACGCTTACCAGGTACCACGTATCCCTGGACGTGGACGACCGCCCCGGCGTGCTCGCGCCGGTCGCGGAGGCGTTCGCGCGGCATGGCGTCTCCATCCAGCAGGTACGCCAGGCGAGCCGGGGCGGCGAGGCACAACTCGTCATCGTCACGCACGAGGCGCGGGACGCCGCGCTCGCGGCGACCATATCCGAGCTTCAGGCGCTCCCCGTCGTCCGGGCGGTAGCGAGCGTGATGCGCGTGGAGGGGGAGGGCGACCCGTCATGAGCGAGCTTGCGAGCGAATCAGTAAGCACTGCCTGCCCTGTCATGGGCCCGACGAGCGTCAGCGAGGAGGAGACATGACAGTCGATACAGGCGCGCGGGCCCGGTGGCGGGGCATTATCACCGAGTATTCCGAACGGATGCCCGTGACTGCCGGCATGCCGGTCATTACCCTCGCCGAAGGCGGGACGCCGCTGCTCCCGGCGCCCGTGCTGTCGGCCAGGACCGGCTGCGACGTGTACCTGAAGGTCGAGGGGCTCAACCCGACCGGCTCGTTCAAGGACCGCGGCATGACGGTCGCGATCACGATGGCGGCGGCCGAGGGCGCCAAGGCGGTGATCTGCGCGTCCACCGGGAACACGTCGGCGTCGGCCGCCGCCTACGCCGCGCGGGCGGGGATGGTGTGCGCCGTGCTGGTGCCGGCCGGGAAGATCGCCATCGGGAAGATGGCGCAGGCACTGGTGCACGGCGCGAAGATCCTGCAGCTGGACGGCTCGTTCGACGACTGCCTGGAGCTGGCGCGGAAGCTCGCGGTGGATTACCCCGTCGCCCTCGTCAACTCGGTGAACCCGCACCGGCTGCAGGGGCAGAAGACCGCGGCGTTCGAGATCGTGGACTGCCTCGGCGACGCGCCGGACGTGCACTGCCTGCCGGTGGGCAACGCCGGCAACATTACCGCGTACTGGATGGGGTACAGCGAGTACTTCGACGCGGGGATCGCGCGGAAGAAGCCCCGGATGTTCGGCTTCCAGGCGAGCGGCGCGGCACCGATCGTGGGCGGCGAACCGGTGCCGCACCCGCAGACGATCGCGACCGCCATCCGGATCGGGAACCCGGCGTCGTGGACGCTGGCCGAGGCGGCCAGGGATTCCTCCGGGGGCCTGATCGACTCGGTTACCGACCGGGAGATCCTGGCCGCGTACCGGGTCCTGGCGCGGGAGGAAGCGGTGTTCGGCGAGCTAGGATCGTCCGCGAGCGTGGCCGGGCTGCTGAAGACGGCGAAGGCCGGCCGTATCCCGGCTGGATCCCGGGTAGTGTGCACGATCACCGGCAACGGCCTGAAGGATCCGGACTGGGCGTTGTCCGGCGCTCCGGCGCCGACCACCGTCCCGGCCGACGCGGGTGCCGCAGCGGCGGCCCTCGGGCTCGCATGACCGTATCCCCGGACTCGATGTCACGTGGACCACGTTCTATAGGAGGCGTTGCCACATTGAGCACGTTCGGTCAGGATGTCGTGCGAGTGCGCGTGCCCGCGACCAGCGCGAACCTTGGCCCGGGGTACGACGCGCTCGGGCTGGCCCTGGCCCTGCACGACCAGGTGGAGGCGCGGGTCACGCCATCGGGGGTGTCGATCTCGGTCTGGGGCGAGGGGGCAGAGCTCGCCGACGCCGGGGAGAGGCACCTGGTCGTCTTCGCGATGCGGGCGGCGTTCGACGAGCTCGGCGTCGGCCAGCCGCCGGGCATCGAGCTGCGCTGCGTGAACGGGATTCCGCAGGGACGCGGGCTCGGCTCCTCGGCCGCGGCGATCAGCGCCGGGATCCTCGCCGCGCGGGCGCTGGCGGGCGCGCCGACCGGGCCGCAGGACGCGCTGCAGCTGGCGAACGCCCTCGAAGGGCACCCGGACAACGTGGCCCCGTGCTTGTACGGCGGCCTCACGGTCGCGTGGCTGTCCATCGGCGACCCGGCTGCCGACGGCATCGCTGGCGGCGGGTTGGCTGGCGGCGGCCCGGTTTCCGGCGGCCAGCTTGCCGGAAGCGCTACGGGCGGCGCTGTTGCCGGTGGTGGTGCGGTCGACTGGCCGGTGGCCGGCGGTTCGGTGATTGCCGGGCCGCTGGCCACCGGGTCGGTGGGCGGGAGCATGGTGGCGCGGGCGGTGCGGCTGGCGCCGCTGCCCGAGCTGAAGCCGGTCGTGATGGTCGCGCCCGAACCGGTGCCTACCGAGGTCGCGCGCGGGCTCCTCCCCGGCGAGGTCGCGCACGCCGATGCCGTCGCGAACGCGGGCCGGGCCGCGCTCCTGGTCGCCGCGCTTACGGGAGGCGGGTCGGGGTCGGCTGGCTGGGAAGGCACCGCGCGGCCGGAGGCGCTGCTGGCCGCCACCGAGGACCGGCTGCACCAGGATTACCGTGCTCCGGCGATGCCGGCCACCGCTGACCTGATCAGCCGGCTGCGCGCGGCGGGCGTGCCCGCCGTCGTTTCCGGGGCGGGGCCGTCGGTGCTGGCCTTCGCCGGTGCCGACGATGACCTAGGGAAACTGGATTCAATCTCGCGGGGAACGGGTATTGACTGGCGCATAAGTCGGCTGGACATCGAGCAACAGGGCGCTAGCGTGACATCTGGCGTCCAGAGCGTCCGGTGAGCCTGGACAGTCGTCGGTCGGCCGCCCAGACCCCCTTTTCCAAGATTTGGACGACTGCAAGGGAATGCAGTGACCGCTGCCGGTGTTAAGGTAGAGACAGCACTAACAGTCCCTGTATGGGGCGGGTGCTGGTCGTCCCGCGTCGCCTGGGGGGTAACGTATACCTGCCCGCTGCAGTGGGCTCTCGGCTCTGCGCAACGGAAGCATCCCGCTTCCCTGCGAGCTACCCCGCTCCATACCTTCACGCCCCGGATCCGCATGAAGGATCCAGGCTGCGGGCGAGACGCGAGGTGACGGGGTGAGTGGCAGGGCGGAGGCCGACCTTGACACGAGCAGTCGTGCACGAGAGGCGAGTCCCCCTGGCCACGCGATACGCGACATCGGCCTGGCTCAGGTGGACACCGGCGGGCAGGCACGGTGAGCAAGCACAGTGATGAGCAACCACGGTGAGCAAGCACAACGAGGGCAAGCCCAGTGAGTGCAAGGCACCCAGGCGGCCGATGATCATAATGGAAGGACCGTTAGTGAGCGACACCACCGAAGTCCTCAACGGCGCGGCACCCGCGTCCGAGGAGTCCCCCACCGGTCATCCGGTCGCGGCCTCCGACGGTTCCGAAGGCTCCGATGGCGTGGCCCCCGTGTCACGGCCGCGTGGCCGGGCGGCGAGCGGTGATGACCTTTCCAAGCTGGTTGTCGCCGATCTGCAGCGGATCGCCCAGGAACTCGGTATCACCGGGATCGGCCGGATGCGCAAAGGGGAGCTTGTCGCCGCGATCAGGGAGCGGCAGGGCGCGGACCGCTCGGCTTCCGTTCGTGAACAATCCGCCATGCGGGGAGCGTCTGCGGGAGCCGACGCGCCTCGCCCCGTGAATCAGGACGCTATGGAAGCAGATACATCGGTACGGTCAGGTATTGGCGAGAATGTCAAGGCTGAGGGCATCGGCGACGCGCCGCGTGATGCCGGCGTCGGTGTCGGCCAGCCGCAGGCCGTAGAGCAGCCGCAGGCCGTAGAGCAGCCACGCGCCGCCGCCCAGGGCAACGGCACGGAACAGGGCAGCACTGCCCCGGCCGCCGCTTCCGGTGCCGACGCCCAGCGTGGCGCGGGTTCCGCCGACGGCACGCCGTCCGGTTCCGA
>JAFMRC010000307.1 GCA_017354375.1 Nocardiopsaceae bacterium | reverse complement strand
GCCTGGTGGAGGTCGCGCGGGCCCTCGCGGGCCAGCCGCGGCTGATCCTGCTCGACGAGCCCGCCGCCGGCCTGCCCGACGAGGAGACCGCCCGGCTGGCGGACGTCATCCGGGCGATCCCGTCGCGCACCGGGGCGCTGGTGATCCTCGTCGATCACGACATGTCCCTGGTGTCGGCGGTGTGCGAGACCACGGCGGTGCTGGACTTCGGGAAGCTGATCGCGTCCGGCCCGACCGCGTCCGTGCTGCGCGACGAGACCGTGATGCGCGCCTACCTCGGAACCGCGGAGGTCTGAATGAGCGAGCCTTGGCTGGGGGCCGGATGCCGCTGACGCTGGACAACCTCACCGTCGAGCGCGGCGGCCGGGCCGTCGTGGCCGGCGTCGGCCTCGAGGTGCCCGCGGGGCGGGTCACCGCCCTGCTCGGCCCGAACGGGGCGGGCAAGTCCTCCCTCGTCCTCGCCGTCGGCGGGGTGCTGCGGCCGCGGTCGGGCTCGGTGTCACTGGACGGCGCCGAGCTGGCGGGCAGGCGACCGGAGCGGATCCGCGCGGCCGGGGTCGCGATCGTCCCCGAGGGCCGCCGCCTGCTGCCCGACCTGACCGTCGAGGAGAACCTGCGGGTCGCCACCTACTCGCTGGGGAAGAAGGCCGCCCTCGCGGGACGGGCACGCGCCCTGGAGCTGTTCCCCGGCCTGGGGGAGCGGCGCGGCGTGCCTGCCAGGTCGCTGTCCGGCGGCGAGCAGCAGATGGTAGTGCTGGCGCAGGCCCTGGTGTCCGGCCCGAAGTTCATCGTGATCGACGAGCTATCCCTCGGCCTCGCCCCGGTGGTCGTCAACCGCCTCATCCCGGTCATCCGCGCGATGACGGACTCGGGCATCGGCGTCCTGCTGATCGAGCAGTTCGCCACCGTCGCGCTCGGCCTGGCGGCCGGCGCGTACGTGATGGAGGGCGGCGTCATCCGCTACTCCGGCACCGCCGCCGAACTGAAGGCCAACCCGGAACTGCTCCGCTCCGCCTACCTGCTGCGCGGCAGCGAGGCATCCTCGGCCGCCTCGGTCGCCGAGACCGCCACCGAAGCCGTCGCCGGCACCGAGGCCGGCGCCGCGGAATAGGCGCCGCGGAATAATTGCGGTGCGGCCGGGGCGGCGGGGCGGTTACGCTTCCGGCGTGACGGACGGCGATGCGGTCGATGGGGCCGATGTGGCTGGCACGGCCGATGCGGTCGGCGCGGCAGGGGCGATTGACTGGCGGGGGCTGAACCGGGCCAACTGGGACGACCGGGCCCGGGTGCACCTGGCCAGCGAGTTCTACAACCTCGATGGATTCAGGGCGGGCGGTAGCTGGCTGCGGCCGTTCGAGGCGGCCGAGGCCGGCGACGTGACCGGCAAGCGGCTGGTGCACCTGCAGTGCCACCTGGGGACCGACACGCTGTCGTGGGCCAGGAACGGCGCGCTGGTCACCGGGCTCGACTTCTCCGCGCCCGCGATCGAGGCCGCGCGGTCGCTCGCCACCAGCCTCGGCATCGACGCGACCTTCGTGACGGCCGACGTGTACGACGCCGTGACGGCGCTGGGCGGGCGGAGGTTCGACGTCGTCTACACCGGTATCGGGGCGCTGGTGTGGCTGCCCGACATGCCCCGCTGGGCCGCGGTCGTGGCCGCGCTGCTGGAGCCGGGAGGGTTCCTGTACCTGGTCGAGGGGCACCCGTTCGCGCAGGTCCTGGACGACGACCAGGGCACGCGTGTCGCCCGGGACTACTTCGACGACCGGCCCCAGGTGGAGGACTACCCTTTCACCTACACCGACGGCCCGCCGCTGGAGCACCCCCGCAGCGTGCAGTTCCAGCACCCGATCGGCCGGATCGTGACGGCGCTGGCGGACGCGGGACTGCGGATCGACTTCCTCCGCGAGCACGACTTCGACACCTTCCAGCGGTACGCCTCGCTCGAGCGCCGCGACGGCGGGTACCGCTTCCCGCCCGGCCGCCCCCGCGTCCCCCTCCTGTTCTCCCTCCGCGCCACCCGTCCCGCCTAGTATTCCGCCCCCGCACCCGTCCCTGGGGGACGATGGCTTTGTACAGTGAATGGTTGCTTAATCGCCTGGTGAAACGTTCCAATCCAACCGTTTGCCGTACAAAGCCATTCTCATCTGGTGGTGGTCGCGTTCGCATCGCCCTTCCGTGTGCCGATCGTCAGCCGGGTCATGTCACATTCGCACCATTCGCAACACGCGACTCACGTTTACTCGATCGGCGATCCCCCTGGAAAGACCGCATACTTCCCAAGTCCAGCTGAATTCGACCGAAGTGTGTAGTATCGTGATTACGGGCCAGAGAGACGACCATCCGTCTAGGACACAGAAGGGGATCAAGTGTCCAGTGATTGTATTTGGCCCGCAGCTCCGGGGAATTTCCCAGATAACCTGCGGTATCGCATCCGCGCCTTTGGCGCGTGATTGCAGTGTATGGGGTAATATATGCCCAAAGTTGGGCTTTTGAGCAGGCTTACGAGGATTTTTCCCGAGCGCGGCGGGAGCTGGACGAGACGCTGCGGGACCTGGACGAACAGCTGGCCAGCTCGCTGGCCGAATGGGATGGCCAGGCGCGGCGCGCTTATGACGATGCGCAGCGGGAGTGGCGGAAGGCGGCCGGGGACATGGCCGCGCAGTTGCGGCGGCTGCACCAGGTGATCGCCGGGGCGAACCGTAATTACGCGGCGGCCGAGGCTGCCGGGATCGCGATGTTCCGGTCCGGGGAGTGACGGTGGCGTCGGCCGCCTCGCCCTACGACGTGCGAGTTACACCCGACGATGTGTATGCCACCGCGAAGCGGGTGATGGGTGCCGCCGACGCGATGTACGACGCCCAAGGGAGCCTCGCCGCCGCGCTGTCAGCACATGGCGGGATGGCTGGCAACGATCCGCACGGCCGGGCGTTCGGCTCCCATTACGATACGGCGGCCGCGCATGTCCCGGGGGCACTGACGGTGGCGATCGCGCTGGTCGCCGGGATGGCCCAGGGCCTGATGCAGATCGCCAATAACCTGCTGGCCGCCGATCACAAGTCGGCCACCGGAAAGTCCGGGGGCACCCCCGATCAATATCCGATGCTGCAGTCACCGCAGCAAGTCGATAGTGCCGCGGCGAGCGAGGGGTTCATGAAGGCGGTTACCCCCGATCCGCCGCCGCCATCGAGCCAGGGCAGCGACTCGATTCCGGACTGGCTCAGTAAGTACTGGCCCAATGGCCATCAGGACCAGCTTCGCGACGCAGGACGCGCCTACGGCGCCTGCTCCCAGGCTCTGGGGGACGCGGACCAGCAGGTCCGCGCGGCGATGAACCAGCTGCTCGGCTCGAACAAGGCGGAATCCCTGGACGCGGCCCGTGCTTACTACTCGTTCATCAGCGACGACGCCGCGCCAGAGAGCGCCCCGCTGTCGGCGGCCAGGCAGGCCTGCGGCCAGCTCGCTTCCGTCTGCGACCAGTACGCGAACCAGATCGACCAGGCCCACTCCGCGACGATTAGCCAGCTGGAGAGCGGCGCCGGGATCGCCGTAGGCACCCTAACGGTCTTGATGATCTTGACCACGCCCGAAACAGGCGGTCTCCCCGACCTGATCGGCGGTGCCATCGACGAGAGCGCGATCGAGAGCCTGCTCGCCAGCGTGGGCGAGGCCCTCGACGGCTTCCTGGCCGATGTCGCCAGCTCCCTCGCCCGGATACCCTCCATCCTCACCGACGTGATCTCCCGCGTGCCGATAATCAGCAGGATCGTCTCCGAGGGAGAAGATGTTGACGAGGCCGTCGTCGAGGAAGAGACCGGAGAACCTGAGACTGGCGGTGACTCTCCGGGCAGCGACGGACCCGAACCGGGAGCCAGCGGACCCAAACCAGACAACGGCGGCCTCGGGCCGCTGGAGAGTGCGAACGCGCCGGATCCGGCGGCACCCCGGCTGGCACAACGCATCGGCGGTCAACCGAGTGTAAAATTTGCCAACGGCCCAGACAGCGAATTTGATGCTGTAAGCGACCAGTATGTGGCACAATCTAAGCCGGCAAATTTCAAACTCGGCAGCGATTTTAGGGATCAGGCAAAAGTCACCTTTGAGGTTGCTATCCAAAGCGGAAGGATACCATATTTCCAGTTTGACGGGCCGCCGGGTCCAGGCGTCCTTTCTGCCCTGCAGCGTTATGCTGCCAGGTACGGAATAGAACCGGTAATAGATCTAACTCCTCTTGGGGGTAACTAATGCACGAGTTTCACGCATGGATCAGACTTTCTGAGTCCACAGAGGAAAGTGATCTGGGGAACTTGCGGGTAGTGGTGAACGACCTGCGGGCTCTAGCGGAAGAGTCCAAGTGGCATGATGCCTCGTTCGAGATCAAGAGCCTGAACGGACAGCATTTCTTTACGGCGGACGGGTTCGTGAACAGGCGCCGGGTGGAGGGTGAGCGGCTAGACCTGTTCCTGGACACCATCTCCCGGAGACTGCCCGGTTCGTGGGGACTCGTCTACGAGCGTGACGACGAGATGCCAGACCCTCCGGGGCCTAACGGGTTCCGCGTGCGCACGCTGGCTCGCGGGAAAATACTGGAGCATGCAGACCCGTTTCTGTCACCGTGCAACCCGGTGATAGAAGATTTATCCGCGATCACGCCAAACCGCGCGGGCTCGTTTTGTGCCGAGCCCCAGTAGCCCCGGTTTCCGGGCGTGCCTACGCTCCGTCATGTGGAACACGTCGGACGCGCGGCCAGGCCGCACGGCGACGACCCCGTGTCCCGTTACGGAGGGCAGGGTGCGGGGCTTACTGGCCCGGCGGAGGATAGTGCCGCGGTGGGTACTGCTGTCCTGGCTGGAACTGGCCGGTCGGGGGGTATTGCGGCTGGGCTTGGGGGTACCCCCCGGGGGGAGCGTAGCCGCCAGGCTGGTAGCCGCCTGGTGCTCCCGGGCCACCTGGGCCTCCGGGGCCTCCCGGTCCGTGGCCGGGGCGGTTGCGGGTGGCGAGCACGATGGCCGCGGCGATGATCGCAATGACGGCGGCGACGATGACCAGGATGATGATCAGGGTGCTGGATCCGGATCCGCCAGAAGAGGTGCCGCTGGCGGAGGATCCGGGCCGGGCGCTGGTGCCGGATTTACCGGTGACGATGTGGTTGGCCCTGGCGAAGGACTGGCCGGCAGGGGTCTTGAGCCAGGCGAGGTAGCGTGCGCGCGGCGGGTCCGGCGCCGAGGCCATGACCGGGTAGGCGGAGGCGTCCAGCGCGCGGCTGACGTCGATGATCCCGTAGCCGGTCCCGTTGTTGGGCCGCGGCCCGTCGGGGATCGTGGTGCCGATCAGCCGCTGGTCGACCTGGTACCAGGGCATCTTCGGGTACCTGGCCCGGATGAGCGCCGCCGCCCCCGACACCAGCGCCGACGAGCCGCTCGTCCCGGAACTCGCAATTGAATACCGTTGGCCGTTGCTACTTATTGTATACATATGGTCGCCCGGTGCTGCCACCGAGACCTGTGGCCCCTGGACGCTGTCCTTCCATAGAGAGCCGTCCGGCTCGACGCCGGCGACGGTGAGGACGCCGGCACACGTGGCTGGTTCGGCCGGGCCGGGGCCGTATAGGTTGGTGTCTCCTGAAGATGCGACGACGACCACGTTGTGCGCGAGAGCGTAGGCCACTGCCCCCTGTAGCGGCGGGTCGCAGGCTGTCGGTGACGATACGTCCGCGCCAAACGACATGTTGATGACCTTGGCTCCGTGATCGGCGGCCCACTTGATGCCCCTGGCGACAGGCGTTGTGCCAGCGCTGGGGTCGATGACGTGGACGGGCAGGATCTTGGCCTGCGGCGCGATCCCAACCGGGGCTGCTCCGACCGGGCCGGTACCGATACCCTGGCCCGCGATCAGCGAGGCCATCGCGGTGCCGTGCCCGCCGTTCGGCCCGTAGTCCTTCTCACCGTTGCCAGGGTCTCCGAGCATGTCGGCGCCGGGCTCGACGACGCCCCGCAGGTCGGGGTTGCTGGCCTGGACGCCGCTGTCCACCACCCCGACGGTGACGCCGGCGCCCTCGGTGACCGGCCATACCTTCTGCTGCACGTCCCACTTGCCGAACCACCACTCGTGGGGATTGGGTGCGTAGCTCCCGGTGGCCGCGCTCCCGGTGGCCGCGCGGGCCGCGGCGGCCGGGAAGGCCAGCGCGCATGCCGCGGCCAGCCCGGCCGCTACTGCGGCCAGGTGCCGCGAGCGCCGTGTCACGTGCTCATCCTCGATTCTCGGGTTCCGGTGCTTCCCCAGGTGGTCGACGCTTCCGTGGGGTAGGCGTGGCCCCTGGGATGGGGCGCTCGGCTCAGTCGATGACCGGTCCGGCGCCGTCCCGGGGGAGGCCCCAGATGTCGTCGTCCTCGTTCATCCAGGCCTGCCGCTGGCGCTCTTGCTCCTGCTGTCCGCCGCCCGCGCCGGCCATCGGCATCATGCCCATGCCCCCCATGCCCTCGGCGCCAGCGGCGCCAGCGGCGTCCGCCCCGGAGGCGGTGGCGGCGCCGTCGGCCGCGGCGG
>JAFMRC010000306.1 GCA_017354375.1 Nocardiopsaceae bacterium | reverse complement strand
CGCCAGTGCCGCGCGACCCGGCGGATCGCTTGGTCGCCGCGGTCGTTGTGGCGGCACCCGCCCTGCTGGCGCCGGCCCGCTGTCGGGCCGGCTTCGCGGCCGCATTCTGTGTGGGCACTGATCTCCCCCCATCACGATCAGTTACGGGATTCTCATTCCACGCCGCGTCACGTTTTACACCTGGTAGCGCCGTCCCCCTGGGTGCGGGGGACGATGCCGAGCGGGGAGTTCATCATCCGCTTGCCCTGGGCGCGGGTGATGTCCCCGACGGCGACCAGCCGCCCGACGACGTGGGCGAGCCGGGCGCGGGCCTGGGCGGGGTGGCTGATCGGGTCGTCGGCCGTTGGCGCGTTGACGACGCCGGCCAGCATCGCGCCCTGCGCCGGCGTGAGGTCGGCCGCCGGGTGACCGAAGTACCCGCAGCTCGCGGCCTGAAGGCCGTAGTACTGATGGCCGTAGTAGGCGACCTCGGCGTACAGCCGCAGGATCTCCGCCTTGCTGTAGGCGAAGTTGAGCTTGAAGGCCATGATGACCTGCCTGGCCTCGGCGGCTGGCCCGGACTGGCCGGGCGTGTACAGCATCTTGGCCAGCTGCTGTTCCAGCGTCGCGCCTCCGGCGTCGCTCGTGTTGCCCGTGATCTTGCTGGCGACGAGCCGGGCCACCGCGAACGGGTCCACGCCCGGCTCGGAGTAGAAGCGGTGGTCCTCGGTGGCGATGAGCGGGCTGGTGAAGGTGGCGGGCGGCGGCGGGCCCGGGTAGCCGATGCGGCGCTGCCGCGCCAGCTGCCTGGCGATGTGGGTGGCCTCGCTGGCGGACGGGGTGAGCACCCACAAGACCCCCGTCCCGACCGCGGCGACGACGACCAGGGCGACGACGGTGATCACGAGGCGCTTGAGGATCCGGCGGCGTGCACGCCCGGCCATCCAGCCTCCCTTCCCTCCTTGGTTCCCGAACGGTCGCCGAGTTGCGCTAAGGTATGGGGGTCAGCCGGGAGCCCCGGCGGGCGAACCGGGACGTGGCCTAGCTTGGCTTAAGGCGCCACACTGGGGGTGTGGAGATCGGGAGTTCGAATCTCCCCGTCCCGACAACTTCTCGCGCGGCTCAGGAGCCGGCGGGTGAGGCCTGGAGTGACTCGGCTTCCTCCGAGGACGGCTGGGCCAGGAAGACGAACTTCCGGTACGAGTACAGCCGGAACAGCGTCGCCAGCCCGATGCCGATGACCGTCGCGATGTTGTAGCTGACGTTGTCCCGCATGTCCAGGCCGTAGTAGGTGAGGTCCACGAGTCCCACCTGGATGACGATGCCCACGCCGTTCAGCAGCGCGAAGGTGACGGCCTCCTGCTTCAGCCCCTTGCCCTTGCGGTGCCGGAACGCCCAGTAGCGGTTGCCGACGAACGTCACCGCCGTGGCCACGCAGTAGGCGGCGACCACCGAGACGGTCGGGCCGATCCCCGCGCCCGCGTGCAGCCCGTTCTGCACTCCTAGCTGCACGACGAAGCCGATCGCGCCGACGATGCCGAACTTGGCGATTTCGTGCACGAGGAGCTGGAAGCGGTAGTAGTAGTCGCGGATGAGACTCAACTGGGTCCGTCCTCTCGCGATGTCAGCGCGGCACCACGCGGCTGGCGCGCTACCGTGGCCTAGTAGTCAGGTTACCTGTATCCGGCTTACCTGGTCGTCCCCGCAGAAAATCCTTCGGAATCCATCAGCGGTCCAGGTATGCTCCGTCGAGTGCCAGAGGTACTCGTCCGCGCCCGCGGCCTGACCAAGCGCTTTGGTGCCTTCACCGCGGTGGACGGTATCGATTTTGACCTCTTCCGGGGCGAGGCCTTCGGATTCCTCGGCCCGAACGGGGCGGGCAAGTCCTCCACCATGAGGATGATCGGCTGCGTCTCGCCGCCAACCTCTGGTGAGCTTACCATCCTCGGCGGCGACCCCGTGCGCGACGGGGTCGCGATCCGCGGTCGGCTCGGCGTCGTGCCGCAGGAGGACACGCTCGACATCGAGCTCACCGTCCGGGAGAACCTGCTGGTCTACGGCCGGTACTTCGGCCTGCCCAGGAAGCTCATCGCCGAGCGCGCCGACCAGCTCCTGGAGTTCGTCCAGCTCACGGATCGCGCCGACAGCAAGGTCGACCCGCTGTCCGGCGGCATGAAGCGCCGCCTGGTGATCGCCCGGTCGCTGGTCAACGACCCGGACATCCTCATCCTCGACGAGCCGACCACCGGCCTGGACCCGCAGGCCCGGCACGTGGTGTGGGACCGGCTGTACCGGCTCAAGCAGCGCGGCGTCACGCTCATCCTCACCACCCACTACATGGACGAGGCCGAACAGCTGTGCGACCGCCTCGTCGTCATGGACCGCGCGCGGATCGCCGCCGCCGGCACCCCGCGCGAGCTCATCGAGGCCTACTCCTCCCCGGAGGTCCTGGAGCTGAGGTTCGCTCCCGAGGTGCACGAGGCGGCCGCGGAGAAGATCAAGGACCTGGGTACCGAACGGATCGAGGCGACTGCCGACCGCATCATGCTCTACGTCGACGATGGGGACGAGGCGCTGGAGAGGGTCCGCGGGACCGGCCTGGAGCCCCTGGCCTCGTTCGTCAGGCGGTCCACGCTGGAGGACGTTTTCCTCCGCCTGACCGGCCGGAGGCTGATCGACTGATGGGGGTATCGCCCCCGGCGGCCCTCGCGCCGGCGCCCGGATCGTGGGAGCTGACCGTCCGCTCCCTGCGCTGCTGGATCGTCGTGTACCGGAGGACCTGGCGCTCCTCCATCTGGTCCAGCTTCCTCGGCCCGCTGCTCTACCTGGGGGCGATGGGGTTCGGCCTCGGCTCGCTGGTCGATTCCCACGGCACCGCGGCCCTCGGCGGGGTTTCCTACCTGCGGTTCCTCGCCCCGGCGATCCTCGCGATCCAGGCGATGCAGACCGCGGTCGGCGAATCGACGTACCCGGTGTTCGGCTCGGTGAAGTGGAACAAGATCTACATCGCCGCGCAGGCGTCCCCGCTGCGCCCCGCCGACATCTACCGCGGCCACCTGCTGTTCAACACGCTGCGGATCGCGATGAACTCGGCGGTGTTCCTCATCGTCATGGCGGCGTTCGGCGCCGCCCGGTCGCCGGAGGTGGTTCTCGGGCTGCCCGCCGCCACGCTGCTCGGCCTGGCGTTCGCCGCCCCGATCGGGGCGTGGGCGGTGACGGTGAAGGAAGGCTCCTCGTTCAACTACGTGTTCCGGTTCGGGATGATGCCGCTGATGCTGTTCTCCGCCACGTTCTTCCCGCTGTCCCGGCTGCCCGGCTGGCTGCTGCCGGTCGCGTACGCGACCCCGCTGTGGCAGGGCGTCGCGCTGTGCCGCGGCCTGAGCCTGGGGACGCTCACCGCCAGCGCCGCCGCCATCCACGTCGGGTACCTGGCGGCGCTGTCGGCGCTCGGCATCTGGGCGGGCGGGCGTACGTACCGCAGGCGGCTGTATGTCTGATGTCTCCCGGGGGGACGACCCCCCGTACCCCCCGGTGCGCGCCCGATCGCAAGCGATCGTATCGGGCGCGCG
Organism: Nocardiopsaceae bacterium; assembly: GCA_017354375.1. Taxonomy (GTDB): domain Bacteria; phylum Actinomycetota; class Actinomycetes; order Streptosporangiales; family Streptosporangiaceae; genus Trebonia. Next base: position 3,012 of record JAFMRC010000306.1, on the reverse strand, counting down.
GGCGGAAACCGTCATCCGTTCGGGTTATCAACGGGTTTTGCCCCCCGTGGGAGACCTGCGGCGGCTGAAGTCGGGGGCGGGGAGCCTGCGGTTGATCGAGCGGCACGTGCGGGCCTACCGGCACCTGTGGCTGGTGTTCGCCTCCGGGATCACCGAGCCGCTGTTCTACCTGCTGTCGATCGGCATCGGGCTCGGCGTGCTGGTCGGGAAGGTTCCCGGTCCCGGCGGGCAGCTGGTGCCCTACCGGGAGTTCGTCGCGCCCGGGCTGCTCGCGGTGTCCGCGATGAACGGCGCGATGTACGACTCCACGTTCAACGTCTTCTTCCGGCTCAAGTACGACAAGCTGTACGACGCGGTGCTCGCGACGCCGATCCGGCCGCTGCAGGTCGCGCTGGGCGAGATCGGCTGGGCGCTGCTCCGCGGGGTGCTCTACGCGGTCGCGTTCACGCTGGTCATGGCCATCATGGGCCTCGTAACCTCGTGGTGGGCGCTGCTCGCCGTTCCGGTCGCGGTGGTCATCGGGTTCGCGTTCGCGGCCGCCGGGATGGCCGCCACCACGTACATGAGGAGCTGGCAGGACTTCGACTACGTGATCCTGGTCAGCGTGCCGCTGTTCCTGTTCTCCACGACGTTCTACCCGCTGTCGGTGTACCCGCGGGTGGTGGGGGTGATCGTCGAGTGCACGCCGCTGTACCAGGGGGTCACGCTCCTGCGTGACCTGGTGCTCGGCGCGCCCGGGCCGGACCTGATCTGGCGGGCCGCGTACCTCGTGGTGATGGGCGTCGCGGGCGTGGCGCTCGCCGCCCGCCGGATAGCGAGGCTTCTGCTGCCCTGAGCCGCCAGCTATCCGGGCTAGCAGGTGTACGCTTTTCGTACCCGATCACACCGGAGACGAGCGAAACGATGAGCATACCGGCGCGACTGCAGCCTCAGGAGCTGCCGGACGAGCCCACCAGTTTCGTCGGCCGGCGGTCCGAGGTCGCGAGCCTGTCCGAGGCCGTCGCCGCGCACCGGCTCGTCACGGTCACCGGCGTCGGCGGGGTCGGCAAGACCCGCCTCGCGCTGCGGGTCGCCCGGCACCTCGCCGGCAGCTACCCCGGCGGCGTGTGCCTGGTCGAGCTGTCCGCGCTGAAGGTGCCCGCCCTGCTCCCGAGCACGGTGGTCAGCGCGCTCGGCCTGGCCCCGCGGGAGGCGTCCGTCGCGCTGGACGCGGTCACCGCCCACCTCCGCGAGCAGCCGGTGCTGCTGATCCTGGATACCTGCGAGTACCTCGCCGGGACCTGCGGCGAGTTCGCGCGGACGATCACGAGGGAGGCGCCCGGCGTCACCGTGCTGGCGACCAGCAGGCAGCCGCTCGGCGTGGCCGGCGAGGAGGTGTTCCAGCTCGACCCGCTGCCCGTGCCGTCGCCCGGCGGCAGGCTGTCCCCGGGTGACGCGGCCGACCTGTTCGTCCAGCGGGCCAGGAGCGCCGCCCCCGGGTTCAGGGTCGACGACGGCAACCGCTCGGAAGTGGTCGCGATCTGCCAGCGCCTGGCCGGACTCCCGCTGGCCCTGGAGCTGGCCGCCGCGCGGCTGCGGACGCTGAGCCTCCGCGACCTGGTGGAGGGCTTCGTCCTGGACATGACGGACGATGCGGATACCGGCGAGGTCCCCCGCCACCGCGACCTGCGGTCAGCCATCGGCTGGAGCTACCAGCTGTGCACCGAGGCGGAGCGGACGCTCTGGCGCCGGCTGTCGGTATTCGCCGGGAGCATCAGCATGAACGCCGCCGTCGCGGTCTGCGCCGTCGGCACGGACAGCCTCGACGAGGACGCGATCGCCGACGCCGCCGACGGGCTGATCCGCAAGTCCGTGCTGGTCGAGGATCCCGCGTCGGCCGGGGACGTCGGCAAGGAGGTCAGGTACCGGCTGCTGGACCCGATCAGGGAGTTCGGCGCCGCGGAACTGAACGCGTCCGGGGCGGGGGACGCCGTCCGCGGCGCGTACATCGCGCACTACCTCAGCATGGCGAGGGAGTTCGGCCGCAACGCGGTGAGCGCCGACCAGCTCAGCCGGTGCGCCGAGCTGCGGAGCGAGCACGCCAACATCCGCGGGGCCATGGAGTACGCGTTCGCCACCGAGGGAAACGACCGGGCGGCCATCGACATCGCCACGTCGATATTCCTGTACTGGCACATGACGGGCATCGCCTGGGAGGGCGAGTACTGGGTGAACCGGTCGCTGGAGCGTTGCCCGCGCCCGTGCGTGCTGCGCGCCCAGCTGCTGGCCGTGCGGGCGTACCTGCTGGCCGAGCTGGGCGAGGTGCAGATGGCGCGCGAGGACGCGATCGCCGCCGTCAAGATGGGGGAGCGGTTCGGCGACACCGGCACCGTCGCCCGTGGCTACGCGAGCCTGCACCGGGTGCTCACCTGGAGCGACGACCTCGCGGGGGCCAGCGCGATCGCGGACACGACGCTCAGCCTCCTGGAAGCCGAGGGCGACACGCTCGACCTCGCCCGGTTCGACATGCACGCGGCCTTCGGGTACCTGCAGGCGCGAGATCTCGCCGGGGTCGAGGAAACCACCGCTCGCGGCCTGCGCCGGCTCCCCGTCGGCGAGCTCTGGGCGAACGGGTACCTGCTCGGCGTGCGCGGCTTCGCCCGGTTCCTCGCCGGGGAGGAGGAAGGCGCGGCGCTGCTGCGCCGGGCGGCCGCGATGAAGCACGAGCTCGGGGACGTCGTCGGCATCGCGTACTGCGTCGGCGGGCTCGGGCTGATGGCCATCGGGCAGGAGCGGCACGAGCGCGCGGTATGGCTGCTCGGCGCGGCCGAAGCGCTCTGGAACCAGGCCGGCCGCCGGTACGCGGGCAACATCTACCTGGAGGAATGGCACAGGCAGGCCACCACGGCCGCCAGGAAGCAGCTCGGGGACGAACGGTACGAGCAGCTGTGGGCCAGCGGCGTGGCCGCCGGCCCGGACGCGCTCGCCCTGGTCGCGGTGGCGGACGCGGACGCCCCCGTCACCGGTCCGGCC
>JAFMRC010000095.1 GCA_017354375.1 Nocardiopsaceae bacterium | reverse complement strand
CCGGCCGCGAGGGCCGACGCGGGCAAGCGGGTCGGCGCGGCCAAGGCGCGGATCGGCCAGGCCCTCAGCGCCCGCACCGAGCAGCTGGAGCGCGAGCGCGACGAGCGCGTGCTGGCCACCGAGGCGGTCGACGTCACGCTGCCGTTCGACCGCACCCCGCCGGGAGCGCGGCACCCGGTCACGCTCACCGCCGACCGGCTCGCCGACGTGTTCGTCGCGATGGGCTACGAGATCGCCGAGGGACCCGAGGTCGAGGCCGAGTGGTACAACTTCGACGCGCTGAACATCCCACCCGACCACCCGGCGCGGGAGATGCAGGACACGCTGTTCGTCGCGGGCCCGGATGAGGAGACCCGGTCGGGCATGGTGCTGCGGACCCATACCTCGCCGGTGCAGATCCGGGCGATGCTGTCCCGCCCGCTGCCGCTGTACGTGGTGAGCCCGGGGCGGGCCTACCGCAACGAGGCGACCGACGCCACCCACCTCGCCGCGTTCCACCAGATCGAGGGGCTGGCGGTGGACGAGGGCCTGACCATGGCGGACCTGCGGGGAGCGATCCAGGCGTTCGTGGACGCGATGTTCGGCTCCGGGCTGGCGACGCGGCTGCGGCCGGACTACTTCCCGTTCACCGAGCCGTCGGGCGACGTGTCGATGGAGTGCCACGTGTGCCGCGGCTCTTCGGCGGAGGCAGGCGCCGACCCGTGCCGGGTGTGCTCGTCCACCGGCTGGATCGAGATCGCCGGCTGCGGCATGGTCAACCCGCGGGTGCTGGTCGCCTGCGGGATCGACCCGGACCGCTATAGCGGGTTCGCGTTCGGCCTCGGCATCGAGCGGGCGCTGATGCTCGCTCATGGCGTGTCCGCGATCAGGGACACCGTGGACGGTGACGTGCGGTTCAGCCGGGCGTTCGGGATGGAGATCTAGATCATGCGAGTACCGATTTCCTGGCTTCGTGAGTACGCCCCCGTCCCGGAGCCCGCCGATCCGGCCGGCACCTCGGCTGGCATCGGGGCCGGCCTCGCGGCAGACATCGCGGCCAGGCTGACCGCCGCCGGCCTTGAGGTCGAGGCGGTCGAGCGGGTTGGCCACGACGTGAGCGGCGTGGTGACGGGCGTCGTGCTGGCGATCGAGGAGCTGACCGGATTCAAGAAGCCGATCCGGTACTGCCGGGTCGCCGACTCCGATTCCCTGGCCGCGGGCGCGCCGGACGACGCGCACGGCGTGATCTGCGGGGCGACCAACTTCTCGGTCGGCGACCGGATCGCGTTCGCGCGGGTCGGCGCCGTCCTGCCCGGGGACTTCGAGATCACCGCGCGGAAGACCTACGGGCACGTGTCGGAGGGCATGATCTGCGCCGTAGACGAGCTCGGGGTCGGGGAGGACCACAGCGGGATCATGGTGCTGCCGCCGGATACCCCGCTAGGTGCCGATTTCGTGACATATGCGGGTTTGCGGGATTGGGTGCTTGACATCGCGGTCACGCCCGACCGCGGCTACGCGGTCAGCGTCCGCGGGGTAGCCCGCGAGCTGGCCAGCGCGTACGGCGTGCCGTTCACCGACCCGGTGACCGCGGCGGAGGCTGCGTCGGTGGCCGCGGTCGGCGGCGACCTGGCCGCCGTCGGCGACGTGTACCCGGCGTCCATCGGGGACCCGTCCGCCTGCGACCGGTTCGTGCTGCGCGAGGTCCGCGGCTTCTCCCCGGACGCGGTCACGCCGCTGTGGATGCAGGTGCGGCTCGCGCGCTGCGGCGTCCGGTCGGTCTCCCTCGCGGTGGACGTCACGAACTACCTGCTGCTGGAGCTCGGGCAGCCGCTGCACGCCTTCGACCGCTCCAAGCTGTCCGGTCCCATCGTGGTGCGCCGGGCCGCGGCGGGGGAGAAGCTCCAGACACTCGACCACGTGAAGCGGACGCTGTCCCCCGAGGACATCCTGATCACCGATTCCTCCGGCCCGATCTCGATGGCCGGCACGATGGGCGGCCTGTCCACGGAGATCGACGAGAACTCCACGGACCTGGTCATCGAGGGCGCGCACTTCGACGAGATCGGGACCGCGAAGATGTCGCGCCGGCACCGGCTGCACTCCGAGGCGTCCTACCGGTTCGAGCGGGGGGTGGACCGGGAGCTGCCGCTCGCCGCCACCGCGCGGGCGGTGGCGCTGCTGGCGGAGCTGGGCGGCGGCACGGTCGTTCCGGGCTGCACCCACGCGGAGGCGCCGGCCGTCGCGCGGGTGATCACGATGGCCGCGGATTACCCGGACCGGGTGGCGGGCGTGGACTACGGGCTCGAGGTGGTGGTGCGCCGCCTTACCGAGGTCGGCTGCGCGGTGCGTGCCGCCAGCGCCGCCGCCGCGCCCTCCGTGGCCCCCTGGAACGCGAACGCGGGTCATTCCCCCGCGGGATCGTCGCACGGCGGATCGTCGCACGGCGGAGAGGTCCAGGTCCTCGAGGTCACCTCGCCGTCGTGGAGGCCCGACCTCACCGACCCCGCGGACCTGGCCGAAGAGGTCATCCGGCTGGAGGGCTACGCCAACCTGCCGGTCCGGGCGCCGCGCGCCCTGGCCGGCCGCGGCCTGACCGCCGGGCAGCGGCTGATCCGGGCGATCGGCCGCGCCCTCGGCGGCGCCGGGTTCACCGAGGTGAGCGTCGAGCCGTTCGCTCCCGCCACCGACGCGGACAGCCTGCTGCTGCCGGCCGACGACGAGCGGCGCCCGGCCGTGGTGGTCGCCAACCCGCTCAGCGACGACGCGCCGAACCTGCGGACCACGCTGCTACCCGGCCTCTTCCGCACCGCGGTCAGGAACATCGGGCGCGGCTTCGCCGACGTCGCCCTGTTCGAGACCGGCCTGGTGTTCCGGCCCCGCCCGGGCGCGCCCGGACGCGCTCCGATCCTGGCGACCGACCGCGGGCCTTCCGACGAGGAACTGGCGTCGCTGGAGGCCGCCCTGCCGGACCAGCCGCGGCTGGTCGGCGGCGTGCTGGCCGGTAACCGGGACCTGCCCGGCTGGTGGGGAGGCGGCCGGGCCGCGGACTGGGCGGACGCGATCGAGGCCGCCCGCGCCGTGGCGGCGGCCTGCCACCTGACCCTCGAGGTGCGGGCCGCGCAAACGGCCCCGTGGCACCCGGGCCGCTGCGCCGCGCTGTACGTGCGGGTCGCCTCCGGCGGGGACGGCACGGACACCGGCGGGCAGGGCTCCGACGGGCAGGGCGCCGGCCGGCAAGAATGGCTCGCTGGGCACGCCGGGGAACTGCACCCGCGGGTGATCGCCGCCTACGGATTGCCTTCGCGGGCGTGCGCGTTCGAGCTGGACTTCGGCGTGCTGTCCACCGCCGCCGACGCGGCGGGCCCGGTACGGGCCCCGGCGCTGCCGTCCTACCCCCTCGCCACGCGGGACGTGGCCGTGGTGGTGCCCGAGGCGGTGCCGGCCGCGGAGGTGGCCGCCGCGCTGCGGGCCGGTGCGGGCGAGCTGCTTGAGGACGTGCGGCTGTTCGACGTGTACACCGGCGCGCAGCTCGCCGCCGGAAGCAAGTCCCTGGCGTACACGCTGCGGTTCCGGGCCGCCGACCGGACCCTGACCGCCGCCGAGGCGACGGCCGCCAGGGACGCCGCGGTCGCCGAGGCCGCGGGCCGGTGCGGGGCCGTCCTCCGTTCCTGAAACTTCCGGTTCAGCCGTCTCGTGGGGGGATGTGTTGGCTTATGATCTTCCTACGCGCTGCTATTGGCGGTGATGCTGAGTGATTAATACTGTTTGTTGCGATCTGCCGTGACGGCGGACATCATGTGACGACAGCGAGTAGGACCGGGAGAACGCGGAGAGTGACATAGCTGCGAACGCGGCGGCCCAGGGACAGGGGGCAGAGCAGGCCGAGAAGGTCGGGTTTCGGAAGGTCTTCGGCGTTCCCGAGTTCCGGGCGCTATGGGCGGCACAACTCGCTTCGGTGGCTGGCGACCAGCTCGCGCGGGTCGCCCTGACGGTGCTCGTGTACGCGCGGACCGCGTCCGCGCTGCTGGCCGCGGTGACGTTCGTGGCGAGCGTCCTGCCGCTGTTCGTCGGAGGGCTCACGCTGGGTGGCCTGGCGGACCGGTTCCCGCGGCGGGCGGTCATGATCGCGTGCGACCTGCTGCGGTGCGCGCTGGTGCTGCTGATGGTGGTGCCCGGGGTGCCGGTGGCGGCGCTGGTGGTCCTGTTGTGCGCGGTGACGCTGATCAGCGCCCCGTTCACGGCGGCGCGGTCCGCGACGCTCCCGGATGTGCTGGACGGCGAGAAGTACGTCCTCGGCCAGACGGTCACGCTGACCACGGCGCAGTTCGCGCAGGTGATCGGGTTCGGCGTCGGGGGGGTGGTCGTCGGGTTCCTCGGCACCGGCACGTCACTGGTGATCGACGCCGCGACGTACGCGCTGTCGGCGTTCATCGTGCGGATCTGGGTGCGGCACCGGGAGCCCGCGCATCGGCGAGGTGGTGACCGGGCCAGCGAAGGCGCGCCCGGCGAGACCGTGAACGTCGAGGCCGGCGCCGCGCCGGGCGACGGAGGGTTCCGTGGCGCCGTCAGGGTCGTGTTCGGCACCCGGGCGTTGCTGCTGCCGATGCTCTTCGGCTGGCTAGCCGCTTTCTACAACGCGCCAGAGGGCGTCGCCGCGCCGCTGGCGGCGGGCATGCGCGGCGGCGCGGCCACCGTGGGCCTGATCCTCGCCGCGCAGGTGCTCGGCGAGACGTTCGGCATGCTGATCTTCGGGCGGCTCGTTCCGCCCGAACTCCGGCGGCGCTGGATGGGGCCGCTCGCGGTCGCGGCCTGCGCGGTGCTGACCGCGTTCGCGGCCGGGCCCGGACTGGGCGGCGTGGTGGTCGTGCTGGCCGCGTCGGGTGCCTTCGGCGGTTACCAGCCCGCGGCCAACGCGGCGTTCGTGAGCGCGGCACCGATGAGGATGCGGGGCGCCGCGTTCGGCATCGCCCAGGGAGGTATGAGCCTCGGGCAGGGCATCCTCATGATCGCGGCGGGCGGGGCCGCCGACGGCTATGCGCCGTCGGCGGTCATCGCGGTGACGGGTGCGATCGGGGCCGTCTGCGCGGCCGGCGTCGCGGTCAGCTGGACCCGGCCACGGGAGGGGTCACGGGCCGGGTAGGTAGCCGTCGGGATGGGGCAGCCCTCAGCCCCAGCCAGTGGTGCTCATCGCGGCCTCCTCACCTCACCGGCTGGTATGTACCGTCCGACTATGCCAGGATTCCCGCTCACGCGGAAATAAAAACCCGAACGTAACTATTTGATCACGCTTAGCGCCGATCCTGTCAGCCTGATGCTGCCGTCTTAGCTGGCAAACACCTGCTGTGCCGGGCTTCCGCGGGATGCACCGAATGCTCAGATCACGCGTCTTATCAGGTAGTAGCCGGATTTTGACGATGTGCACGTTAAATCTGTGACAATGTGGGGTTAGCGCCATACGTTGCGCTAACCGTCGTGCCCGGTCGGGCGCATGGGTTTCACGAGAGCCAGGGAGGGCTGATGGATCGCGCATCCGGCGACGGCGAGCCGGCGAGTCGTCGCGGCTGGGTCCGCGGCTGGCTGGTCTGGTCCCTGCCGCGGCCGCTACGCGCGTTCGTGCTCGCCGTTATCGCCGCGTACCTGGCGTGGATCGTGGTGTCCGCGACCGCCTTCTTCCCGCATCCAGGTGGCGTAGAACTATTCGCGGGCCTGATCGCCTGTGGTGCGGTGACGGTGGAACTGACCCGCCGCGCGAGCGACTCGTCAACCGAAATGATCAAGGACGCCTACGCCGTCTGGGAACTGCCGGCGGTCATCCTGCTTCCCCCGCTCTACGCGCTGGTCATCCCGGCGGTGCGGGTCGCCCTCGTCCAGTGGCGGGTACGCAAGGCACCGGTGTACCGGCGGGCGTTCACCGCAGCGGCGGTCGGCCTGTCCTACGGGTGCGCGTCAGCCATGTTCCGCGCGATCCTGCCCGACGGCTCCGTCCCCCGCGGTTACCTATGGGGCCACGCCACGATGTGGCTGCTGGCCGCGGCCGTCTGCGCCGTGACGCAATGGGCCGTGAACGTGGCGCTGGTAGTGCCGGCCGTCTGGGCGTCGGTGCCGGGAACCCGGATCCGGGACGTGGCCTTCGGCCGGGAGGCAATGTATAACGACGCGACGGAGCTGTGCGTCGCCGTGCTGGTCACGCTCGGCCTCACGATCAGCGCGCTGACGCTGGTCGTCATGCTTCCGCTGGCCACGCTGCTGCAGCGCGCGTTCCGGCACAACCAGCTGCTGCACGAGGCGCGGGCGGACGCCAAGACCGGCCTGCTGAATGCCGCCGCCTGGGAACGGCAGGCCGAGACGGAGGTCGCCCGCGCGGTCCGCACCAGGAGCCCGCTCGCCGTGGCCGTGCTCGACCTGGACCTGTTCAAGCGCGTCAACGACACCTACGGCCACCTGCTCGGCGACCAGGTGCTGCGCGGCGTCGCCGGCGCGATGACCGAGGTGCTGCGCGAGTACGACCTGGCGGGCAGGTTCGGCGGCGAGGAGTTCGTGATGCTGCTGCCGCAGACCCGCGCGGTCGACGCCTTCCGCATCGCCGAGCGGGTCCGCGCGCACGTCTCCCGGCTGCCCGTCTACTCCGAGGGCTCGGCGGGACGCGAGCGGGTGCAGATCACGGTGTCGATCGGCGTGGCCGCCCTCGACGCCGGGAACCGCCGTGAGCTGGCCGACCTGCTCGCCGCGGCGGACGCGGCGCTGTACCAGGCCAAGGCATCCGGCCGGGACCAGGTGCAGATGATCAGCACCAGCCGGGGGCTGTCCGCGGTGCGCCCGCCCGCCCCAGTGTCCGTACCCGAGGCGCCGGGAAAGGCTCAGCTGCCGGAGGAACCGGAAGAGCCAGGAGAGCTGGAGGAGCCGGGAGAGCTGGAAGAAGAGGAGAGCTCGACCACGGCGACGACCTCGGCGCTTGATGTGCGGCACTCCGAGGCCTTGCCGGTCCGCAGTACCTCCGGCGTGGGATAGCCCTGGCAGGTCCAGCCGCTGACCTTCAGCGGCGCCCCGCCGCCGTTGCCGGTCAGCTTGCCGTCCTTGATGGCCGCCGCGTAACCCTTCTCCACGCGCATCGCGGTGGCGCAGTTCACGGTGCCCTTGACGACCTCGACGGAGACGGGCACGTTCGCGCCGGTGCGCGTGGTGCCGCAGGTCGTGCCGGTGTCACCGGGCTTGCGATCGGTGTGGGCCGAGGCGGAGCAGGCGGCCACCGCGGCCAGGCCCGCGCCCGCCACGGCCAGCGCGGCCAGGTGCCGGATCGTCGTCACGTAAAGCGTCCTTCTCGTCACCCTCTTCACGCCAACTACCCTAGTTCTCCCAGCTTCCGCCCCAGCGCCTGGCCGCGCAACGGTTCCATAACCGTGCTTGTGCCGCGCCCGCCGTGGGCGCCATGTCGTCCCAGCGCCGCCCGGTGCGGGATCCGCTGAAGCTCCAGTCGCCGAGGCCCGCTGGGCAGCCCTAGGGCACTCGGCTCGGAACCCTGAAATCAGCTCGGGACGGAAGCTGGCTAAAAACTCACGATTTAAATCGTTTAAATTAGCCATCTTCCGTCCCGAGACGCTGAGGGTGGGCGAGCGGAAGCCCGACAGCGGAGGCAGCAGTCTTTGCATATTCATGCATAATGATGCATACTTCTTCAAGGGAGAGGGAGGCGTCATGGACACAGGATTCCCCAGGGGCGCGCGGTCATGGGCACGCGGGTAGCGGTGGCGGGCGCCAGCGGGTACGCGGGGGGCGAGCTGCTCCGCCTGCTGGCCGGGCACCCGGACCTGGAGATCGCGGCCGTCACCGGCGGGGCCAGCGCCGGGAAGCCGGTCACCGAGGTCCACCCGCACCTGGCCGGGCATCCCGCGTTCGACGGCCGGACGTTCGGGACGACGGATGCCGACACTCTGGGCGACGCCGAGGTCGTCTTCATGGCGCTGCCGCACGGCGAGTCGGCCGCCCTCGCGGCGAGGCTGCCCGACGCGCGGATCGTGGACCTGTCCGCCGATTTCCGGCTCGGCGACGAGGCGGCCTGGGAGAAGTTCTACGGCACCGGTTACGCGGGCCAGTGGACCTACGGCCTGCCCGAGCTGCCCGGCGCGCGTGAGGAGATCGCCGCCGCCCGCACCGTGGCCGCCCCCGGCTGCTACGCCACCACGTCGATCCTCGCCCTGGCTCCGCTGCTCCAGGCCGGGCTGGTGGACGGCGACGACATCGTGGTGGTCGCCGCCTCGGGAACCTCCGGCGCCGGCCGGTCGCCCCGCCCGGACCTGCTCGCCAGCGAGGTGATGGGCAGCATGTCCGCCTACAAGGCGGGCGGTACTCACCGGCACACCCCGGAGATCGAGCAGGCCCTGACCGAGGTCTTGCGGGGGGTCGCAGGGGGGTCGTCCCCCCCAGGCAGCGCAGCGGCGGGTGCCCCCGTCACGATCTCGTTCACCCCAACGCTGGCCCCGATGCCACGCGGGATCCTCGCCACCTGCACAGCCAGGCTCGCCGCCGGGTCGGCCTCGGACCGCCTCGGTGACCCGGACGGTACCGATGACCCGGACGCCGCGCTGCGCGCTGCGCTGGCCAGCGCCTACGACGCGAGCCCGTTCGTGCACGTCCTGCCGGCCGGGCGGTGGCCGGCCACCGGCGCGGTGACCGGATCGAACGGCGCGCAACTGCAGGCCGCGGCCGACACCCACGCGGGCCGCGCGGTCGTGGTATCGGCCACGGACAACCTCGGGAAGGGCGCGGCCGGCCAGGCCGTGCAGATCGCCAACATCATGCTCGGCCTGCCGGAGACGACCGGCCTGACCACACTCGGAGTCGCACCGTGATTGAGGAAGTGGCATGAGCGAGCTTGCGAGCGAATCGGTAAGCACTGCGTGTCCGCGAATGCGGCCGACGAGCGTCAGCGAGGAGGTGGCATGAGTGTTACAGCGCCGCTGGGCTTCCGGGCCGCGGGCGTCACGGCCGGGCTGAAGCAGTCCGGTGACCGGGACGTCGCGGTGGTCGTCAACGACGGGCCGTCCCGCGCCGCAGCGGCGGTCTTCACCTCCAACCGCGTGCAGGCGGCACCGGTGACGTGGAGCCGCCAGGTGGCCAGCGGCGGCCGGGTCCGCGCCGTGGTGCTCAACTCCGGCGGGGCGAACGCCTGCACCGGCCCGGCGGGCTTCACCGACACGCACGCCACCGCGGAGCGGCTCGCCGCCGCGCTCGGCGACAGCGCGGGGGAGATGGCGGTCTGCTCCACCGGCCTGATCGGCGACCGGCTCGACATGGGCAAGCTGCTGCCCGCGGTGGACGCCGCGGTCGCCGAGGCCGACCGGTCCGGGGGCGTGCACGCGGCGGACGCGATCCGCACCACCGACACGGTCGTGAAGATCGCCTTCCGGCGCGGCGCTAGCCCGGGTCCCTCCGCTGGCCCGGTCACCCCCGCTAGCCCGGACGCCTCCGCTAGCCCAAGCGGATACGTCATCGGCGGCATGGCCAAGGGTGCGGGGATGCTCGCCCCGTCCCTGGCCACCATGCTGTGCGTGCTCACCACCGACGCGGACCTATCGGCACCGGAGCTGGACGCCGCGCTGCGGTCCGCGACCGCGGTCACGTTCGACCGGCTCGACGCGGACGGCTGCATGTCCACCAACGACACCGTCCTGCTGATGGCCAGCGGCGCGTCCGGCGCCAGGCCCGGCCGGGAGGACTTCACCCGGGTACTGACCGAGGTGTGCGCCGACCTCGTCCGCCAGCTGCAGCGCGACGCCGAGGGCGCGTCCAAGATGGTCGCCGTCGAGGTGGTCGGCGCGGCCAGCGAGGCCGACGCGGTGACCGTCGCCCGGTCCGTCGCCAGGAACAACCTGCTCAAGTGCGCGCTGGCTGGCGCCGACCCGAACTGGGGCCGGGTGCTGATCGCCGTCGGCACCACCGACGCGGCCTTCGACCCCGATCGGCTGAACGTCGCGATCAACGGCACCTGGGTCTGCCGTGGCGGCGCGCCCGGCGACGACCGGTCCAAGGTTGACCTGTCCGGCCGCGACGTGACCATCACCGTCGACCTGTCCGCCGGCCCGGACTCCGCGACCATCCTCACCACGGACCTCACCGAGGCCTACGTCCACGAGAACTCGGCGTATTCGACATGACGGTCGAGACGCAAACAGCCCACGACGCGGCGCGCCGCCAGGCGGCCACCGCGAAGGCGGCCGCGCTGACCGAGGCGCTGCCGTGGCTGCATGAGTTCCACGGCGAGACCGTCGTGATCAAGTACGGCGGGCACGCCATGACCGACGAGGCGCTGCGCGCCGGGTTCGCCGAGGACCTGGTATTCCTCCGCTACGCCGGGCTGCGCCCCGTGGTGGTACACGGCGGCGGCCCCCAGGTCACCGCGTTCCTGGAGCGGCTCGGGATCGAGTCGCGGTTCACCGCCGGGCTCCGGGTCACCACGCCGGAGGCCATCGACGTGGTCCGCATGGTGCTCGCCGGGAAGGTGAACAAGGACATCGTCGGCCTGGTCAACGGGCATGCCCCGTTCGCCGTCGGGCTGTCCGGCGAGGACGCGAACCTGCTCACCGCCGAGCGCAAGCACGCGGTCGTGGACGGAGAGCCGGTCGACATCGGCCTCGTCGGAGACATCACCGACGTCGATCCCGGCGCGGTCGAGGCGCTCATCGACGACGGCCGGATCCCGATCATCTCCAGCGTGGCGCGCGGCGCCGGCGGGGAGGTCTACAACGTCAACGCCGACACCGCGGCGGCCGCCCTCGCGGTCGCCCTCGGCGCGGCCAAGCTGGTCGTGCTCACGGATGTGGAGGGCCTGTACAAGGACTGGCCGGCCTGCTCGGAAGTGATCAGCCGGCTGAACGCCGGCGACCTGGAGGCGATGATGCCCGCCCTCAGCGCGGGAATGATCCCCAAGATGGAGGCGTGCCTGACCGCGGTGCGCGGCGGCGTCACCCGCGCGCACGTGCTCGACGGCCGGCTGCGGCACGCGATCCTGCTGGAGATCTTCACCGACTCCGGCATCGGCACCATGGTGACCGCAGGCGACCCAGACGAGGAGAAAAACCCATGAACGAGTCCGAGGCGCTTCGCAAGCGGTTCGAAGCGGCCCTGATGCCGAACTACGGCACCCCGCCGCTCGCGATCGCCCGCGGCGAGGGCTGCCGGGTCACCGACCCCGACGGCAACACCTACCTGGACCTGATCGCGGGCATCGCGACCAGCGCGCTCGGCCACGCCCACCCGGCGATCGTCGAAGCGGTGTCGGCACAGGTCAGGGCCGTCGCGCACACCTCCAACCTGTTCGCGCACGAGCCGGGGGTCGCGCTCGCCGAGCGCCTGCTGTCCCTCCTCAAAACCGACGGAACCGACGGCCGGGTGTTCTTCTGCAACTCCGGTTCCGAGGCCAACGAGGCCGCGCTCAAGCTGGTCCGCCGCCGTCACCCCGAGGGCAAGCCCGTGGTAGCCGCGGTCGGCAGCTTCCACGGCCGCACGATGGGCTCGCTGTCGGTCACCGGCAAGGAGTCGATCAGGACGCCGTTCGGCCCGTTCGGGACAACCGTCCGCTGGGTCCCCTACGGGGACGAAACCGCCCTCAAGAACGCCGTGGACACCACGGTCGCGGCGGTGTTCCTAGAGCCGGCGCTCGGCGAGGGCGGCGTCGTGCCGCCGCCCGCCGGGTACCTGAAGGCCGTCCGGCGGGCGTGCGACGAGGCGGGCGCGCTGCTCGTCCTCGACGAGGTGCAAAGCGGCATCGGCCGCACCGGCGAGTGGTTCGCCCACCAGAAGGAGGGCGTCCTCCCGGACGTGCTGACCCTGGCCAAGGGCCTCGGCGGCGGCCTGCCGATCGGCGCGACCATAGGCCTCGGCGAGTGCGGCACCGTGTTCGCGCCGGGGGACCACGGCTCGACGTTCGGCGCCAACCCGGTTTCCTGCGCCGCCGCGCTCGCCGTCATCGACACGATCGAGGCCGACGGCCTGCTGGACAACGTGAAGAATGTCGGCGGCCGGCTGTCGGCCGGCATCGCCGCGATCGATCATCCGCTGCTGAAGGGAGTGCGCGGCTCCGGCCTGTGGCTGGGGATGGCGCTGACCGAGGAGAAGGCCCCGGCCGTCCGCGCGGTGGCTCAGTCACACGGCTTCCTGGTCAACCCGGTCCAGCCGGACGTGGTGCGGCTCGCCCCGCCGCTCATCTTGTCGGCGGCCGAGGCCGACGAGTTCCTGGCCGCGCTCGGCGCCATCCTCGACGAGGCGACCCAGGCATGAGCCCCGCGAACCCCGCGAGCCCCACGGCCCCCCGGCACTTCCTTAGCGACGATGACCTGGCCCCGGCCGAGCAGGCCGAGGTCCTGGCCCTGGCCGCCGAGCTGAAGAAGGCCCCGTTCTCCCGCCGCCCCCTGGACGGGCCGAAGTCCGTCGCGGTGCTCTTCGACAAGCCATCGCTCCGCACCCGGGCCTCGCTGTCCGCGGGCATCGCCGAACTGGGCGGTTCCCCCATGATCATCGACGCCCAGACCACGCATATCGGGCGCGGGGAGGCGATCGCCGACATCGCCCGGGTGCTGTCCCGCCAGGCCGCGGCGATCGCGTGGCGGACGTCCGGCCAGCACCGGATCAAGGAAATGGCCTCGGCCAGCGAGGTCCCGGTAGTCAACGCGCTGACCGACGAGTTCCACCCGTGCCAGGTCCTCGCCGACCTGCAGACGATCACCGAGAAGCTCGGGGACCTCAAGGGCCGCACGCTGACCTACCTCGGCGACGGCACGAACAACATGGCGCACTCCTACCTGCTCGGCGGCGCCACCGCCGGCATGCACGTGAGGATCGCCACCCCGGCGAGCCTGCAGCCGGCCCCCATCGTGATGACGCGGGCGCTGCAAATCGCGGCCGCCACGGGCGGTTCGGCGGTGGTGCTGGAGAACCCCGCCATCGCGTGCGAGGGCGCGGACGCGCTCGCCACCGACGTGTGGGTGTCGATGGGACAGGCCGACGAGGCGGAGAAGAAGGCCCTTCTCGCCCCGTTCCAGGTGAATAATGAACTGGTGAGTCGCGCCCACCCGTTCGGTATCGTCCTGCATTGCCTGCCCGCCCACCGCGGCGAGGAGATCACCCCGGCCGTCATCGACGGTCCGGCCAGCGTGGTGTGGGACCAGGCGGAGAACCGCCGGCATGCGAGCAAGGCCCTGCTGACCTGGCTGCTGGAGAGGTCGTGAGCGCTCCCGGCGGCGAGCCCGCCCGCGCGCCGGCCCCGATGCCCGCCACCAAGGCGGCACGGCAGGCGAGGATCGCGGCGATCCTGTCCCGGGACCACGTGCATTCCCAGGAGCAGCTAGCGTCGCTGCTGGCGAAGTACGCCGGGATGCACGTCGCGCAGGCGACGCTCTCCCGCGACCTGGACGACCTGGGGGTGGTGCGGCTGCGGTCGGCGGACGGGTCGCTGGTGTACGCGCTGCCCGAGGCGCCCGGCGGGCCGGGGTCGCGGCCGGGGCTGGGGCTCGGCGCGGCCACCACCCAGGATTCGGCCGAACGGATCATGCCGACTCCGGATATCCAGTTTCCTCCTCCGCCGGGGAGCCGGCCGGAGCCGGCTGACCGGGGAAGCGCCGCGGCCAAGGCGGCCGACGGCGGCGCGTCGGAGCCGGCCCCGCCGCGCCTGACGCGGTACCTGAAGGAACTGCTCACCTCGGCGGAGGCGAGCGCGAACATGGTGGTGCTGCGCACCCCGGCGGGCGCGGCGCAGTTCCTCGCCTCGGTGATCGACCACGTCGCCTGGCCGGCCGTGCTCGGGACGGTGGCGGGCGACGACACGGTGCTGGTGATCTCCCGGGATCCGTCCGGGGGCGAGGAACTGGCCGCGGAGTTCCTCCGCCTCGCCGAGCACCGGCGCTAGCCTCAGGCCCGCATGGCTCCGGTTAGGCCAATAAGCTGGGTAGCCCCGGCAGCAGGGATCCGGGGCAGGGATCCGGGGGCTTAGAGACGAGATGAGATAGGTGGCTGAGATGGATTCCGGCGCTGGGCCTACGAGGCTGTGGGGCGGGCGGTTCGAGGGCGGGCCCGCGGACGCGCTCGCGCGGTTGTCGCTGAGCGTGCAGTTCGACTGGCGGCTGGCCCGCTACGACCTGCTGGCGTCCCGCGCCCACGCGCGCATGCTGCACCGCGCCGGGCTGCTGACCGACGACGAGTCCGACTCGATGAGCAAGGCCCTGGAGGACCTGTACCAGGCCGTGGAGGACGGATCCTTCCGGCCGACGGTCGCCGACGAGGACGTGCACACCGCGCTGGAACGCGGCCTGCTGGAGCGGCTGGGATCGCTCGGCGGCAAGCTGCGGGCCGGCCGCAGCCGCAACGACCAAGTGGCCACCGACCTGCGCCTGTACCTGCGCGACCACGCCCGGCTCGTGGTCAGCCGGCTCGCCGAGCTGCAGACCGCGCTGATCTCCCAGGCGCAGGCCTGCGGGGACACGCCCGTACCCGGGATGACCCACCTGCAGCACGCCCAGCCGGTGCTGTTCTCCCACCAGCTGCTCGCGCACGTCCAGGCGTTCGCCCGGGACGCGGCCCGGCTGCGGGACTGGGATTCCCGGGCCGCGGTCTGTCCCCTCGGCGCCGGCGCGCTCGCCGGATCGTCGCTGCCGATCGACCCGCAGGTTTTCGCCGACGAGCTCGGGTTCGACTCGGCCGCGGCGAACTCGATGGACGCCGTCTCCGACCGGGACTTCGCCGCCGAGTTCTGCTTCGCCGCCGCGCTGATCGGCGTGCACCTGTCCCGGCTCGGCGAGGAGATCGTGCTGTGGTCCTCCCGCGAGTTCGGCTGGATCGAGATCGACGACGCGTACGCGACCGGCTCCTCGATCATGCCGCAGAAGAAGAACCCGGACGTGGCCGAGCTGGCCCGCGGCAAGGCCGGCCGGATGATAGGCGGGCTCACCGGGCTGCTGTCCACGCTCAAGGGGCTTCCCCTCACCTACAACCGGGACCTGCAGGAGGATAAGGAGCCGGTATTCGACGCGGTCGACACGCTGCTGCTGGTGCTGCCCGCGATGGCCGGCCTGGTCGGCACGCTGCGGATCAACACGCGGCGGCTCCGCGAGCTGGCGCCCGCCGGGTTCACGCTCGCCACCGACCTGGCCGAGTACCTGGTGCGGCGCGGCGTGCCGTTCCGCGACGCGCACGAGATCGTCGGACACCTGGTCGTGTGGTGCCAGGTGAACGAGGTCGGGCTCGATGAGGTCAGCGACGCCGACCTGGCCACGGTGTCGCCGCACCTGACCCCGGACGTGCGGGAAGTGCTCACGGTTGACGGGGCCCTGGCCTCGCGCAAGGGCGCTGGCGGCACGGCGCCCGCCCGGGTCGCCGAGCAGCTGGCGGCGGTGCGGGCCGTCGTGGAC
>JAFMRC010000305.1 GCA_017354375.1 Nocardiopsaceae bacterium | reverse complement strand
GCCGGGACCGCGGCTGGCGGCCTTGCGGGCGGCGCGGCGGGCTTCCTTCGCGACCGCCTTGTCCGGATGGTAGCGGCCGAGGTGATCGAGTACCCGCCGGGCGTCCGGGTGCGGTCCCCGCCACAGCATGTCGAGCGCGTTCCACTCCTCGCCCGGGGGAACGGACTGGGCGAAGGCCGCGGCGATCGCGTGCGGGTCGGTGGCCTCGTCGTCGCAGGCGAGCGCGATCACGTCCGTGGCCAGCCACGCCAGGTCGTCCGGCAGCGGCCGCAACTCCGGCGGCAGGGCGTCCGGCGGGACCGATTCGGGCAGCAGCGCGAGCCCGCCCCCCGTGGTGGACACCTCAGGCACGGTGCCGAGCGCTAGGCCCGCCAGCGCCACCTTCGCGTACGGGCGCAGCGAGAGCACGTCGATGCTATCCCGCCAGGCGGGCTCGGCGGCCTGGCCGGCCCGGGTGACGACGGAGACGGCGGTGAGCCGCTGCGCGGGCTCGGCGTCAGCGGCAAGGTTGAGGAGGAGGCTGGCCGACCGCTGCGGGCCGTGCGCCATCAGCCACGCGTCCGCGTCCGCCTCGAACTCCTCGGCCGGGGTTCCCTCGGCCAGCGCCAGCAACTGCCGGGCGGTGAGCTCATCGATGGCCGAGGGGAGCAGCGGGATATCCACGCCCTCGTTGGCGAGCTGGAGTCGCATTTCCCGCAGCGCCAGCGGCGTGAAGCGGACCGTCCCGTCATCGGTCCGTGGCAGCGTCACCGCGCCGACCTCGGCGAGCTGGCTGAGCAGCACGTCCGCGGGGTGACCGTGCGCGCTGACCCACTCTTCCCATGCCTGCCGGGCGCGGTCCGGCGGCAGCTCGCCGGTGACGACGTCCCGGACGAGCCTCCGGGCTTCCTCGCGGTACAGGCCCTCGCGGCGGCTCAGGAAGAGAACCACCGCTATCGCGGCGCCGGGGGCGTGCACGTCGATGTCCACCGGGTGGCTGGCCTCGTCGGCCGCGGCGCAGATCGCCTCGCTGAGCACCGCCGCGAACGCCGACGCCCATGCGTCGAGGGTGTCGGCGTCCGCGTCCTCGTCGCCGGGCTCTTCGCCATCGCTGCCGATGCCGATGCCGTTTGCCCAGGTTTCCGCCGTCTCGCCGGGGAACGCGTACACGGTCTCGTCGGTGGGGTCGGCGTCGTCCGGGAGGTCGATCTCCACCCAGTCCACGGACATGGCGTACTTCCACAGGATGCGGAGCCGCTCCGGCGAGACGCCCAGGACGGTTAGCGCCTCCTCCCGCACGTCCTTCCGCAGGTTCTCGTCGTCATCGACGGGCCTGCCGTTCTCGCCTAGCCACTCCGCCAGCGTGGCGAGTTCGCGCAGTAGCGGGATGTCGCGCGCCTGTCGCGCCAGTTCGGCGTCGGGAGGGAGGCGGAGCGGGGGGAGCGCGCCTGGAAGCCCGTACGCGTTCTGGATGTCGTCCACCACGGAAGCCTATCGGGCTTAACCAGGCCATATCAGCCGCATTGACGTCAGGCCCTCCGGGCGACGCCGCCGAGGAAAACGGTCTTCTTGCTGGCTGGTGGTGGCCCATCGGCGTCCGGGCGCCACTCGGGCTCGGGGACCAGGCCGGGATCGATGAGGTCGAACCCGTCGAACAGGCGGCGGATCTGGCTCGTGGTACGCGGATAGAGAGGCGAGCTGGTCTTGGCGAACGCGGCGATCGCCCGGGATATGCCCGCCTCCGAGAGTTCGTCGTGGGTGAGGTGCCCGACCACCAGGTAGCTGCCGGGGGCGAGCGCGTCGCGGATGGTGGCGATGATCCGTGCCGGGTCATCGTCGTCGGACACGAAATGCAGGACCGCCAGCAGCAGCACCGCGACCGGCTTGCCGAAGTCGAGGTGCGCGCGGATGGCCGGGTGGCCGAGCACGTCCTCCGGCTGCCGCAGGTCGCCTTGGACCACGGCGGCCCGGGGCGACTTGGTGAGCAGCGCGTTCCCGTGCGACACCACGATCGGGTCGTAGTCCACGTACACGACCCGGGCTTCCGGATTGACCTCGCGGGCGACATCGAGGACGGACGGCGTGCCGGGCATGCCGCTGCCGATGTCCAGGAACTGGGTTACCCCCTGCCCGGCCAGGAAGCGAACCGCGCGGTGCAGGAAGGCCCGGTTGTCGCGTGCCACGTGCTCTGTCTCGGGCGACAGGTTGAGGATGTACTCGGCGGCTGACCGGTCGGACTGGAAGTTCTCCCTGCCGCCCAGCCAGTAGTCGTACATCCGGGCGACATTCGGTACCGAAGTGTCGAACCCCGTCGATTCCCCAGAGTGCTCACTGGTAGCTCCCACGGGTTTACGGCCCTCCACCCGAGGATCTTATCCCGAAAGTTTCGGGATTAGGGCGGTTTCGTGGGTTTCGTGCGCGCGTTCCGGTCAGCTCGCGCGTCCCGGGTCAGCTCGCGCGTCCCGGGTCAGCTCACGCGCCGAGTCCTTCGGCGACCCGGCGGTGCGCCGCCCAAATCTCCTCCGGCAGGTTCTCGAACTGCTTGAGGTGCTGCTCCCGGAAGCCCATCTCCTGCTTCCAGCGGGCGGTGTCGATAGTGAGCAGCGCGTCAAGGTCGGCCGGGTCGATCTCCAGGCCGGCCAGGTTGAGTTCGCCCTTGGCGGGCAGGATGCCGACCGGGGTCCGCACGCCCTTCGCCTCGCCCTCCTTGACCTGCATGAGCCACAGCAGGGCGCGCAGGTTCTCCCGGTACCCCGGCCACAGGAAGTGCCCGTCCGCGGCGTCGCGCTGGAACCAGTTGACGTGGGCGAAGATCGGCTTGTGCGCGCACTCGCCGATGATCCTCAGCCAGTGCGCTGCGTACGCGCCCTCGGAGTAGGACATGAACGGGCGCATCGACATCGGGTCGTAGCGAAGCTGGCCGTCGATGCCCTCGGTCGCGAAGGTGGCCTCGGCGCCGAGCGTAAGGCCGTCGTAAACCCCCTCGGCCGGGTCGGTGATCGCGCGGATGAGCGGCTCGCGGTCACGGGTACGGCCGCCGAAGATGATGCCGTCGATTGGCACGCCCCGGGGCTCGGCGTAGTCTCCCGCGACGTTCGGAACGTTGGCGAGGGTGGTGGTGAACCGGCTGTTCGGGTGCGCCCACGGGTCGTTCTTCTCCGCCGCGGACCGCTCCGCGATCGGCTTGCCCTTCCAGTCCAGCCAGCCATCGAGGTCCTTGGGGGGCTCGGGTGTACGGCCCTCCCACCAGACCTCCTGGGTCTTGGCGTTGTAGGCGACGTTCGTGAAGATCGCCTGCGTGCCGGCCGCGATCGCGTCGATGGCGGTCGGGTTGGTCTTCTCGTTGGTGTCCTTGGCGACGCCGAACGCCCCGAACTCGGGGTTCATCCCGTACAGGCGGCGGTCCTCGCCGACCCACATCCAGGTGATGTCGTCGCCGTAGAACTCCACGTAGTAGCGGTCGCCGAGGGCGTCGGGGGACAGCGTCATCGCCAGGTTGGTCTTGCCGGACGCGCTGGGGAAGCCGCCGGCGATGTGCCATTTCTTCCCGGTCCGCCGGTCGGTGATTCCCAGCAGCATGAACTGCTCGCCGAGGAAGGTCCCCGACGCCCAGCCGTCGTAGGAGGCCTGGCGAAGGCCGTGGGCGATCTTGCCAAGCAACGCGTTGCCGCCGTAGGACGACCCGAAGTGCAGGATGGTCCGCTCGTCGGCGACCGTGACGAAGTAGCGCTTGTCATCGGGGGTGCCCTGGCCGAGGTTCCGCAAGTCGCCGGTCACGTGGACGGCCCGGACGAAGTGGCCGGGGTCCGCCAGGTTGCTGATGTACTCCGGGCTCACCCGCGCCATGCGGTTCATGTGCAGCACGACGCCGCGGTTATCGGTGAGCTGGACGCCGGCGGCGTACTTCTCCAGCGGGGATCCGGGAGCGGACATCAGGTAGGGGATGACGTACATCGTCTTGCCTGCCGACGCACCGCGCATCAGCCCGGTGACCTTCTCCTTCATCTCGGCCGCTGGCTTCCAGTTGTTGTAGACGCCCTTGTCGGCCGGGTTGCTGGTGGCGACGATCGTGCGCTCCTCCGAGCGCGCGGTGTCCTTGAAGTAGCTCCGGGAGTAATACAGGCCCTCGCCCGCGGGCAGGATCTCGCCCGCGGCGAGGGCCTCGGAGATCAGGCGAGCGTCGTCCGCGACGCTGACGACCTCGATGCTGTCCGGGCCGGTGATTTCCGCCCAGTAACGCACGTACTCACGCACTTTGTCATTCTTCAGGCCTGCGCTTTCCAGCACGCCATCAACATCGACCACGAACACGGTCCTCTCGTCCAGGTCAAGCAATCGCTTGAGTCGGAATGCGATTTCTTCATAGTGACAGGCGTCGGCGGCAGCGGGGAGCGTGCGGCTTGTCACTCTGCTGACCTGGGCATCAATCGGTCTGGACCAGTGAGGCAAAGATCAAGGTTGACGCGAGATGTACGCGCGGAAAACCCTCCGATATATGTTTGTGATATGGGTCACGTGGGACCCGGTGGTCCCTGGTGCCTCCAGGGAGTGAGCCGCGAGGGGCCAGGGGCAGGCGTCACAGGCCCTTGGCCCACTCGTCGGCGGTGGTGACGTGAGCCTGCTTGGGGAAGACCTTCTCGGTCAGGACGCGGTGCACCTCGGGGTCGGGGTCGGCGCATGCGTCGGCGAGCACGATGAGACGGTAGTCGAGGTCGGCGGCCTGGCGCAGCGTGGAGAGCACGACCCCGCTGGTGGCGATCCCGGCCAGGACGAGGGTGCCGGCGTCCGCGCCGCGCAGCAGGACGTCGAGGTCGCTGCCGGTGAACGCGCTGACCCGCCGCTTGACGACGACCGGCTCGCTGGCGCGCGGCTCGAGCGATGCGTGCACCTGGGTGGCCGGGTGCTCCTGCGTCATGAGGTCGCCGGACTGCTTCGCCGCGGCGGCGAAGGGGGCGTTGCTCTCGGCCACCTCCGGGTACCCGGGCCGGAAGGCGACGCGCACGAACATCACCGGGATGTCGTGAGCGCGGGCGGCCTTGACGGCGCGGTCCGCCGCGTCGATGACCGACGGGTCCCCGAGTCGCTCCACGATGCCGTGCTGGAAGTCCATGACGAGCAGGGCGGGACGGGTGCCGGCCACGAGCGCCTCCTGTAGGTATTAAGCCGTATCTGAGAAGCCTGCGTTGATCAGTCTACACTGATCATCGACCGTCCCGGCCGAGTTCCATCAGCGTGGAGTTTTGCGGCACTTATAGTGCAAAAAAACTCCACGCCGCGCGGGTAATGCCGTTGCCTCGTCGCCGGGTCAGCCCAGGATCCGCTTGCGGGCGGGCGGCTCGTGGATCAGCGGTCCGGAGGTGCGCATCAGGAACTCGGCGTAAGTCTCTGGTGGCGCGTCCGGGTTGGCGATGTACCGGTCCGGCGCCATGTTCAGGGCCGTCAGCCGCCGCTGCGCCTCGTGCATCTCCCGCAACGTCGCCGTCACCCGCCCGGCGATGTGCCGCATTCCGTGGGTCTTCATCGGTTACCTCCTCACCGGTAAGGCTGCCGATAAGACCCATCCCCCGTCATTGGGAAATATCCCTAAGTTGTGGTAGGTGAGCCGACGTGTTCCCGGGCCGCTGGCGGGCGATCCCCGACGGGAGCCGCGACTTTTAGCGCATGACGGCCCCACAAATGCCGCGAACCGGACGCGTTTAGGGCCCTCATGCCCCAAAAGTTGATCCTGCCCGGGCCGGGGGCGTGGCGGAAGTGGCGAAAGTGGCAGAGGCGGCGGAAGGCGACAGCGAAGGCACCATCGCGTACACGATCCCGCAGCGGCGCGGAGGCGCGCCGCGGGACTATCCGCCGAGCATCAGGTAGCCGAACGCCACGATCCCGAAGGCCAGGCAGTAGTAGCCGAACGGCTTGAGCGACTTGGACTCGCTGAAGTACCTCGTCAGGTACCGCACCGAGAAGTACGCCCCCACGAAGGCCAGCGCGCTGCCAAGCAGGACCGGCCCCATGATGCCGTTGGCCTCCGGCCCGGTCAGATCCTTGAGCTTGAGCACGCCCGCGGCCAGGATCACCGGGGCGGACAGCAGGAATGAGTACCGCACCGCGTCATCCCGGCGCAATTCCCTGCGCATGCCGCCGACGGTGACGATGCCGTCCCGGCTGATGCCGGGCAGCAGCGCGAGGATCTGCCACGCGCCGACGAGAACGGCCTGCATGAAGCTCATCGTGGCCAGCCGCCGGTCGGCGGCGACGTTCTCGTCGATCCCGCCCCGCCCCCCGCGGTCGCCGTATTCCTCGTCCCGCTCCAGGCGGTCGCCATAGTCCTCGTCCCGCTGCAGGCGGTCTTCGTAGTCCCCGCGGTCGGCGTAGTCGCGGCCAGGCGCCGGCCGGCCAGGTGCCGGCCGCCGTGGATCCTGCCGGCCGAAGTCCCGGGCGTCCCGCGGATCCCGGGCGTCCCGCGGATCCCGGGCGCTCCGCGGATCCCGAGTGCCCCGCGGCCCCAGCCCCCGCGGATCCCGGGAACCCTGGGGATCCCTGGAACCCCGCGGCCCCAGGCCTCGCGGATCCCGTCCGCCGCCCGGCCCCCGCCGCTCGGCCGGGCGGTCCTCCCACG